>JBJMUB010000015.1:0-55064 GCA_045811385.1 Sphingomicrobium sp. | reverse complement strand
TACCCGGATTTCGGCCGCTTCTGGGAAATGGTCGACCGGCTGGGCGTGACGATCTTCTACACCGCCCCGACCGCCATCCGCGCCCTGATGCGCGAGGGCAAGGAGCCGGTGAAGCGCCACGGCCGCCAGTCGCTGCGGCTCCTCGGCACGGTTGGCGAGCCGATCAACCCCGAAGCCTGGGAGTGGTACTGGCGTGTGGTCGGCGACGGCCGCTGCCCGATTGTCGACACCTGGTGGCAGACCGAAACTGGCGGGATTTTGATCTCCCCTTTCCCCGGCGCGACGGAGCTCAAGCCGGGCTCCGCGACCAAACCCCTGCCGGGGATCAGGCCGCTGCTGCTCGATGCGAACCACAAGGTTCTGGAAGGGCCGGCAAGCGGCAATCTCTGCATCGCCGGCTCGTGGCCCGGGCAGATGTGCACCGTCTGGGGCGATCACGGCCGCTTTTTCGAGACATATTTCAAGGCCTATCCCGGCCTCTATTTTACCGGCGACGGCTGCCGCCGCGACGAGGACGGCTATTATTGGATCACCGGCCGGGTCGACGACGTGATCAACGTCTCCGGCCACCGAGTCGGCTCGGCCGAGGTCGAAAGCGCCTTGGTCGCCCACCCCAAGGTCGCCGAGGCCGCGGTCGTCGGCTACCCGCACGACATCAAGGGCCAGGCGATCTACGCTTATGTGACGTTGAACGCCGGCGAAGACGGCGACGACGCGCTGCGGCGGGAACTGAACCAGGAAGTGCGCAAGGAAATCGGAGCGCTCGCCGCGCCCGAGAAGATCCAGTTCGCGCCGGTGCTGCCCAAGACCCGCTCGGGCAAGATCATGCGCCGCATCCTGCGCAAGATTGCCGAAGGCGCGACCGAAGGGTTCGGCGACACCTCGACCCTCGCCGACCCGAGCGTGGTCGACGCGTTGCTCGCCGGCCGTCAGTGAGCTTCGCGATCGCGATCACGGCCGCCGCGGCGGCCGCGCCCGCGCCGGCGCTCGACATGACCGCCTTTTTCACCGGCCGCACCCACGCCGAGAACGTGATGAAGATCGTGTTCAAGCGCTCGTCGCGGCTGGTGGTCGACAGCGTCGGCCGCAAGGGCGAGCACGGCGAGTTCATCCTGGTCGACACGGTGCACGAGAACGGCAAGCCCGTGCGCCAGCGCAAATGGGTGATGCGTCCGGCCGGGCCCAACCGCTTCACCGGCACGCTCAGCGACGCGGTCGGTCCGGTCGAGGTGACCGTCGGCGGCCGGGCGGCGACCATCCGCTACACGATGAACGGCGGCCTGAAGGTCGTCCAGCAGCTCGAGCTGACCGGCGACGGGCGGACGCTCGCCAACCGAGTCGCGGTGCGCAAGTTCGGCCTCAGGTTCGCCACCATCGAAGGCAGGATCCGCAAGCTGGACTGACCGCGCGGTGCTGCTATCCCTTCGCTCAAGGGGAGAAGCAGATGGCGAGCGTTGCCCAACCGCACCACAAACCCTGGGGCATGGCCCGCGTGGTCATCGCGTCGTCGGCGGGCACCGCGTTCGAATGGTACGACTTCTTCATCTTCGGGTCGCTCGCGTCGGTCATCTCAAAGGTGTTTTTCGCCGGGCTCGAGCCGACCCAGGCATTGATCGCGGCGCTCGCTTTGTTCGCCGCCGGTTTCGCTTTCCGGCCGCTCGGCGCGCTGATCTTCGGAGTGATCGGCGACCGGTTCGGGCGCAAGGGCGCGTTCCTCATCACCGTCAGCCTGATGGGCGGAGCGACCTTCCTCATCGGCCTGCTCCCGACCTACGCCCAGGCCGGGTCGCTCGGGCCGTGGCTGCTGATCCTGCTGCGCGTGCTGCAGGGAATCGCGCTCGGCGGCGAATATGGCGGGGCGGCGATCTACGTCGCCGAGCATGCGCCCAACGACAAGCGCGGAGCATCGACCGGCTGGATCCAGTCGTCGGCCTCGTTCGGGCTGCTCGCCGCGCTGCTGGTGATCGTCGCGACCCGCACCGCGATCGGCGAGGACGCGTTCAACGCCTGGGGCTGGCGGATTCCGTTCCTCGCCTCGGCGGTCCTGCTCGCCATCTCGGTCTGGATGCGCGCCAAGCTCGCCGAGAGCCCGCATTTCGCCAGGCTTCAGGAAGACGGCAAGGTCACCAAGCGGCCGCTGCGCGAGGCCTTCGGCGAGCGCGACAATCTGAAGCAGGTGCTGATCGCATTCTTCGGGATCATGTGCGCGCAGGGCGCGGTTTGGTATTTCACCTTCTTCTACCTGCAGGTGTTCCTCGAAAAGTCGCTCGGTCTGCCGGCCCAGACCAAGGATCTACTGCTGATCGTGATGACGGTCGTCAGCGCCCCGCTCTACGTCTATTTCGGCTGGCTCAGCGACCGCGTCGGCCGCAAGCCGGTGATGGTCGGCGGAATGGCGCTCGCATTGATCCTCTATTTCCCCGCCTCGCACTGGATGGCCGCGGCGGCGAACCCGGCGCTGGTCGCCGCCCAGCAAGCGACTCCCGTAGTGGTCGAAACCGACCGGGCGACCTGTTCGGCGCAGTTCGATCCGGTCGGCACTGCCAAGTTCACCAGCGCCTGCGACATCGCCAAGTCGGCGCTCGTCACCAAGGGCATTTCCTACGCGACCCGGGCTTCGCCGGACGGCGCGACGCGAGTGCTCGTCGGCAGTAGCGCAGTGGCGATCGAGGGCGGCGGCGGGCTTTCCGCCGCCGATCTGAAGGCGCACAAAGCGAAGACCGGCGATGCGATCGGCGCCGCGCTCCAGTCCGCCGGCTATCCCAAATCCGCCGATCCCGGCCAGACCAGCATGACGGTGCTGATCCTGATCCTGCTCGCCTTCGTCGTCGCCGCGACCGCGCTCTACGGTCCGCAGGCCTCGGCGCTGGTCGAGATGTTCCCGACCCGCGTGCGCTACACGGCAATGTCCTTCCCCTACCATTTCGGCACCGGCTGGGTCGGCGGGTTCCTGCCCGTCACCAGCTTCGCGCTGGTGGCGCTGACCGGCAATATTTACGCCGGGCTATGGTACGCGGTCGTGTTCACCGGGATTTCGGTCGTGGTCTCGATCCTGTTCCTCGAGGAGACGGCCGGCAAGCCGCTCGAAGAGATTTAGCGCCTCACGGGCACCAATGAATGTCGATCGGCTGGTCGACCTCCGCCAGCACCCGGCCGATCGGCAGCTTCGAGCTGTGGCCGTCGGCGATCGCGCCTTCGAGCAGCGCGCGCTTGTCCTGTCCGGTGACGGTGATCAGGATCGTCCGCGCCGACAGGATCGCGGCTCGAGTCAGCGTCACCCGGGCGACCGGAGCGTCCGCCGGCAGCGGATCGGGCATCACCCCGATCGCGCGCCGCGCCTTGGGCGCATCGAGCGCTTCCTGCAAATCCGGTCCGGCGAAGATCGACGCGGTATGGCCGTCCGTCCCCATCCCGAGCCACACGAGGTCCGGCGGCCACGACAGGTCCTGAAGCCGAGCGTCGGCCGAATTCCCGGCCAGCTTGTAATCGGCGATGTCGGCGGCGATCGGGACCACCCGCGCGCCGATCGGCAGGAAAGTGCGGGCGATGGCGCGGACATTGCTGCGCTCGTCGTCCATCGGCACCAGCCGCTCGTCGGTCGGGATGATCGTCACCCGCTTCCACGGCAGGCTTTGCGCTGCGAGCTTGGGGAAGACCGCCGGGCCGGTGTTGCCGCCCGGCACCGCGACCAGCGACGCATTGCGCGCGTCGACCGCGCTCTCGATGATGAACCCGACATCGCCGGCGACCGCGTCGGCGAGCTCGTCCAGGGAGTCATACTCCCACCATTCCGCTTCGATCATTCGTGCGCCCTAGCCGCTTGTCGCGCCAAATTCACCTCGGCGGCGTCTGCCGGTATCCGGCCCAGCCTGCAACTGGCTGGCCCGAGCGGCTGAGCGCCGGCCGGTAGCGGAACCGCGCCTGGACCTGGTTGCACACCGCCGAATCGATCGCCGGATTGCCGGTGCCGCGGTCGACGATGCACTGGATGACCATGCCGCGCGGATCGATCCTGAGGCGCATGAAAAGCTGCGCGCCGCGCGGCCAGTCGTCGAGCAACTGGCGCGGAAAATCGCGGCCGCGCAGGGTCGGCGTGAGAAGCTGCGGCGGATAGGCCGCGCCCTCCCCGCCCCCGCCCGGCCCGCTGCCGCCCGAGCCGCTGCCGGTGCCCGTCCCAACCCCGCCCGCGCCGGTTCCGGGACCGACGACGTTGGAGGCGCCTTGGGTCGGCGCAGTCCCCTGGCGCGGAGTCTCGGCCGCCGGGATCGGGTTGACCGGCGGAGTCTCGATCTTCGGCTTCGGCGCGACCACCGGAGTCGCCTCGCTCTTGATGTTCTTGGGCGACGCGCCGCCTTCCTTTTCCTTTGGCTTCTGGGTCCGCTGTTGCGGCGGCGGGGGCGGAGGCGGCGGCGGCTTTTCCGGCGCAAGGTCGATCACTTGGAGGACGCGTTGCGGGTCGCCGAGGTCGATCTTTCCCGACAGATGCAGGAACGCGAACAGCAGGGCCGCGTGAATCGCCACCACCGCGGCGATCGCTCCGCTCTTGTCGCGGTGGTTGAGATCCGACCGATACATGTCGCTCCCGTAACGCCAGCCGATGCGTCGCGGTTGCCGCAGACAACTCGAGCGCCGGTGCGGGGGTCACACCGGCGCTCGGTACGGAGACGGATGAACTCTAGCGGCTCGTGCTCGGCCGGCGCCCGCCGCCGTGGCTGGCCTTGCCGCCCTTGCTTGCAATCTCCCGCTGCTTGGCCGGGTCCATCGCCGCGAAACCGCGCTTGGACCCGCCGCTCTTGGTCGTCGGCATGCCCTTCTCCCTTGTTGATTTGGCGCTCCCGAAACGCCGCTCACGGCCGTTGGTTCACAATGCTGATGGAGGTTAGGAAACGGCTGTTTTCCGGCCGCGACGCGGTCGAATCCGCCCCGGATTTATTCACGGTTACGAGCCGCTTAACCAAGCTCTTTAGCCGTGTCTTCGCCTTGTTTTGCGACAACCGCGGCCATGGACACGAAGGTCGCCAAGCATCTGTTCGCCGCGCTCGCCGGAACCGCCGCCGCGGGTTCGCTCGCCGCGCCCGCCGCCGCTCAGTCGATGAGCAAGGCCGAAGCCATTCTCGGCGCGCCGAGCGCGCTCGAGGCGCTGAAGGCCCAGCAAAACGGCGTCGCGGTTGCGCCGCGTCCGGCGCTTCAGCCGGCCTCACTCTCTTATTCGCGCCCGAGCGTCGTTCCGGCGATCCTCCGCGACCGCCCAGCGATCAGCCCGGGCGTCGCCAACGGCCGCCCCGACATCTTCGGGAGCGTTGCGCTGCGCGTCAGCCGCACCCCGCTCGACGCCCGCTGGCACCGCGTCGAGCATACCTCGGTCGGCGGCGCCGCCGCAGCCTTCGCCGCCGGGCTTCGCGGCAAGGACCCGTTCGAGCGGCTCGAAGCGGTCAACTGGTACGTCAACAAGCGCGTGCGGTTCACCGACGACGACCGCCAATACGGCCGGGGCGACGTCTGGTCGACCGCGAACGAGACGCTCAACCGCGGCCGCGGCGACTGCGAGGATTATGCGATCGCCAAGCTGGCGATGCTGCGCCGCGCCGGTCTCGCCGATCGCGACCTCTACCTGGTCGTGGTCAAGGACCTGGTGCGCCGCGCCGACCATGCGATCCTGGTCGTCCGCGCCGCCGGCCACATGTACGTGCTGGACAACGGCACCGACCGTCTGCTCGATAGCGAAAGCATCGCCGATTACCGGCCGATCATCACCTTCGCGGCCGGATCGACCTTCACCCACGGCTACCGCGTGCGGCTTCAGGCTCCGCTCAACACGGCGACTGCGGAAAATCCGGCGCCGACCCCGGCCGCCGATACGGCCCGCGGCGACTGACCGATCAGCGTTCGCGGAGCGCTTCGCTCCGCGCTTTCAGCATCGGCTTCAGCAAATAGGTCAGGATGCTCTTGCGCCCGGTGATGATCTGGGTGTCGGTCATCAGGCCCGGTCCGATCGGAAGCTTACGGCCCGCCGCGGTCAAATAGCCTTTGTCGGTCTCGACGATCACCGTGAAATAGGCTTCCTTCTTGGCCTCGTCGTAGATCGAGTCCGCGGACACCTGGACGACCCGGCCGTCGAGCCCGCCGTAGGTCGAGAAATCGTAAGCGGTGACCTTGACCAGCGCCCGGTCCCCGACCTTGATGAAGGCGATATCGCTCGGCTTGACCCGGGTTTCGACGAGCAGCTTCTCGCCGAGCGGAACCACTTCCATGATCTTCTGGCCGGGTTGGACGAAGCCGCCGATGGTCGTGACCTGGACGTCGTTGACGACTCCGTCGACCGGCGAGCGGATCTCGGTCCGGCCGAGCTTGCCCTGAGCGCCGCGCAGCGACTGCTCGTTGACCGCGAGCTTGGCCATGCTCTGGCTGCGCTCGTCCAGCGCCGACTGGCGGAACTCGTAATTGGCCTGGGCCGACTGCGCCTGCGCCTCGCGCACCGCGGCCATCGCCCGGCCCTGCTGCTCGCGGGCGGCGGCGATCCGGCCCTGCAGGTCGTTCACTTCGCGCCGCTTGTCGAGCAGGTCGGTTTCGGGGACGATATGCTTGGCGGCGAGCGGCTCGAGCATCGCCACCTGCTTCTGGGCGAGTGCGAGGCTGCCCTGCAGGCTCGCAATCGTGGCCGCCGCTTCGCCGGCGTCGCGGCGCGCCTGGTCGGCGCTCGCCGCCAGCGCGGCCCGCTTGCTGCTGAGCGCGGATTCGCGCGCCTGGCGAAGCGCCTGCTCGCCGGCGCAATCGGCGCCGGTGCAGGCGACCTGCCCGCCCATGCCTTCCTGGGTGAGCCGCGACACGCGTGATTGAAGCGATTGGGTCTCGGCCTCGAGCTGGCCGACCTGCGAGCTGTTCTCGGGGCTGTCGAGCCGCGCCAGCAGCTCGCCCTTGTGGACCCGCTGTCCCGAGCGGACGAGCAGCTCGCTGACCGTCGCCGCATCCGCCGCTGTGATCACCTGGAGCTTGCTCGACGGGATCACCTTGCCCTCGCCGCGCGTGACCTCGTCGACATGAGCGAGGCTCGCCCACAGCAGGAAGATCGCGAACGCCGCGGCGGACGCGACGATGATCAGGCGCGAGCCGGTCAGTGGACGGCGATGCCTGATCGCGGGCCCGACGAGTGGGAGGGTAGCCATAACTAACTCTTACTCCAAGATTTTACCGGCTGGCTACCTGCGTTGCAGCAGCCCCGGCTGCGGCCGCAGCCGTGGCCGGCGCCGGGACCGCCTTGGTCTGCTGCGAGGCCATCGCCTTGGCGGCAGCTCCGCCGGCTTCGGCCGGTCCCGGAATGTGAAGGGTCCAGCCCTTCGACGTATCGAGCAATCCGCCGACGTCCTCCGGTGCGCGCTGCAGGACGGTTCCGTCGGTGATCGGTCCGGACACCGCCGCGATCTCCCCCGTGGCGACCGGCGCTTCGGACGGCGGCGGCGGGCGCATCGACAGCGGGTCGCGCGGCTCGCCGATGTAGCGGCCGCTGAACGCCGCGGGCTGTCCCCACGCGCCCGGCCAGCGGTAGAAAATATGCTGTCCGATGCGGGCGACCTTGGCGAGCAGCGGAGCCCAGCGCGGCGCGACGTAATCGGCATGGTAATGGGTCGCTTCGCCGACGTCCTTTTCGACATAGCCGTCGAGGGCTTCGCGCGCGATTTCCTCGGCGCGCAGCCAGGCGTCCCGCGCCGGGGCGCGATAAAGCGCGCCGTCGCAGACGAAGGTGAACTGGCAAACCCGGCCGTTGCTCTGGTAGACCACCCCGCACACCGATTTCGGGAAGGCCGGGTGGCGCATTCGGTTGAGGACCACCTGCGCAACCGCGCGGCGGCCGTCGACCGGCTCGAATCCGGCTTCATAATAGACCGCCTGGGTCAGGCACAGCAGGGCCCGGCGCTGGTCGACATTGCTGCCCGACACGGCGAACGGCTGCGCCGAATGCAGCGGCCCGCCCGCGAACGGAAGCGCGGCGTTGATTAGCTTCGCGCGGTCGCCGACCGCCTGGAAATCGTTCGCCTCGGCACCGCTGGTCGCGCTGATCAGCTGGGCCGCCCTCACCGCCGAGATCTTGACGTCGAGGGTCGCTGCGTCGGCACCGCGGTTGGGCAGCACGCTGACCGCGATCGCGAGCGCCGCGGCAATCGCCAGCAGCGCGGCTGCGGTCACCTTCGCGGTCAGGGTGCGCAGTGCCGGTAGGCGGAGGGCTAGCGTGGTCATTGGTCGCCTACCCTCGGCCGTTCCTGCGCCTTGGGATTGCTGAGATGCTTGAGCACCTCGTCGCGCGGCCCGTCGGCGAGAATCTTGCCGTTGTCGATCACGATCAGCCGCGTCAGGATCGACAGCATGTTGTGGCGGTGGGTCGCGACCACCAGCGACTGATCGGGCGCCAGCGCCGTCTTCAGATGCTCGATGAAATAGAGCTCGGTCTGCGTGTCCATCGAGCCGGTCGGTTCGTCGAGGAACAGCATCTTCGACGGACTGACCAAAGCGCGGGCGAGGACCAGCAGCGCGCGCTGCCCGCCCGACAGGCGCGAGCCGCGCTCGCCGACCGGAAGGTCGAACCCGGCCGCGTCGCGCGACAGGAAGATGTCGGCGCCCGAGCGGATGACGGCTTCGATCAGCTGCTCGTCATTGGCCTTGGCGGCGCCGAGCATGAGATTGTCGCGGACGGTGCCGCTGAACACTTCGGCATCCTGGGCGACGAAGCGGAACGCGTCGCGCAGCTGGTGCGGGTGGTACTGGCGGCTGTCGAGGCCGTCGACCAGCATCTCGCCGTCGGTCGGCGGGTAGAGGCCGCACAGGACCCGGCCGAGCGTCGACTTGCCCGACGCGACCCGGCCGATGATTCCGATCCGTTCGCCCGGCCCGATCTTTAGGTTGAGCCCGTCGAGCGAATCGCGCCCGGCGTTGGGATAGCGGAACGAGACATTGGTGAGCTCGATATGGCCGACCCGGATTTCGGGAACGATGCTGCGCATCGCGACCTGGCGCTCGTCGCTCGCGTCCATCATCCGCTGCAGCGAATCGAGCGTCGCGAACGCCTGCTTGCCGCGGGTAACGAGGAAGGCGAGCTGGCCGACCGGCTGGAGCGACCGGCCCGAAAGCATGATGATGGCGATGATCGCGCCCATCGTCATGTCGCCCTGCTGGAACTGGTAGAAGCCGCCGATCAGCAGGCCGACGCTGATCAGCTGTTGCGAAACGCTGGCGAGGTTGACCGCGATCGCCGTCAGGCGGCGCATACGCTCGCTGGTCGCGGCCGACATCGCCGAATAGCGCCGCCAGCGGCCGAGCATCTGGCCTTCGGCGCGCGCCGCCTTGAGCGTCTCGGCGCCGGCGATCGATTCGACCAGCACCGAATGCTGGAGGCTCGAATCCGCCTGGGCGTCGAGCGCCGCGCGGCCCATCGCCTTTTGCAGACTGAGGCCGGCGATCAGCATCAGCGCGATGCCGGCAATCGGCACAAACACCAGCCAGCCGGCGAGGATCGTGATCAGGCCAAGAAACAGGAACAGGAAGATGACGTCGACCGCGAGCACGACCGTGGTCGAAGCGAAGAAGTCGCGGACCATCTCGAACTCGGAAACTCGCCGGGCGAAGGCGCCGGTGCTGCCCTGGCGCTCGGCCATCGGCAGGTTCATCACCTTCTCGAACAGTTTCTGCGACAGCTTGGCGTCGAGCTTGCGGCTGACCTCGTCGATCAGTCGCGACCGCGCGACGCGCAGGATGAAGTCGAAGCCGAGTGCGAGGATGACGCCGAGCGCGAGCACCCACAGGGTCGCGATCGCCTTGTTCGGGATGACCCGGTCGTAGACGTTCATCGTGAACAGCGGCATCGCGAAGGCGAGCAGGTTGACGATGAGGGCGGCGAGCAGGACCGGCCAGAATTCCTTGCGGACCTTCCATACTTCCGACCAGAACCAGTGCGTGCGCTTGGCCTTGTCCCACGGCCGCTCGCCCTGGCGTTCGCGCGTCGGGTCGGCTTCGACCACGACGGCCCGGCCCGTATAGATCGGCTCGAGCTCCGCAAGCTTGATCCAGTTCAGCTCGGCAACGCCGGGCGCATAGACCAGTGCGTCGGAGTCGCGGATCTCGAGCAGCACGGCGGCACGCTCTTCGGTCAGTTCAAGCACCGCCGGCAGCTTGCGCGACGGCCAGCCCTTGAGCCGCCGGACCACCGGCTCGGCGCGCATCCCGACCTGGTCGAGCGCGGGCTCGATCTGGTGGAACGGCAACCTGCCGTCGTCGGCGAGGGCAAGACCCGCGCGGAGGAGAACCGGCGACGATGGCCGGTCCGCCTCCCGCGCGAGGTAGGTCAGGCAGTCAAGGACGGGGTCGATTTCAAGCGACCGCTCCGCATCAAGCCAATGCATGAAACTCACAAACCGTCCTTTGCACTCTTACCGGCCCTGCGGCTGCTCAGCGGGCTGAGCGACCACAGCGGCTGCGCCGGTCGTCGCGACAGGAGCAGCAGGAGCCGCGGCCGGACCCATCGCCGGGTACGGCACGCTGTTTTCCTGCAGGTCGCCCGGCGGGATCGGATTGACGCGATAGCGCGCGCGATCGGTCGCAGCGGCCGCGGCGGGCATCTGCACTCCGAGGCACTCGACCAGGCGATTGCTCGCCGCGAGCACGCGATATTGCGCATAGAGCTTGGCGAGACGCGCGGTCTCGGTCTGCTGCTGCACGTTGTAGCGCGTATTCTGGGCGTCGAGCACGTCGAGCAACGAGCGCCGGCCGATGTTGAACTGCTCACGATAGGACAGCAGCACGTCGTCGGAGATCTTGGCCTGCGCTTCGAGCTCGCTGACCAGCGCCGTCTGGTTGACCAAACGGCTCCAGGCGCTGCGCGTGTCTTCCTCGGCGGCGCGGGTCACCTGGAACAGCCGGCCGTGCACCTGGTCGGCGCGCGACTGCTGCTCGCGGACGTTATGCTCCTTGATCCCGCCGTTGTAGAGCGTCCAGCGGAGCACGCCGAGGGCCTGCAGGTCGGTGGTCCGGCCGGCGAAGCCGTCGATGTCGTGACCGGCACGGGCACGGCCCTCGAGCGAGAACTTGGGACCGATTTCGGCGCGGGCGGCGCGAACTTCCTCACGCGCCGTCGACAAGTCGGCGACCGCTTCCTGCACCCGCGGGTTGTTGACCCGGGCCATTTGCTCGGCGTCCTGAAGCGTCGCCGGCATGCACTGCGAGAGGTCCGGCGGCATCGACACGGTGTCGATCGGAACGCCGGTCAGCGTCTGGAAGGTGATCGCGGCGGTGTCGAGATCCTCGCGGGCCTCGGTCACTCGGGCGCGCGCCGATTGCAGCCGCTCTTCGGCCTGCTGCTGGTCGGCGATGCTGATCGAGCCCTTAGACACGCCTTCGCGAAGGTCGCCGACGAGGCGCTCGTGGAAGGTCACATTGTCCTGGGCGATGGCGACCAGCCGCTGCTGGAGCAGATAGTCGATATAGGTCCGCGATACGTTGAGCGCGACGAACTCCGAACGCTCCTCGATGCGGGCGGCGGCGGCGTCGGTGCGCGCGGCCTGGCGGCGGATCTCGGCTTCGCGGCCGCCGCTGTCATACAGCAGCTGCTGGACGATGAGGTCGCCCTCGATCGGGTACAGCGTCTGGTCGGCGAGGCCGATCGACCGCCGAGTCGGGTTCCTCAGGCTGCGCACTCCGGCCGAGCCCTCGACCGAGATGCGGGGATAGTAGAGCCCCTTGCCCTGTTCCAGCTCCTCGCGCGTCGCCGCCTTGTTGGCGACGGCCTGGCGAATTTCCGGGTTGGTGTTGAGCGCCGATTGAACGGCGTCGCGCAGTTCCACGCCGAACGCTGGTGACGCGCACAGCAGCACCGCTCCGGGAACGATCATCGTCCAGTGCTTGTTAGTCATATTACCCCCTTCTGGTCGTTGCGGGGCCCCCCACTGTCCACAGGTGGGAGCCCCGCGTTGTCTTAAATCGAACGCAAATCAGGCATGCGGCTGGACTGCATCGACGTGAACCATTGCTGCTTCCATCGTGAAGGCCGAGTGACCCGCGGTAAATCCGGCAAAACCGGTGCTGTCCCCGAATGAAACGGCGGCAGCGTTGTGGCTTGCGAGGGCTTCGAGCGCGCCGTTGCCCATGCCGCCGCCGTGACCCGGAAGCGAAGCGAGCGCATGCTCGATCGCCGGGATGCCGCCGCCGCCGTGGAGGGCGTCGGCCAGCACCTGGCTGACCACCTGGTTGTGCTGCGCCGCGCTGACCCCGCCGTTTCCGAGCGCCACCAGCTGGTGGGCCGAAGGCATTGCGACGACCGGAGCCATCGCCGGCAGAGCGTCATGCGCCGGCATCTGCGTGCCCTGGAGGAAGGCCGCGGCGACCGGCTGGGCCGCTTCGCCGCCCATGCCCGACAGGCCGTGCGCGGCGAACTGCTCTGGCGCCGAGCGATAGGTCGCCGCTTCGCCGAGGCCCATTGGCCGAGCGAAGTTCAGCGCCGGCGTCACCTCGAAGCCGTGGCTGCCGCCCGCCGAGTCCAGCGCGATCGGCGTCAGGTCCTGCGTGTGGTAGGCCGCGGTCGCGAGGCTGCTGACGCTCGACTGCAGGTCGTGGTGCGGAGTCGAGGCCGCGAGCTGGTCCGAAGCCGCGAGGCCGGCCGCGGCGAACGCGCCCATCAGCACATTGTTGCTGTTGGTCACGATCTGCGTCTGTGTCGCCGAGGTCGAACCTTTCGGGTTAAGCACCGCCGCCGGAGCGACCGGGGACAGCACCACGTTGGCGGTCGTGCCGTCCGACAGGTCGTACCTGACCGTAGTGTTGCCGACGACGCCGTTGAGGTGGCCGACGGTGGTCCACTGCGCGCCGTCCCCGCTGCCGGTGAGGTCGACCTGGAGGTCGCCGCCGGTGGTCAGCCGCAGGAATCCGCCCGTGACCGGGTTGGTCGCCGTCGGCAGGCTCAGGATCTGGGTGACATCGACGATCTCGCCGGCCGTATAGTCGCCGATGATGTCGACATTGCCCGCGCCGTTGGTGATCGCGGCGTTGCTGAGGATGAACGTGTCTGCGTCCGCGCCGCCGTTGAGCGTGTCGGCCCCGGTGTCGCCGACCAGTGTGTCGGTACCGGCACCGCCGTTGAGCGTGTCGTTGCCGCCTCCGCCGTAGAGGAAGTCGGCCCCGGCATTGCCGTTCAGCGTGTCGGCCCCGCCGTTCCCGGCCAGAACGTTGGCGCTGGCATCGCCGTTGATCGCGGCGTTGGCGGTATTGTCACCAACCACGTTGCCCGCCACCGCGTTGGCGATCGTGGTCGTCAGGTGTGACGTCACGAAGTCGCCGTCGCTGTCGGTCGCCGTCACGTTGAACGTCTGGTCGATCGGCGTGCCGTTGCTGGCGACTCCAATCGAGAAGATGCCGAGGTCGAAGCCGACGTCGTTGTCGATCGTCGCGCTCTCCGACGCGGCATACAGCGGCCCGTTGGTGAAGTCCGGCGATTCGACGATGACCGCGTTGAACGGCGTGGTGGTGTCGATTGCGTAGGTATCGTTGGCCTGAAGGCCGCTGATCGACACCGTGCCGTCGGCGCGGAAGTCGACCGTGATCCCGCCTTGCGTTCCATCCGCCGTAAAGGTGCGGGTGATCGACGTGCCGCCGGGTCCGCCATTGACGTCGATGACCGTGACCCCGGTGATCGTGGCGCGCGATTCGCCCGCCTCGATCCCGTCTGCCGGATTGTCGTCAAACACCTGGTCGTTATCAGCCAGGATCGCGTTGACGACGATCGAGACAGTGTTGCTCGGGGCGCCCTGGACCTGTGGGATCAGCTGCTCGAAGTGCGTCGTATTGACGTGCCCCGAATAGTTGAACCCGGTCGGCTGGCCGGCGTCGGTGACGAGAGCCGTCACGAGGTCGATGCGGACGCCTTCGCCGGGATCGACCGACTGGTTGTCGATACCGATCGAGTCGCTGTCGGTGTTGATCGTCGTACCCACCGTCGACTGGTTTGCACTGTGGCCGGACAACAGCACGTCGGTGTTGGCCGCGTTGTTGTTGGCCAGGTCGACGCCGATACCGCGGAACTCGACGTTGCCGGCGGCGCCCTGGGTCAGGTTGGTGAAGCTGGTCTGGGTGCCGTTGTCGACCACCGCATTGACGTCGAACGTGTAGGTGCCGTCGGCATTCAGCGTCACATCGTACGCATGGACTCCATTAACGTCGGTCGTCGTCGCGAAGATATGGTTGGTGCCGAAGCCGAACAGGTGCAGCTGCGCTCCGCCGACCTTGAGCAGGTGACCGCCATCGTCGACCGCGTTGGACCCGTTGGTGCCGGTGAAGACGAAGCCGCCGAGGCCGTCCGCGCCCATGTTGACGTTGAGGTTGCCGGTGATCGGCGGCTGGGCGCCGTTGAGCGAAGCGACGCCGTCCGGAGTGAAGGCGTGCGGGCCGTCATCGAAGAAGGTGATGTTGCCGCCGATGCCGACCGGTGAGCTGGTCACGCTGTCGCCGTCCTTGTCGGTGACGGTGACGGTCGCGTTGATCAACCCGCTGAGGTTCAGCGTGTCGTTGAACGCCGCCGGAGTGCCACCGTCGGTGTTGTGCTCGAGCGGCACGTTCTCGGTGAGCGTGACCGTTCCGTCGGCGTTGATGTGGACCGTGAACGCCGTCTTGACCGAGCCGTCGTTATACTGGCCGGTAATGGTCTGCGCGTCGGTCTGCACCAGGGTGATGGCGAAGTCGCCGACCGCGGTCTTGAGCGCCGTCGCTCCGCCGCCCACGACCGACACGCCGTAGACGATGGTGCCCGCGCCGTCCGCGCCGAACGAGGTCGTCGCGGTGACCATCGGCGCGGCGCTGGTCGCGCTGATCGGGAAGCCCGAGCCGACCGCGACGCTGAAGCCGGCATTGGCCGCGCTGGTCTCGTCGACCGAGACGCTCGACTGAGCGGCCGGGCCGGTGACCGACGGACCGTCGTCCTCGAAGTTGAGGTTCTGGCCGATGTTCAGCGCCTGGCTGACATGGTCGCCATCGCGGTCGGTGACGGTCGCGGTCAGCACGACGAGATTGTCGGCGCTGAGGGTGACGCTGTCGTCGGGGTTGGCCGGGTTCGGGTGCTTGATCGCCAGCTGCTGGTCAAGCGTGACATTGCCCGAGGCATCGACGCTGACGATGAACGAGATCGCGCCCGCGGCATTGCCGACATGGCCTTCGATGTTGCCGGTGACAGCATTCTTGACCAGCACGATCGACAGGTTGCTCGCCACGTCGACGAGGCCGCTGGCCGTGCCGTCGCCGCCGGTGATCGTGAGCGCATAGGTCACCGCGCCGGCGTTATCGGCGCCGAACGAGGTGGTGAACGCGGTCGCGAACGCCTTGGTGTCGTCGGTCGCGAGAACCGTCTCGTCGACCGTCAGCTGATTCTCCGTGCCCGACAGGCTGATCGACGGCCCGTCGTCCTCGAAGTTGAGGTTCTGGCCGATGTCCGCCGTCGCCGAAGATTGGTCGCCATCCTTGTCGGTGACCGTCTGGGTCAGCGTGACGAGGCTGTCGCCGGTCAGCGTGACGCTGTCGTCGGGGTTGTTGGTGTCCGGATGAGTCACCGCGCGGAGCTGGTCGAGCGTGACGCTCCCGCCAGCGTTGACGCTGACGGTGAACACGAGGTCGCCGCCGACCGCGGTCCGGCCTTCGACCACGCCGCTGCCGTTGACGGATAGAAGCACGTGCTGGCCGGTCGCAACGTCGATCAGCCCGCTGTCGGCGCCCGCCGCGCTGATGCCGAGCGCGTAGACGACCGAGTTGGCGGCCGCCGCGCCGTCGGCTCCGAACGCATGCGTGAACACGGTCGAGAAATCGGCGCTGGCATTGGTCGCCAGAATAGTCTCGTCGACGGTCAGCGGAGGCTGGATCGCCGAGGCGGTGACGGTCGGCGTGTCGTCGTCGACGCTGATGCTGATCGTCGCGTTCCCCGACGGATCTCCGTCGAAGTCCTGAGCGAACACGCTGACGTTGATCGCCGACAGGATGTTGCCGACGGGGATCTCGCCTTCGGTGTTGCCGTCGAGCGCATGCACGATCGGCGCGTTCTGGGTGACCGTATAGGCACCGGTCTCGTTGGTCAGCGTGACCGTGATGACCAGCGTGCCGTTCTGCGAGATTTGCAGCGTCTGGACGCCGGCCACCGTGTTGAGCGTGCTGGTGAAGCCGGTCGGCAGGCTCTGCGACGCCGCGATGAAATAATCGAGGTCGCCGTCGCCGCCGGTCGCGACCAGGGTGCCGGTCGTGTTCTGCGTGTCGGGGGTACGATCGCCCGGACCGTTGGGGATGCCGCCCGGCAGCGCATCGTCGTCGAGCAGCACCGTGACGTTGGCCGGAGGATTCGGCGCGTTGTCGGTCATTGCGATGTCGAGCGTGGCCGTGACGGAATCGCCGTCGGCGTCGGTCAGCGTGTAGGTGAACACGTCATGCACCGTGCCCTGGACGTTGTCGGTCCGGGTGTAGGTGTAGTTGCCGTCGGCATCGATCTTCAGCGTTCCGTGAACGCCGGTCGCGTCGAGGAAGCCGCCGCTGAACGACGTGTCGATCGGGCTGACGCCCGAAATCCCTGTGATGTGCGCCGGCGAGTCGGCGCCGGAGCTGTCGGCGTTGACCGCACCTTCGTTGGTGCCGACGCCGGTGATGACGTTGCCCGACGCGGCCGTACCGCCGTTGGAGATGGTGTCAGTGTCGTTGCGCGCGGTCGGTCCGTCGTCGAGGAAGTGGAAGTTCTGGCCGATGTTGAGCACCGCGCTGCGGCTGTCGCCGTCGCGATCGGTGATCGTCGCAGTCAGCGTCACCGCCGTATCGAGCGCCAGCGACACGCTGTCGTTCGGGTTGGTCGCATCGCCGTGCTGAAGCGCCCGAATCTGGTCGAGGGTGACCACGCCTGCGCTATCGACGCTGATCGTTAGCGCCAAGGCTCCGCCAGCGCCGCCAACATGGCCCTCGATCACACCGTTGTTATTGACGAGGACGATCGGCTGGCCGGTCGCCGAGTCGAACAGGTTGCTGATCGCCGAGTTGAGGCCCAGCGCATAAGTGAGCGTGCCGGCGCCGTCGGCACCGAACCCGCTTGCGAAGTTGCCGGAGAAGTCGGCGCTCGCGTTGAGCGCGAGATTGGTTTCGTCGACCGTCACCTGCGGTTCAGTCTGAGTCAGTGGAACGATGCTCGGTCCGTCGTCCTCGAAGTTGAGGTTCTGGCCGATGTTCGCCGTCGCGCTCTGGCTGTCGCCGTCGCGATCGGTGATGGTCGCGGTGATCGTGACCAGGCCGTCCGAGCCCAGCGTGACGCTGTCGTCGGGATTGCCGGTGTTCGGGTGCGAGATCGCGCGGAGCTGGTCGAGCGTGACGTCGCCGGCAGCGTTGATGCTGACGGTGAACACGAGATCGCCGCTGACCGCGGTGCGGCCTTCGACCACGCCGCTGCCGTTGACGGTCAGCAACACGTGCTGACCGGTCGCAACGTCGATCAGGCCGCTATCGGCGCCCGCCGCGCTGATTCCGAGCGCGTAGGTGAGGCTGCCGGCATTGTCGGCACCGAACGAGCTGACAAAGACGCCGGCGAAGCTCGCCGTGGCGTTGGTCGCGAGAACCGTCTCGTCGACCGTCAGGCTGGGCTGCTGGCCGTTGGCGTTGATCGACGGGCCGTCGTCCTCGAAGTTCAGGTTCTGGCCGATGTTCAGCGCTGCGCTCGCCGTGTCCCCGTCGCCGTCGTGGGCGGTCGCGGTCAGCACGACGAGATTGTCGTTGGCGAGCGTGACGCTGTCGTCCGGGTTTGCCGGATTCGGGTGCGCAAGCGCGCGGATCTGGTCGAGCGTGACGTTGCCCGCGGGATCGACGCTGGCGGTGAACACGAGGTCGCCGCCGATCGCGGTGCGGCCTTCGACCACGCCGCTGCCGTTGACCGACAGCAGGACGTGCTGGCCGGTGGCGACGTCGATCAGGCCGCTGTCGGTGCCGTTGCCGCCGGTGATGCTGAGCGCAAAGGTGACCGAGGGTGCGCCCGGGCCGTCGGCGCCGAACAGCGGCGTGAAGGCGTCCGCGAAGCTGGCGATGGCGTTGGTGGCAAGCACGGTCTCGTCGACCGTGAGGTTCGGCTCGGTGCCGGACAGAGTGATCGCCGGGCCGTCATCCTCGAACACCAGGTTGGTGCCGATGTTGGCGACTGCCGAAGCCTGGTCGCCGTCGCGGTCGGTGACCGTGCCCGTCAGAGTGACCAGAGTATCCGTGGACAGAGTCGTGGCGTCGTCGGGATTGGTAGGGTCGGCGTGGACCACGGCGCGGATTTGGTCGAGCGTGACGTTGCCGGCGGCATCGACGCTGACCGTAAAGACGAGATCCCCGCCGATAGCGGTCCGGCCTTCGACCACGCCGCTGCCGTTGACGGACAGCAAGACGTGCTGGCCGCTGAGGGTGTCGATCAGACCGCTGTCGGCGCCAGGCGCACTGATTCCGAGCGTATAAGCGACCGTGCCGGCGCCATCGGCGCCGAACGCGCTCGTGAACACGCCGGCGAAGCTCGCCGTTGCGTTGGTCGCCAGCACCGTCTCGTCGACGGTCAGGGTCGGCTGCGTCTGCGATGCCTGGATCGACGGCCCGTCGTCCTCGAAGTGAAGGCTCTGGCCGATGTTCAGCGAGCGGCTCGCGCTGTCGCCGTCATGGTCGGTCGCGCTGGCGGTGAGCGTGACGAGATTGGCGGCGCCGAGGCTGACGCTGTCGTCGGGACTGGCCGTATCGGGGTGAGCCACCGCGCGGATCTGGTCGAGGGTGACGTTGCCCGAGCCGTCGACGCTGACGGTGAACACAAGCAATCCGCCGACCGCAGTGCGGCCTTCGACTACGCCGCTGCCGTTGACCGACAGCAGCACGTGCTGGCCGGTTGCAACATCGATCAAGCCGCTGTCGGCGCCCGGCGCGCTGACGCCCAGCGTATAAGTGAGCGAATTCGCGGCCGCCGGGCCGTCGGCGCCGAAGCTCACGTTGAAATTGCTCGCAAAGCTGGCGCTCGCGTTGGTCCCGAGGTCGGTCTCGTCGACCGTCAGGTTGGGCGTTCCGCGATCGGCGAAGCCGACCACCGGAGTGTCGTCGTCGACGTTGATGAGCAGCGTTCCGGAAGCGCTGTCGTTGTCGACGTCGGTGACCGTGTAGTTGATCGTGAACGGCTGGTTATTCTCGAGATTGCCGGCCGCGTGGTCGATCGGCGCGTTCTGGACGACCGTGTAGGCGCCGGTCGCGGGATTGACGGTGACCGTCAGGACGGTGTGGCCGTTCTGCTGGACGAGCACCACGCCCGCGCCGCCCGAGACGTAGCTGAAGCCGGCGGGCGCGCCGGTGAGCTGGACGTTGAACGTGATCGGACCGTCGCCGCCGCTGCCGGCCAGGTTGCCATTGGCGTTGAGCGAGTCGACATCGTCACCGACCGCCGGAGTACCGGGGTTGCCGCCCGGAAGCGCGTCGTCGTCGAGCAGGACGGTCGGATTCTGCCCGGTCTGGGGAGTGGCGTCGGCGATGCTGATGGTCAGAGTCGTCGACGACGTGTCGCCGTCGCCGTCGGTCAGCGTGTAGTTGAACACGTCGTTGACGCCGCCCGGAGTGCCCGCGTTGCGGGTGTAGCTGTAGCTTCCGTCGGCCTGGAGCGTCAGCACGCCATACTGGCCGTTGACCACGAACGGCGCGGTGCCGTCGCTGTTGGCGGGGACGTTGGCGCTCGACACGGCGCTGATGTGCGCGTTGTCGGCGCCGACGGTGTCCGCGCCGGTGTCGCCGTCGCCGGCATCGCCGGCCGAAGCGTCGGTGATGACGTTGCCGGTCGCCGGGCCGAACTGGCCGGAGGCGATCGAATCGGTGTCGGGACGCGCCGTCGGCACATCGTCGATGATGTCGATGCGCAGCGTCGCGGTGGCGACGTCGCCGTCATTGTCGGTCACCGAGACCGCGAAGTCGTCGTGCGTGGTGTCGCCGCTCGTGTTGTCGGCGAGCGTGTAGGTGTAAAGGATGTTCTGGCCACTGAAGCCGGTGATCGTCAGCGTCCCGAAGGCGCCGACAATCGCCTGGCCGGCGGCGCCGGTTACGGCGACGCCGTTGATGGTCACGCTGTTCGGCGTGTCCGGCGAATCGATGATGATCGTGCCGGTCGTGGTCTCCGAAGAGTCGCTGTTGTTGCCGCCGTTGCCGTCGGCGATTTCGCCTGAACCGGCGGGCTCGCCCGCATTGCGGGTCGGAAGGCCGCGCTCGTCGACCGTGTCCTGAGCGTTGACCGACGGAGTCTGGTTCTCGGGCTGGATCTGGATTTCCGGCTCGCGGTCGATGAACTGGCCGATCTCCTCGAACCGCGGCGGGTTGAACACCAGCTCGGTCGGCGGGATCAGGTCGCCGAGCGGAACGCCCGGATCGAGCGGCGGGACGGGAACGTCGAAGTTGCCGCCGCTGCTCTGCGGCGGGCCGGCCGTCGTGCGGAACGTCTCGGTATCGATCATCAGCGCGGCGAGGTTGGTCGAGGGCACCTCGACTCCACCGAGCACAAGCTGCGGCACGAACACCGCGCCGTCGACGATGACGATCTGCGATCCGTCGGGCATGTCGACCACGAGATCGCGGCCGACGACGTGGACGTCGCTGAGGTTGACGCCCTCGGGCAGGGTGACGACGCCGTCGGCACCCGGAACCATGCGCTGGGCATTGTCGGCGACCTTGATCTCGCCGCCGCGGCTGATCACCAGGTCGGCGGTCGAGCGGTCGCCCTTGGAGTTTGCCAGCGTGTACTGGAAGATGTCGCGGAAGTTCTGCGGGGCGTGGCCGTCCGCGACATATTTATAATTGCCGTGATCGTCGAGCGCGAGGGTCCCGAAGCGGCCGTCGACATGCATGTTGCTGCCGTCGGCGGTAGTGTCGGACGTGGCGCCGCGGACTTCGACCACATGGCCGCCCGCGGGCGTGTCCGCGCCGGCCTTGCCGGTGGTCGTCCCGGCGCCGGTGATCACATTGCCCGTCGCCGGGCCGTTGCTGCCGTTGGGCAGCGTATCGGCATCGCCGCGTGCCTCGGGCGTCGTCGAACCACTGGTCGCGCCGGAAGTATCTTCGTACCGCATTTGATCACCCCTGCCTTCATCCGCCGCGGGCGAGCCCGCGTTCGGTCAATGTCGCTTTCGAGACTGGCCCCCCGGCAGCCTGTTCCGTTCAACGGAAAAGGTTAACAGTGAGAGTCGGAATCCCGCGCTCGCGAAACAAAGAACACCGGTGGCGCGATTTGGCAAGCTTGTCATAAAGAGACGGATCGGCCCGCGAATCATTTCAGCGCGATGACACAAGAACAAAATGGTTAACGTCTATAGTGTTACTGAGGACGTGGTCCAGACGACTATATCATGCCGCTTCGTGGATTAGGCTGAAACGCAAGAATGATGCCGCCTGTGGATAATAATACGGTGACCGATTTGTGAGTTGTGTTTAAAAACGCCTCGCGCCGGTCATCCCGGGAAACCCATCTAAATGCTTAACACTTGTTTAATAGCGTCGTTTATCAGACTCGGAACGGCGCGCCGCAAAGTGTTGGCGATGAGCCAAAAAGTGCGTTCGTCACGTCCCGAATCGGGACGCGAAGCCGAGTCACGGAACGGAATCGGCCGCGACTCGCACGAGGCCTGCCTGAGTCGCCGGGACGACACTTCGGTGATTCGGGCGCTTGGCGGAGAGGGTGGGATTCGAACCCACGGTACGGTTGCCCGCACGCCGCATTTCGAGTGCGGTGCTTTCGACCACTCAGCCACCTCTCCGCTTGAGAGCGCGCATGCCCGCGGTGCGGGCTTCGGTCGAGACGCGGGCCCCTAGCAGCGGCCCGGGCGGTTGCCTAGAGCCCAGTCGATCCTAGATAAGCAACGATGGCTCCAATTGAACCGACTGATCGTTTGCGCTCCATGGCGCGGCCCATCGACATGCCCGAAGCGCGCTTCGCGATCGGCGAGGTCGTTCGCCACCGGCTGTTCGACTTTCGCGGCGTGATCTTCGACGTCGACCCAGAATTCGCCAACAGCGACGAATGGTATGAGGCGATCCCCGAGACCCTGCGCCCGCGCAAGGACCAGCCGTTCTATCATCTGCTCGCCGAGAATTCGGAAACGGCTTACGTCGCCTACGTCAGCCAGCAGAATCTGCTTCCCGACGACAGCGAGGAGCCGATCGACCACCCGGCGCTCGCCTCGATGTTCGAGCGGATGGAAGGCGGCCGCTACCAGCTGCGCGACCAGCTCCGGCACTGACGGGCGGGCGAGCCGTAGCTCGCTTCCCTAGAAGCTCACCGACGCGCGGCCGTACAGATAGCGGCCGTTGAAGCCGAACGGCGAGAAGATCGAGAACGGGATGTAGATCTGGTTCGGCGGGAAGACGCCCCCGACGGAGGCCGGTCTCGGCCCGAACGGCGAGCGGTCGGGATAGACGTCGAACAGATTATCGGCGCCAACCGCCAGCTCGACCCGGTGGAACGCCTTGTAGCGCAGCTCGAGATCGGTGATCCATTTTGCGCTCAGGAAGATGTCGTCGGGGCCGAACGCCGTAAGGCTGGTCGGATCCGAGATCGGAGCGGCCGTTCCGGGGGAGACGACCTTGCCGTAACGCGTGGTGCGCGCGGTCAGTCCGAAATCGCCTTTCTCACCGTCGGCGCTGAGCACGATCTTGTCACGCGGCTGGCCGCGAGTGAATCGAAGGCCCTCGATCCGGCCGAACAACACCAGGTTCTGGACGCTCGCGAGCGGGCCGAGCTCGTTGATTCGCTTGTCGATCTTCGACTTGTTGTAATTGTACGCCGCCGTGAGGTTCCACCGGCCGAGCTCGCCGGCGCCGAAGCGGTAGGTCCCGACGAGGTCCACGCCATGGGTGGTGGTATCGAGGCCGTTGATGAAGAACCGCGCCGCGCCGATGCTGTTGAAGTTGTTGGCATTCAAGATCGTGGCGATCGCTCCGCCGATCGCATTGCCGCTGCACGCGGCCGTGAAGCACGGATTGCCGAGCGGGTCGCGGGTCGCCGTCAAATTCTCCGTGAGGACGACCCGGTCCTTGATCTTGATGTGGTAATAGTCGGCGGTGAGGGTGAGGCCTGGAACCGGATTGGCTGTGGCCCCGAAGCTGAGGTTGACCGACTTCTCCGGCTTGAGCGGCGTTGACCCGAGCGCCAGCGCGACCGGACTGTTGACCGCCACGGTCGCGATGTCGACCGGCACGCCGCCGAGGAAGTTGGTCGATGACGTCGTGAAGAATTGCTGGTGAAGCGACGGCGCACGGAAGCCGTTGGAGATCGCCCCGCGAACGGCATAGCCGCGAATGAACTCGTAGCGGGCGGCGAGCTTGCCGTTCCAGGTCGAGCCGAAGTCCGAATAATGCTCGTATCGGCCGGCAAGAGTGGTCGTCAGCCCCTCGAGCGGATCGGTATCGAGCTCGGCATAGGCCGCATAGCTGTGCCGGTGCTCACTCGTGCGGCTGTTCTCCGGGATGCCCGGAAAGCCCTGCGCTCCGGCGAGCGCTCCGCGACCGGGGAAACTGCAGACCCCGGTCGTCGAATTGAATACGCCCTGTTGCGTCGTGCAGTTCGCGGCCGTGGTCACGAACGACGCGCGGAACAGCGGCCCGATCGCCCACGACTGGAAGTCGCCGGGGCGGATCTTGAACTGCTCCTGGCGATATTCGGCGCCGGCCGCGACCGTCAGCGGCTTGGCGAAACCGACCGCATATTCCTTCGAAACGTCGAGGTTGAAGATGTCCTGGCCGTAGCGCAGCCCGCCGGCGTCGAATTCGGTCTGCGACTGCGGTCCGAACGACGTGTTCAGCGTGTGGCTCACTTCATAGTCGAACTTGTCGTGACCGCGTCCGGCCGACAAATCCGCATGCCACCCGCCGATGTCGCCGCGGATCCCGATGGTGCCCGCATAATCCCGAAGGCGCGTGCCGATCAGCGGCAGGAAGCCCTCAGGGGTCAGCGGGACGAAGTTGGCGTTGTTCGGCGTCTGGTTCGGCGCAAGCGTGCTGAAGTCCCGGTTCGCGGCATTGTTCGCCTGCCGGTAATTGGCCGCGCTCGTCGCGTTGCGATGGCCGTACGTGGCGAAAGTATAAAGCTCCCAGTCCGCGGTGACGTCGTAGCCGGCGTTGAGCAGCAGGTTGTAATCCTTCGACTTGGGATCGCCGAACCGGAACTCGAGCCGGTCGAAGGTGACTTCGCGCGGATCGAACGTGGTCGGCGTCGGCCGGATGAAGTTGGGCCGAAGGTCGAAGCCGGCGCGGTTGGTCGCCTTGCGGTCGTGGAATTCGCCCGTCAGGTTGACGAAGCCTCTGGCGCCGAGCGGCACGCCGACATTCACAGCGGCGGTGAGCTGCGCTCCGTCATGGACCTTGCGCTCGCCGTCCGTGTCGGCGAGGAAATAACGCGGGTCCGCCGGGTTGAGGATCGGCTGGCCCGACGCATCGAGCTGGAGCCCGGTGACCTTGGCGACATCCTCGATCGTCGTGAAATACTTGCCGTAGGTGACGGTCGCTCGGCCGCCTTTGCGCTGGTTCTTGAGTTGGATGTTGATCACTCCGGCGATCGCGTCCGAGCCGTATTGGGCGGCCGCGCCGTCACGCAGAACCTCGACCCGGCTGATGGCGATCGATGGAATTAGGTTGAGGTCCGTCGCGGCGCTGCCGCGGCCGACCGTGCCGTTGATGTTGAGCAGCGCCGAAACGTGCCGGCGCTTGCCATTGACCAGCACCAGAGTCTGGTCGGGACTGAGGCCGCGCAGCGTCGCCGGGCGCAGCGCGTCCGACCCGTCGGCGATCGACGGCGAGGGAAAATTGAACGACGGCACCAGCTGGTTGAGCACCCGGTTGGTCTCGGTCTGGCCGGTGTTGTTAATCTGGTCGGCGCCGATCACGTCGACCGGGACCGGGCTGTTGGCCACCGTCCGGTTGGCGGCGCGAGTGCCGGTGATGACGATCGTCTGCTCGTTGACGATCGGCTGCCCCTGGGCATCGACCTGCGCCTGGGCCTGCGCCTCGGCGTTCTGCTGCGCCTGCGGATTGGTCTGCGCCGCGGCCGGCGCCGCCAGTGCGATGCTGCTCAGCGTTGCGAGCAACGCGGCTCGAGTAACCGTGATCGTCATATTTCCCCCTTTGCCGGAGCGATGGCCGGCTCAGCGGCACAGGGAAGCGGTTAAAGCCGCGCCTTGGCAAGCACTTGTAACGCCGAGCGATCAATCTCGTCCACAGCTGTTGCTCCGGAACAACAGCAATGCGCTTGCCCCGGTGCGGTTGACACCGTCGGGCGGCTGCCATAGGCGGCGCGCTTCCCCGAGCGCAGCTGTGCCTCTTTGCAGCGTACGCGCGCGTGGGGAGCGGAATTCTTGCCTAGAAAGACAAGCCAATGTTCGCAGTCGTGCGCACGGGCGGAAAGCAATATCGCGTCCACCCGGGAGATAAGATCGTCGTCGAGAAGCTCGACGGCAATGCCGGTGATCAGATCACGCTCGGGGACGTCCTGCTCGCCGGCGACGGCGGCAATCTCAAGTCGACCAGCGGCCTGACCGTCGCGGCCGAGATCATCGCCCAGGCCAAGGGCGACAAGGTGACCGTGTTCAAGAAGCGCCGGCGCCACAATTACCGGCGCAAGCAGGGCCATCGCCAACAGCATACGATCCTCAAGATCGTCGCCATCGGCGACCACAAGGAAAACAAGAAGGCCGCGCCGAAGGCCGAGGCGAAGCCGGCCGCGACCGAGAGCAAGGCGAAGGGAGAGGCCAAGCCTGCTGCACGTGCGAAGGAAACCGCCGACACCACGGCCGCCCAGCACAAGGCCGGCGAAATCGTCGGAACCCCGACCGAGAACCCGGCCCCGGACGATGCCGAAGCGGCGAACGCCCCCAAGCCTGCGGCGAAAAAGGCCGCCGCGCCCAAGGCCAAGGCCGAAAAGCCGTCGACAGAAAATGCTGCACCTGCTAAGGCGGCGGCGAAGAAGACTCCGAAGAAGAAGTAGTTCGACATGGCACATAAGAAAGCAGGCGGCTCGTCCCGCAACGGCCGCGACAGCGAGAGCAAGCGGCTCGGCGTGAAGAAGTTCGGCGGACAGTCGGTCCTTGCCGGCAACATCATCGTGCGTCAGCGCGGCACCAAGTGGCACCCGGGCGACAACGTCGGCCTGGGCAAGGACCACACTTTGTTCGCGCTTACCGACGGCCAGGTCGCGTTCCGAGACGGCAAGCTCGGCCGCAAGTACGTGCATATTATGCCGTTTAGCGGGAACGAAGCATAGGAACGGTCAGAACGGGACCGTTCCCAAGAGGGGGCGGCCCGGACGAGATCTGAACATGATCGAGACCAAAAAGGGAGAAGAGGGCAGCCCCCTCCTCTCCCTTCTTTCGTTTTGGAAGGGTCAAATTCTTCTCCCGGAACTGTCACCCGCCTGTGAAGGCGGTCGGCACGAGGAGAAGGCCGATGTTCGCGAGGACTCCAAGACTGCTGCTGAGGCCGGGATTCCCCGAGGACGCGCCGGCGCTTGCCGCCGCGATCGCCGACCGGGCGATCGTGCGCAACCTCGCGGTCGTCCCGTGGCCCTACACGCTGCGCGACGCAGAGGCGTTTCTCGCCAGTCCGCGCGATCCGGTGCTGCCCTCGTTGCTGATCTTCGAGCGCACCGACGGCGCGCCGCAGCTGGTCGGCTCGTGCGGCCTCGGCCGCCGGCCGTCGGGCGCCGTCGAGCTCGGCTATTGGATCGCGCGCCACGCGTGGGGCCGCGGCTACGCCACGGAAGCCTGCACGGCGCTGATCGCCATCGCGCGGACGCTCGCCCTGCCCTGCCTCGAAGGCTCGCACTTCCTCGACAATCCGGCGTCGGGCCGGGTGCTCGAAAAGCTCGGCTTCGAGCCGCTCGGGATCGTCGCCCCGCGGATGAGCTGCGCACGCGGCACCGAGATCCCGGCGCGGCTGATGCGCCTGCGGCTGGCGGCCGGAGCATGCGGCGAGGAGGCTTTGGCGGCCTAGGTTCCCCGGCGAAGGCCGGGGTCCAGGCCGCTGCGTAGCAGCGGTCACCCGCCGGTCGATTGGAAAAAAGGCTTCGCGCTCCTGGGCCCCCGCCTTCGCCGGGGAACAGAGTGGCTACGCCGCCCGGCGCACCTTGCGCTTCGGCTGCGGCGCGCTCGCCGCGCCGGCGTCGTAAGCCGCGAGCAAGTGCCGGTCGTCCTCGTTCCACGGGTGGAAGCCGGGCAGGAAATATCTGACCCACGCCCCGGCGATCTTGCGGAACATGCCCGGCCGGACCCACAGATAAATGAGAAGCAGCCGCCATGCCTTGAGCCCCGTGACGCCGTCCTGGCGCATCAGCTCGAGCGCTCCCCACGTCCGGTCGACCACGAAGTTGCGGGTGACGTAGAGCATCACCTTGGCCTTGACCTTCCAACGCTTGAACCGCGGCCAGTCGCGCGTCGCCCACAGCCAGGTGTCGTACGCGACGCCCTTGTGCTCGATCTCCTCGCAGGCATGCCAGCGCCACAGGTCGGCCGTCACCGGGTCGGCCCCGGCCAGGTGGCGCGGGTTGGCGAGTAGCTGGTGAGCGAGGATCGCGGTGAAATGCTCGAGCGCCATCGTCGCCGCGACATTGGCGATCGGTCCGCGGGCCCGGGCGACCGCCAGCCGCTGCTCGACCCGCGCTTCGAGCTTGGACAGATCGTAACCGGCGTCGGCGGCGCGCTTGTTGAACGCGTCATGCTCGCGGCTGTGGATCACTTCCTGGGTCGTGAATGCCTTGATCTCCTCGGCCAGCTTGGCCGGGGTCCCGTCGCGGAACGCTCGGACGCTCTCGACGAAATAGGCCTCGCCGATCGGGAAGGTGCTCGACAGCGCATTGTAGATTGCGGTCGCTTCGACGCGCCCGCCGTGCCAAAGCCGCGGCGTTGCGTTATCCCGCCCGAAGCGCCGGTCGCGCGGAGTGATGCTGAGGTCGGCCGGGGTCGGCACAGTGGTCGCGTTCATAGTCGTAAGGTAATCTAACTGACAACAGTGTCAATAAACCGCAAACGCCTCAACCCGGAGGAAAGCCGATCCGTCGCTCTCGAGGCGGCGCGCCGGATCCTGCTCGCCGACGGTCCGCAGGCGGTGACGCTGAAGGCGGTCGCCGCGGAAATCGGTCGGACCCACGCCAATTTGCTCCATCATTTCGGCTCGGCCGCTGGGCTCCAGTCGGAGTTGGCGCGGTCGATCGCCGAGCAGGTCACCGAACGCATCGCCCCTGTCGTTGAGCGCGCCCGCGCGGGCGAGACCGACGCCCGCGACATCGTCGACATGACCTTCGACGCCTTCGGCCGCGAAGGCGCCGGAGCGCTGGCCGCGTGGATGATCCTGTCGGGCGACCGCGAGGCGCTCAACCCGATCCTCGATTCGCTGCGCTCGCTGGTCGCCCAGCTGAGCGTCGGTCACGAGGCCCATCACGTCGCCGAGACGACCCTGTTCTTGGTCCTCGGAGCGCTCGGCGATTCGCTGCTCGGCGGCGCCATCGCCGACACGCTCGGATTGCCGCGCGACACTGCTCGAAGGCTCGCGTCCGATCGCCTCCGCGCCCGCCTGGAGATGAATCGCCCTCACCCAGCCTGAGGAGGATGCCCGTGGCCCTGATCAGCGGCGCCCATGTGATGATCTTCACCCGCGACGAGGACGCCGACCGCGCCTTCCTGCGCGACGTGCTCGAAATTCCGTGCATCGACGGCGGCGGCGGCTGGCTGATCTACAAATTGCGGCCGGCCGAGCTGGGCGTTCATGGCGGCGAGCAGAACGACGTCCACCACCTTTATCTCATGTGCGACGACCTCGATTCGGCGATGGCCGCGCTCGCCGGCAAAGGCGTGCAGTGCGGCGAACCCTTCACCGCGAGCTGGGGCCGAGCAACCTCCGTTCCGCTGCCCGGCGGCGGCAAGATCGGCCTGTACGAGCCGCGGCACGCGCGGCCGTAGGCGCCAGGCTCAATGAGTACGGCCCGTCTCTTCGGACCTGAGCCGGCGGTCAGCCTCGTCGATCGCGCGCAGCAGCTCGCTGAACGCCGGCGCCTCTTCGACCGGCCACACCCGATCAAAGGTCGGGCCGAGCAGGCTGAGGTCGTGCTTCGTCAGCAAACCGACGGCGACGATGCGATCGTGGGGCAACATAAAAGTTCGATTCTAATCCAGGTTAGTCAGTCAACGCTCGCAAGGCGCTGAAGTGCCTAGCGTTTCGGCTAAGCATCGGCTTCAGGCCCGGCGGTCGCGCCGAACCGGCCGCTGCCGCCACTCCGGCCGGCTGGCTTCGACGAGCCCGAATACGTCGGCCGCGGTCGCGTCTTCGTCGACATGTTCGAACCGATAGAACGGCGTTGCGCCGCCGCCTCTGCCGATCCGCTCCGAAGTCGCGGAGTGATGCTGACCACGCTGATCTGCGATCCCCGGGTCTGTTCTGCCAGCGCCTCGGACAGTCCGTCGAAGCCTTCGCGCGATCCGGCATAAGGGAACATGCTGCCGGCCGGGACGAACCCGCCCGCCGGAGCGATGTTGACGATCAGCCGCCGCCCGTTTCCGCACCGGAGCAGCGGCATCAGCGCGCGCGACATCAGCATCATCCCAAGCGTCCGGACGTAGGCCCGGCCGGCGGCGTTGATCAGCACGTCGATGGTCGGGAACCGACTGGCGATCTCCGCCGCGAAGACGGCGACGCTGGCTTCGGAGACGACGTCGCAAAAACGCGAGAATCCGCCGACCGCGTCGGTCGCACGGGTGAGGCCGGCGCCGTCGCTGTCGGTCAGCATGAGCTCGGCGCCTCGTTCGGCAAAAGCGTACGCGCAGGCGAGACCAACTCCGTCCGCCGCACCGCTGATAAGGACCCGGAGCCCGCTATCGGCGGCGCTTCTGTTCATCGCCCGGGACCGGGCCGGCGCGGTGGGCTTGTCCAGAACGCAGAAAACGGCCCGATGCTGACGGTCGCCGCCGAGCTTCGCGCCGACTCGCGCGACGACGTCTCGCGCGCGTTCTTCGACCGCCGGGTCGCCCAGCTCGATCCGATGTTCGACGCGGCGATCGCGCGCGGCGAGCTGCCGGCGGACGTCGACCGCGAGGCGCTGTTCACCTTCGCTGCCGGTCCGATCTATTTCCGTATGTTCATCGCCGCGCGCACAGTGGACGGCGCGTACATCCGCTCGATCGCCGAATCCGTCTGCTGGCTCTATTGCTCGGGCCCGGCCGAGCGCAGCACTGCGCGCTAATAGATTCCGATTTCTTCGAGCGGGTCGGAGTGCGTCGCCGGCACCGACTCCATCTCGACTTCCTGCCACAGCAGGTCGATCAGGCCGGCAAGCTCGCGCACATGCGGGACGTCGTGCCGAGCGACGTAGCGATATTTCTCCGCCAGCAGAGACGCTTCGGCGAGGATGAGCCGGATCGTCTCGCCGTGGGCGTCGAGCGAGCCCATCGCCTCATAAGCTTCGATCTCTTTGGCCCGGAACAGCCCGTCGGACGCGATCATCGCACCGCTCCGACGGCCAGCGCCTGGACTCGTTCGGGGACGCCGGGAACGAACGCCGCTCCGCCGATCGCCGAGGCGAGGATCACCAACCCGGCGAGCCAGCGCAGCCCGCGGCGGCGACGGCGCTGGTCGGCGAGCGCGAAATCGCGGCTGCCCCAATCCGGTGCGTCCGCTTCGACAACCGGCTCGGGGGCCGGCGGCGAGACCTCGCGGCGGATCACACCCGCCGTCAAGGCGAGCTTCTCCCGATTGAGCGCGGCGCGCTCGTCCTCGAGCTCGCCCATCGCTTCGCCGGTCACGACCGGGGACGGCATTTGCATCAGATAGCGCTGGAGCTGGCGGTCCAGCGCCACCAGGTCGTCGACGGCCTCCAGCGCGACGCGCCGGTCGCGCTGCTCCATCGCCAGCTGCAGCCGGATCATCTTGAGCGTCCCCGCACGGAACAGCATCAGCCCTTCGGCGAGCTCGTCGCGACCGAAAAACATCGCGCTTTCGCGCGCATTGGCATGGTCTTGGGTGCGCATTCCCCCTCCTCGGCCCAATGACCGTTAGCCCAAGCGAGGAAGATCGTTCCGCAAGTTGAACGGTTAACGCCTAACGGTTGGCGCGGCGCGGCCGCCCGAGGCTCGGCGCCGGTGGCGCCACAGGTTGCGTCGTCTGGCGTTCGGCCCGTTCGTGGTCATCCTTGCCCGATACGACCGACCGCAAGCGCACGAGGTTCGCGAGCTGCGCGTACCAGAATGGCGCGCCAAGACTTAGCAGCGCGGTCGAGAGCAGGATTCCGATCAACTGCAGCAGCCAGGCGGTATAACCGACGCCCCACGCCGCGACCCACTCGTCGCCCGACTTCGGGAATGCGATCAGCCCCAGTTGCTCGAGCGGCGCGACGCAATCCTTAACCGCTGCCTGCAAATTGGCGGCTCCGTCCGACTTGGCGACGCACTTGTCCGCAGCCGGCGGCGCCTTTGTCCCATTCTGCGGTTCGGGCGGCGCCTTGGCTGCGGCCGTATTCGCGGTGACTGGCGCCCGTTCGGTGCCGTCCTTGGTCGCCGGCTTGGCCTCGGCAGCATTTAGAGCGGCCGCCTCGGTGGTGGGCGCAGATCCGCCGGGCTTAACCGGAGTTGTCGCGCCGGCGTCGCTTGGCGGCGGGCCCTGTTTGACCCGCTCGATCGCGATCCCCACCATCTGCTTGCGCAGTTCGTCATCGACCGAGAGCCGATTGATCAACTGGAAGGCGTTCAGCTGGAAGAACAGCGCAACCGCCAGCGAGACCAGGAAAGTGACGATCCGGATTCGGGCGGTAAACACTTCCGACACCCGATCGATCGTCTGGTCGAACCAGTTGTTGAGCTTGGCGAGGAATTGGCTCGCACCGTGAGTCAAAATTGCTGCGGCGGTCCGCATGCTGGTGCTCAGCTCCGGGCTTGCCTTCTCGAGGTCGAGCGTGGCCATTCGCACGGCGTCGAGCACCGTTCCCGGATCTTTGATTCCGTTTCGGTCGAGCGACGCGCGGAGGCGATGTTGAAGCTCCGCCTTGATGGCGGCCGCTGTGGCCGTCGCGAAATTCATTTGATTGGAGACTTTCGCCGCGTCGCCGTTGCTGGCGAAATCGAGGATCAGCTTCACCAGTTCGTCGCGGTGGACGACAGTGCCGAGCTTGTGGGACGCGCCGATCACCTTGGGCTGGCCGACCAGCGGGTCGCGAAGGATGTGATCCACCACCCGGAACGCGTCGTCGATCGAGAAGCCGCGATCGAGGTTGGCAAGCAGCCGCGCCAGTCCGGCGCGCAGCGCGACCCCCTTGAGGTTCAACAGCCAGGTGCCAAGGAACTGCGTGACCATGGTCACCGCCATGCTCATGACCAGCATGACGAGTGTGAATCCGATCAGGACGTCGAGGGTCTGAAGCATCGCCCAATCCCTTCTCGCTGCGCTCTCTGCAGCGTCGGACCGAGCGGTGTTGATTTAGCATTATCTGCGCGCGCACCCAATGGAAAATCAGCGGTCCGCCGACGCGTGGGCCCGCGGCAAAGGTTTCCCTGCCCGCTCGCTTCGCCTACTTCGCGCCGATGCTTCTTGCCTTCCTCATCGCAGGCTCGGCGTGGTTGGCGCCGGAGACCGCGGCTGCGCAGCACGACCAGCGCTACGTTTATTACCTCCACGGCAAGATCGTCGAGGATTCGGGGCCGCGCGGGGTCAGCCCGCGCTTCGGCCGCTACGACTATCCGGGGATCATCGCCGCGCTTCGCCGAGGCGGGCTCACCGTCATCAGCGAAGTCCGTCGGCGCAACACCGATCCCTCCGCCTATGCCGACAAGGTCGTCGCGCAGATCCGCCGCCAGGTCGCGCAGGGTGTGCCGCCGTCGCACATCACCGTCGTAGGAGCGTCGAAGGGATCGGTGATCGCGACCTTGGTCTCGACCCGTCTCGCCGACCGGCGGGTCCGCTACGTGCTTCTCGCCAATTGCAATGACTGGCTGATTCGTACCTGGAACCCGCACCTGTCCGGTGCGGTCCTTTCGCTCTACGAGACATCGGACGACGTCGGCGGCTCCTGCCGGCCCTTGGTCCGGCGCTCCCCGGCGGTCACCAGCTTCGCCGAAATCCGCCTCACCACCGGCCTCGGCCACGGCATCGTGTATCGCCCGCTGCCGGCCTGGACTCGACCGGCCATCGCCTGGGCGAAACGCTGATGCATTTCCTCGACCAGGCGAAAATCTACGTGAAGTCCGGCGCCGGCGGCCCCGGCGCGGTCAGCTTCCGGCGTGAGAAGTTCATCGAGTTCGGCGGTCCCGACGGCGGCGACGGCGGCAAGGGCGCCGATGTGGTGTTCGAGGCGGTGCCCGGCCTCAATACGTTGATCGACTTCCGCTACACCCAGCATTTCCGCGCCCCGCGCGGCAAGGGCGGTGCCGGCTCGAACCGCACCGGGGCGAGCGGCGCGGACCTCGTCATCAAGGTTCCGGTCGGCACGCAAATCCTCGCCGACGACGAGGAGCGGACGCTCCTCGCCGACCTGACCCGCGAAGGCGAACGCGTCGTCCTGCTGAAAGGCGGCCTGGGCGGCCGCGGCAACGCCAGTTACAAAAGCTCGACCAACCGCGCCCCGCGCCAGCACCAGACGGGGGAGCCGGGCGAGGAATTGTGGGTGTGGCTGCGGCTCAAGCTGCTCGCCGACGTCGGCCTCGTCGGGCTGCCCAACGCCGGCAAGTCGACCTTCCTCAACAGCGTCAGCAACGCAGCCGCCAAGGTCGGCGATTACCCCTTCACGACGTTGCATCCGCAACTCGGGGTCGTCCGCCACAAGGGCCGCGAATTCGTTCTGGCCGACATCCCCGGACTGATCGAGGGCGCGGCCGAAGGCGCCGGGGTCGGCGACCGCTTCCTCGGCCATATCGAGCGCACGCGGCTGCTGCTCCATCTCGTCGACGCGTCAGGCGGCAACCCGGCCGAAGCCTACCGCATCGTCCGCGACGAGCTCGCTTCCTACGGCGCGGGACTCGATGTCAAGCCCGAGGTGGTCGCTCTGACCAAGGCCGACATGCTCGACTCGAAGCAGCTCAAGACGGTCGCGGCGACGATCGAGAAATTGAGCGGCGCGAAGCCCTTCCCGGTTTCCGCCCCGCTCGAACAAGGCCTGGAACCGCTGCTCGATTCGGTCATCGAGCGGCTCGGCACGGTTGCCGAGGCCGACGACGATTTCGCCCATGAGAGGTGCTGGTCGCCGTTATGAAGCTGGCGATCACCGGCGGCACCGGCTTCGTCGGCGCGCATGTGATCGACGCCGGGCTCGCTGCCGGTCATGAGGTCGAGGCGCTGACCCGCCGCGACCAGCCGGAGCGCGAGCGAGTGACGTGGATCGCCGGAAGCCTCGACGACCGCTCCGCGCTGAAGCGGCTGGTGGAAGATGCCGACGCGATCATCCACGTCGCGGGCGTCATCAACGCGCCCGATGCGGCCGGGTTCGAGCAGGGCAATGTCGGGGGCACGCTGGCGATGCTTGCCGCGGCGACCGCCGGCGGAGTGCGCCGCTTCATTCATGTCTCGTCGCTCGCCGCGCGGGAACCGAAGCTGTCGCTCTACGGCGCGTCGAAAGCCCGGGCCGAGGAGCTGGTCGAGAGCTCCGGGCTCGACTGGGCCATCGTCCGCCCGCCGGCGGTCTACGGGCCCGGCGACCGCGAAACGCTCGAGCTGTTCAAGATGGCCAGGCGCGGCTTCGTCCTGCTGCCGCCGGGCGGCCGGGTGTCGCTGATCCATGTCGACGATCTTGCCCGACTGCTGGTCGCGCTCACCGCGCGGGGGAGTCAACGGCGCGTGATCATCGAGCCCGACGACGGCACGCCCGGCGGCTGGAGTCACAAGGATTTCGCCAAGGCCCTCGGCCAGGCCGTCGGTCGCCGCACCGTGACCCTGTCGACCCCGCGTCCGCTGATGCGCCTCGGCGCCCGCCTCGATCAACTGTTCCGCCGCGACCGCGCCAAGCTGACCCCCGATCGAGCCGCTTATTTCAGCCATCCCGACTGGGTCGTCACCTCCGGCCGCTTCCCCCCGCCCGAACTGTGGCATCCGCGGATCGAAATCCATCAGGGGCTCGCCGCGACCGCGCGATGGTACCGCGAGCACGGCTGGCTTTAGGCCAGCCGATCTGACGCTCGGCGATCAGGCTGCGCGAAAGAAAATCCCGGGCCAGGCTGGGCCTGACCCGGGACTTCGTTACCGCCCTCGAACGAGGGAGTGACTAGAGGCCGCGTTCCGGGGCCGGCGCAGGCGGCGGCGGAGGCGGCGGCGGGACCGGGCAGACGTCGGTCGCCAGGATCACCGATCCGTCCGGGCAGGTCTGGGTCGCGGGAGCGACCGGAGCCGGCGGCGGCGGCGGCGGCGGAGGCGGCGGCGGAGGCGGCGGGGCCTCGGCGGCGCCGAAGTTGTAGATCAGGCTGGCCATCAGGCTGTGCGACGCGAAATGGTCGTCGAACGCCGCGTCGATCAGCGCCGAGCGGGTGAAGGTCACGTTGGTCGAGCCGGTCGCCCCGACGCCGGTATTAGCCACAGCGCGAGTTCGCGTCGAACCCACTAGGGTCGCCGAGCCGGCGTCGAAGTCGAGCTTGCCGGTCCGGAAGTAGCGGTACTTGAAGCCGAGATCGATGTGCGAAGTGATCGCCATCCTGACTCCGGCGATTCCCTGGTAGGCCACGGCATTGTCACTCTCGCCGAGCTCCTTGACGTGCGCATAGCCGACGCCCGCGCCAAGGAACCCGCTGGCGTCGTCGCCGCCCAGCTCGAGCAGCGCATTGACCATACCGGAGAGGACGCTGACGTGGTTGTTGACATCGAGCCCGGCGGCGTTGTCGTCGGGGAAGACGAACGCCGTACCGGTCGTCCCGGTGGGGTTCAGCGCGGTCTCGACCGCCGTCACGAAGAAGCCCTCGGGTGTGAAGTGCTTGAGCTTGGAGCGCTTGTAGCCGAGCTCGCCTTCGAGCCGGAACATGCCGAAGTCGTAACCGCCGATGAGGTCGACGTCCATGCCGGTCTTCCACGTCGCGCGACCGCCGAACGCCGCTGGCGCCGGAGGCGTCGCGAGGGACGCGGGAAGCGACCCGACGAGCCCGGTTCCCGGCAAGGGCGCCACGGTTCCCGCCGCTGGCGACTGCGGGGTTTGCGTGAAGACCGCATTGAAATCGCCGTCCTGGCTGTCCGGGAAAAGAACGCCGCCCTCGATGCCGATATAGCCGCTGCCGTTTCGCGCAGTGGCGGGCGCGGCGATAGCAATCGTTGCCGCCGCGGTGAGTAGGATTTTTCGCATAGATTATCCCCTATTCGAGCTGGAACTCGCTCTGGCTCGAATAGTCGCGAAGATAAGCTTTCGCGTCAAGGACATCCGGCGGGCAGGCAAGCCATTCTTCTCAATCGAGTGCAGGACTGCAACATTTGCGCGAAGGCGCTCGAACGACGTCGCGCTCGTGCGGCCCAATCAGCGCCGCGTTTCCGCCCCATTGCGTTGCTTAACGGCAGGCGCAGCACTAACGGAACCGCCATGCCCGACCGCCAGCAGACCTACGCCAAAGTCCTCGAGCTGATTGAGCCGTTCAACAAGAAGGGGGTCGCAATCACCGAGGCGACCCGCTTCGCCCAGGACCTCGAGTGGGACAGCCTCACGGTGCTCGATTTCGTCGCCAACACCGAGGACGAGTTCGACGTGATCATCTCGATGAACCTGCAGGCCGAGATCGAGACGGTCGGCCAGTTGGTCGACGCGCTGGAGCGGCTGACCAGCAAGTGAGCGACCTTTTCTCCAAGTTCGACGACGTCATCGCTCTTCGCCAGGGATTGCTCGACAGCGGGCACATCGATCCGTTCGGCCTGGTGATGGAACGGGTCGAAAGCCCGACCGTGGCGATCTGCAACGGCAAGCGGACGATCCTCCTCGGTACCTACAATTACATGGGGATGACGTTCGATCCCGACGTCGTGGCGGCCGGCAAGCAGGCGCTCGACGACTACGGCTCGGGCACCACCGGAAGCCGCGTCCTCAACGGCACCTACACCGGCCACAAAGCGGTCGAGCAGGCGCTCAAGGACTTTTACGCCATGGACCATGCCATGGTCTTCTCGACCGGCTACCAGGCGAACCTCGGGATCATTTCGACCATCGCCGGCAAAGAGGATTATATCGTCCTCGACATCGACAGCCACGCCTCGATCTACGACGGCTGCAAGATGGGCGACGCCCAGATCGTGCCGTTCCGCCACAACGACCTTGAGGCGCTGGAGAAACGGCTGAAGCGGATTCCCGAGGGCGCCGGCAAGCTGGTCGTGCTCGAGGGCGTCTATTCGATGCTCGGCGACATCGCTCCGCTGAAGGATATGGTCGCCGTCGCGAAGGCCAACGGCGCGATGGTCCTGGTCGACGAGGCGCATTCGATGGGCTTCATCGGCGACCACGGCCGCGGCGTGGCCGAGGCGCAGGGCGTGCTCGACGACGTCGATTTCGTCATCGGCACCTTTTCCAAGTCGGTAGGCACGGTCGGCGGCTTCTGCGTCTCCAACCACCCGAAGTTCGAGATCCTGCGCCTGGTTTGCCGCCCCTACGTCTTCACCGCGTCGCTCCCCCCGTCGGTGGTCGCCACCGCCGCGACCTCGATCCGCAAGCTGATGGACAGCGCCGACAAGCGCGCGCACCTGTGGGAAAATTCGAAGCGCCTCCACGCCGGCCTGCGCCAGCTCGGCTTTACGCTCGGCACCGACGAGCCGCAGTCGGCGATCATCGCCGTCATCATGCCCGATCTCGAGACCGGCGCGGCGATGTGGGAGGCGCTGCTCGACGAAGGCCTCTACGTGAACCTCGCCCGGCCGCCGGCGACGCCGGCCGGGATGACGCTGCTGCGCTGCTCGCTGTGCGCGCTCCACACCGCCGAGCAGGTCGGCGAGATTCTCGGCATGTTCGCTGCGGCAGGACGAGCCACAAACTGCATCAGCTGAGCTAATTTCAGGGAACCTTTGGCTTTCGCCAAATGGTTAACGGGGCTAGATTGCCGAGAATGATCGGGGACGGGGACGAAGTGCGGTTCGACTGGCGCCGCGGCGGCGCTGCGGCTGCGGGCCTCATCGCAGCCCTCGTCCTGCTCGCGATGGTGTTTCTGGTGAAGATCGCCAACGACTCGCGCGAACGGGCGTTGGCGGCCGAACGCCACACCTATGAGGTCGCGCTCGTCGTGCGCAACGTCAGCTCGAGCGTATCGCGCGCCGAGGCCGCGCTCGCCCGTTACGTTCTGGACGAGGACGAGGGGACCAGCGGCAACGTCTACGCCAGCAACTGGCAGCTGGCCGCGTTCCAGATCGGGCAGCTCGAAAAGCTGGTCCGCGGCAATGCGCAACAGGAACGGCGCGTGGCGACGGTCCAGCGACTCTACCAGCTGCGCGGGAAGGAGCTGGCGCTCGCTGCGACCGCGGCAAGGCAGAATCAGGGCCAAGCCGGAATCAGCTATTATTACGCCTCCTCGCACGAGGAGAAGGGCAAGCCGCCGAGCACCGGGACGCTGCTCGACCGGGAGCTGGCCTACATCACCCGCGCCGAGCGCCAGGCGTTGCGCGACCGCCAGGCGCAAAGCCAGTTCTTCTCGGCCGAAGCCGACCGCTTCACCGATTATCTGAGCTGGCTCGGAATCGTCGTCGGCCTCGGCGCGGTGTTCCTCGGCGTGGTCGCGTTCCAGGCGCTGCGCCAGAATGCCGTCGCCCGCAAGCAGATCGAGAGCGAGGCCGAGCGCGCCGAGGTGCTCGAAGGCGCGGTCCGCGAGCGCACGCAGGAGCTGTGGGAAGCCAACAAGGCGCTCAAGGCCGAGGCCGCCGAGCGCGAGGCGGCCGAGGCCCAGCTCCGCCAGGTTCAGAAGATGGAGGCGGTCGGCCAGCTGACCGGCGGCATCGCCCATGACTTCAACAATATGCTCGCCGTCGTCGTCGGCGGAATCGACCTCGCCCAGCGCCGCCTCAACGGCCCGCGGCGCGAGATCCTGATGCATCTCAACAATGCGATGGAAGGCGCGACCCGGGCCGCGGCGCTGACCCGGCGCCTCTTGTCCTTCGCCCGCTCCGAGCCGCTGATGCCCGAGCGGGTCGACAGCCGGGAGCTGATCGGCGGCATGTCCGACCTCCTCGACCGCACGCTCGGCGAGCGCATCCGGGTCGAGGTCGACCTGATCGGCGACGCGTGGCCGATCTACGTCGACCCCCACCAGCTCGAAAATGCGATCGTCAACCTCGCGGTCAACGCCCGCGACGCGATGGACGGCCAGGGCATGATGCGCATCGCGACTCAAAACGTGAAGGTCGCCGCCAACGAGGTCGGGGACGTGCGCGCCGGCGATTATGTGAAAATCAGCGTCACCGACACGGGCTGTGGGATGACCACGGAAGTGCGCGAACGCGCGTTCGAGCCGTTCTTCACCACCAAGCCGGTCGGCAAGGGCACGGGTCTTGGCCTCAGCCAGATCTTCGGTTTCGCCCACCAATCTGGCGGCGAGGTCGGGATCGAGAGCGAGGTCGGCCGCGGAACCACGGTGTCGATCTATTTGCCGCGCACCGAGGCCGCCGCTCCGATCCGGATCCACCCGGCAGCGGTGCGCGACGCCGAGTCCGACGCCCATGTCCCCGGCGCCCGGATCCTGCTCGTCGAGGACGATCCGCGGGTTCGCGCGGCGACGGTCGGAGCGCTCGAGGACCTCGATTACGAGCCGGTCGCCTGCGCCGGCGGGGCCGAGGCGATCGAATTGTTCAAGGCGCAGGAATTCGACCTCGTGATCAGCGACGTGATCATGCCGGAGATGACGGGGCCCGAACTCATCCGCCACCTCAAGGCCACCCACGAACGCGACTTCGCCGTGCTGTTCGTCACCGGCTACGTCGGCGAGGGCGAAAGCGACGACCTCAGGAGCCACGAGCTGCTGCGCAAGCCGTTCACCGTCGGCGCCCTCGCGAGCGCGGTGTCCGCGGCGCTTGCGCGGTCGGCTAGCGAACCGCCCCGGACCTCAAAAGCCGCCGCAAAAGGCTGAGCCCGGCGAGCAGCGGATGCCGCCGCTGCCACGGCTTCAATTCGATCTTCGTGCCGGCATGGCGGTTGATCTTCCAGGCGATGTAGTCGGCGCCGCCGGCGAAGGTGAAGCTGGCTTTGGCCAGGCGCAGGACCGACAGCGCCTTTCCTTTCCACTGCATACGTCGCCACCAGCGCGCCATTCGATCGCTTCGCATGACCAGGCCAACTTCGCCGTTCGGCCCGACACGCGTCAGAGTGGCGATCCATTGCAAGGTTGCATCGCCAAACCTCACGTAACGATCGTGGTCAGCATCGATGATTGAGCCGCCTTTGCCAGTGCGCTCAGCGCGCAGTTCGGCCCCGTACGTCAGCTCGAAGCCACGCCGCCAGATATCGATTACTGAGACGTCGTGGTCGGCTGGCATCATAGGCAAAGTATACTGAAACAGCGTCGGAGCAGCGTCCGAGACAACGTCCTTGGTGCGCTCAGCCGAAACCTCGTCGCTCGCCCACACCAAACGTGACGGCTGGGCGAAGCGGGCCCAGACGGACACGCTTCGCGCATGCCGACCGATCTCTCTTCGGAAGTCGGATTCGCTCAGCACCGCATATTTGGCGGCCAGCCCGCCATGCTCGAAATAGAAGACGTTGGGGGGAATCAGGCGGTTGGCCGCGGCCAGCCAGCGCTTCGCATAGGCCGCACGGTAATCGCTGACGATCAGGTAGAAATCGAGCATCAGCCCGTCGAGGCGCTGCTGCCTCAGGCACGACCCGTAGAACAGCACCGCCCGGCTCGCCGAGCCACGCTCCGCCGCAATCGCCGCCGCCATATCCGCGACCCGCGGATCCACCGGCAAGGCCAGTTCCACGGCGACGAGGTCGCGCAGCGCAGTCATGACGCGGCGGCGCTTACGCCGCGAGCTTGACGAACGACAGCGGGTGCGCGGGCTGCAGCACGATCGGACTGCCAGTCCGCACTTGGAAGGTCTCACCGTCGAGGATCACGTTAGATCCCTCGCCTTCGATGCTGATCTCGTCGGCGGTCTCGACATGCACTCCGTTGAACTTGGCGCGGCCGAGTTTTCCGGCAATGCCGGCAAGGAACCCGCGCAGCACGGAGCCGGGCTTGCCTTCGATGGCGACGAACTTCAGCCGGCCGTCTTCGTGGCCGGGAAGGCGACCGGCCAGCAGGAACTTCTCCAGCGTCGTCACGGCGAGCAAGGCGAAGCGCCCGGTCAACTGGCCGCCGCGCATGCTGACGCTGAGCGGCGCCGGGTCGGGGGGCAGGAAGCTCGCGCGAAGACCGAGCAGCTGGCGGGCGAAAACCGCGATCGCGGTGAGGACGTGGCTGAGCCCGTTGGGCAAGCCCAACGGATAGATTTTGTGGCGACAGTAGAGCATTGTGTCGGCAAGGCCGGCGCCGCCGAGGAACATGCCGATTACCGGCCGGTCGCCATTGGCTTCGCCACGCAGCGCGATCAGCTCACGCTCGACGACAAACGGAGCGATATCGCCCTGAGCGATCTCGATCAGCCGCTCGAGCGCCGCGATCGGGTCGCCCGAGGCGCCGAGGTCGAGCGCGATGAGGTTGGTCTTGCCGCTCGGCAGCACCGCGACCGGCGGCGCGCAGTCGCCGAAATGGCCGCCGTTGTAGATTTCGGTGAGCGCCGCCTGGACGGTTCCGTCGCCGCCGTTGATCACCAGCACCTTGGGCCGAACCCGGGCGATGGTCTTCAGCGCCTCGCCGATCTGGTGCGCATGCTCGACCTCATAGTGAAAGATGTCGGGATGGTCGGCGCAATAGTCGCGGATCCGCGGCAGCTGGGCGAGATTCCCGGTCGACTTGGGATTGGACAGCAGCGCGATCCTCGGCCGCTGCCGGTGCCTGGCCGACAGCTGCGCGCCCATGCCCGCCGAAGCTTCGGCGGGGACGGCTTCGACCTGTCGCACCATTTCCGGCATGAATCCGCGGACCGTTTCGCTATAGAGGCCTCGTTCGAACGGCCGCCTCCCGCGCGGGGTGCAACCGTCCGTTGTGCTATGTCGGCCGCCTTTGCGGCCAAATGATGGTGTCGGGACGACCAATTTGCCGCAGCTGTCCTTGATCGACCGCTACCTCGCCCGCTCGATCGCGGTGCCGTTGCTCGGCTCCCTGGTCCTCGCCGCGATGCTGCTCGTGCTGGATAAGATGCTGCGGCTGTTCCAATATGTGGTCGACGCCGGCGGCCCGGTCAGCGTGGTGTGGCGGATGCTCGCCAACCTGCTGCCCGAATATCTCTCGCTCGGGATCCCGATCGGGCTGATGCTCGGGATCCTCCTCGCCTTTCGCAAGCTGGCCGGCTCGTCGGAGCTCGACGCGCTGCGCGGCATCGGCATGGGCTTCGGCCGGCTGCTGCGCATTCCTTATGCCTATGCCGTTCCGCTGATGGCGCTGAACCTGTTCATCGTCGGCTATCTCGAGCCCTGGTCGCACTATCGCTACGAAGGCCTGCGCTTCGACCTCAAGTCCGGGGCGCTCGGAGCGGCGATCAAGGTCGGCGAATTCAACCAGCTCGGCCGCCGCCTTACCGTCCGCATCGACCGCAGCGAGAACAAGGGCACGCAGCTCCACGGCATCTTCGTGCAGATGGACGACAAGAACGGGATGAGCGTGGCCGCCACCGCCGAGCAGGGACGATTCCTGTCGACCAGCGACCGCGACACCATCCTGTTCCGGCTACAGCAGGGCCGGCTGGTCCAGGACTCGCCCAAGTTCCCGGCGCCGCGGACGCTGTCGTTCGAGACCTACGACCTGCCGATCAGCCTGCCGGTGATCGACCAGTTCCGCCGCCGCGGAGCGGCGGAATCGGACGAGCTTTACCTCCACGAGCTGGCCCGCCTCGGCTACGGCGGCGGAACCGCCGACCGGCATCAGGTGCTGCAGGCGCGCGCCCATCTCAATTTCCGCCTGGTCGAAGTGGTGATGATGATGCTTCTTCCGCTGCTCGCGGTGGCGCTTGCCGTCCCGCCCAAGCGCAGCACCTCGTCGCTCGGCATCTTCGTCGCGATCGTGATGGTGGTCGCCTATCACAAGGTCAATCAATATGCCGAGCAGATGGCGGCACAGGGCCGGGTCGACGCGATCCTCGCCTTGTGGGTCCCGTTCGCGCTGCTCGCCGCGCTGATCGTGTGGATGTACCACGTGCTCGCCCACAAGCCCGGCGGCCAGCCGATCGGCGCGCTCGAATGGGCCGCATCGCGCTCGTGGCGCTTCGTCCGCGGCCTGGTTCCGAGGCGCGCAGCGGAGAGCGCTAATCCGGCATGATCAACCTCAACCTGTTCCCGTCGCGCCACGTCGCTTTCTACACTGTCCGGCTGTTCCTGACGCGCAGCCTCGCGGTGCTGGTCGCGCTGGTGCTGATCCTGATGACGCTCGACCTGCTCGGCGAATCCGGCAAGATCCTCGCCGTTCCCGGCAACGGCGATTCGGAGCTGTGGCGCTACGTGTCGCTGCGCATCCCGCTCCTCATCTCGCGCTTCCTGCCCTTCTCGGTGCTGCTCGGGACGTTGATCGCCTTCGTCGGCCTCAACCAGAACAGCGAAGTCGTGGCGATGAAGGCGGCCGGCATTTCCGCGCACCAGATCCTCGCTCCGCTGATCCTCGCCAGCCTGGTCATCGCCGCCGGCCTGTTCGCGTTTAACGAAACCGTGGTGGTGAAGGCCGCTCGCGTCGTCACCGCCTGGTCCGACAACGACTATAAGCCGATCCCGCCGGAAAGCGGCGTGCTCAGCAGTGTCTGGCTGCTCGACGGAGAAGACCTGGTCCGGGCCGGCCGAGTGTCGGGCCGGGGCGCGAGCTTCCGCGTCGACGACCTCCAGATCTACGATCGCAGCGGCGGCATGTTGTCGCGCGTGGTCCGCGCGGATTCGGCGACTCCGCGGCCGGGCGGCAACTGGTCGCTCGCCAACGCCCGGGTCTACGACGCCAACATGAACCTCGTCCGGCGAGTGCCCAATCTCGCCGCGCTGGCCGGAGTCACGCCGCAGCAGCTGACGCTGGCCAAGGTCGATCCCAACCAGCTCGATTATTGGACTTTGAAGCAGCGCATCGCCGAGCTCGACGCCGCCGGCCGCCCGGCCGACGAGGCCCGCGCCGGGCTCGCGCACAAGGTCAGCGGCCCGTTGTCGACCCTGCTGATGCCGCTGCTCGCCGCAATCGCCGCCTTCGGCCTCGCCCGCTCCGGCCAGGTGCTGGTCCGCGCAGTCCTCGGAATGGCGCTCGGGTTCGCCTATTTCGTCGCCGACAATTTCAGCCTGGCGATGGGGAACGTCGGGGCCTACCCGCCCGTCGTCGCGGCCTGGGCCCCGTTCCTCCTGTTCCTGCTGATCGGCGAGACCGTGCTGGTGCGCACCGAGGAATGATGCCGACCTCGCTGTCTACGTCACTTATACCCGCAACAAGGAGGTCCTCAATGCCGCAATTCGTGATTGAGCGGGACATGCCCGGAGTGGGCCAGCTCGGCCCGGACGACCTCAAAGGCGCGTCCCAGACGTCCTGCTCGGTCCTGAGGGATCTCGGACCCGAGATCCAATGGGTCCACAGCTACGTCACCGACGACAAGATCTATTGTATCTACCGAGCGCCGAACGAGCAGCTGATCCGCGAGCACGCCGAGCGGGGCGGGTTTCCGGCCAACAAGATCTCGCAGGTCCGCGCGACGATCGATCCGACCACCGCGGAATAGCGGCGCATGCCGCGACGGCGCGCCGTCACGCCGCCGCGACTGCTGTTTCCTTTGGGAACGGCCGGAACGTCAGCGCGATCAGGAACGCTCCGATACCGAGCGCGAAGCTGGTCACGAACAGCCAGCTGTAGGTCTCATAATGGTCGTAGATCATCCCGCCGACGACCGGCCCGGTGGCCATTCCGAGGCCGCCGGCCATGGTCGTCCCGCCGATCACCATGCCCATCATCTTGAGGGGGAAATTCTCGCGCGCGATGACCGCGTAAAGCGGCATGGTCCCGGCGTAGATGAAGCCGAACGTCGCCGCGACCGCGTAGAAGGTGCCGATCTCCCGCGCGAACAGGTAGCCGAGCGTGCCGATCGCCTGGACCAATAGCCCGAACACCAGCACCCGCTTGGCGCCCAAGCGGTCGCCGGCGACGCCGAAGGCGATCCGGCCGAACAGGCCGGCGAACCCCTCAACGCTGTAGATGGTGACTGCCGCCATCAGCGGGATGCCGCAGCTCACCGCATAGCTGACGGTGTGGAAGATCGGGCCCGAATGGGTCGCGCAGCAGAAGAAGTTGGTGAGCACGAGGATGATGAACTGCGGCGAGCGCACCGCCTCGGCGACCGACATTTCCGCTCCGGCAGCGGACTTTGGGCCCGCGGCTGGCGCGGCGAGCGCCGGCGGGCGGCGGATCAGCAGGCTCGCCGGGATCATCAGCGCGGCCGCGAGGCCGGCGATGATCAGCAGCGCGGTGCGCCAGTCGTAATGGGTGACCAGCCAGGCCGCGAGCGGCGACATGGTCATCGGCGCCATCCCGATCCCGGCCGAGACAAGGGACACCGCGAGGCTCCGGTGTGTGTCGAACCAGCCGGTCACCGCGGCCATCAGCGGGGCGAAAATCGCCGCCGTGCTGCCGCCCACGGCGAGGCCGAAGATCAGCTGGAACTGGAGCAGCGTCGCGGCTCGGCTGGCCAGCGCCAGGCTGGCGGTGATCCCGACCGCGCCGATCAGCACCACGATCCGCGGACCGACGCGGTCGGACAGGCTGCCCCAGGCGAAGCTCGCCAGCGCCATGGCGATGAACGCCACCGTCATTGCCGTCGACACCCCGGTCATCGACCATCCCGTCGCCTGGGCGATCGGCCGAAGGAACACGGGAAGCGCGAACATAGCGCCGATCGCGACGCAGCCGATCAGCCCGCCCGCGGCGACGATCACCCAGCGATATTGCGCGTGGATCATCGCTCCAGCGCCTTCGCCACCGCCTCGCGCGAGCGCGCGTGAAGCTCCCAGAAATCGCGCACGCTGCGCCCGGCGAGCCGCTCCTCGAGCACCGCCAGATGCGAATTCCAGCCGCTGCCGAAATCCTGCGCCCCGACCGGGCTGACGATGCCGCGATGGGTCAGCACCAGCCGGGTCTTCGGCCCTTCCCCATTAAGCTCGTAGGTCACGATACCGTTCTTGCCGCCCTGGAAGGTGGTTTCAAGCAGGTGCGGCGCCTCGAACCAGCTGACCGTTTCGGTCCAGCGCGCGCCTTTAAACCCGGCATAGCCCTCGGGGTAAGGCACGTCGTCGGTCGAGAGGTTGTCGTGGTCGACCAGCAGCTCGAACTCGCCGACTCCGGCGGCGTCGGTCCCGCCCATGAACCATTGCGACCGCAGCTCGGCTTCGGTCAGGTAGCGCCACACCGTTTCGACCGGGGCATCGAGCAGCCGCTCGAGCCGGATCGAGTCCGGAGCGATCCGTTCCACCGGCAGTCGGATTTGCGTCGCGGCTTCACCCATTGTCCTTCTCCTTCTTCGCTTGCGCTTCGGCTTCGACCAACTGCTGCAGCCGGTCGAGCCGGACGTCCCAGAATTTTTCCCACTGCTTGAGCCAGCCGGCGGCTTCGGCCAGCGGCGCGGCGTTGAGGCTGATGACGTGGGTCCGCCCGGCCTTGCGCCGGACCAGCAGCCCGGCCTCCTCGAGCACCTTCACGTGCTTCGACGCGCCGGCGAAGCTCATGGCCAGCGGCTCGGCCAGCGCGCCGATCGACTTGTCGCCGAGCGCGAGACTGGCGAGCATTCCGCGCCGCGTCGGGTCGCCGAGCGCGTGGAAGATCGTATCGAGGCGACTTTCAACCATGCAGTTGAATATGCTCGAGTCGCGCGCGATTGTCAACCGTTCGGTTGAATGACGAAAGCACGCTTATGCTCCAGCGCCTGGAGGTGGAATTGCTGCCGATCCTGATCGCCCTCGCGCTTGCCGGCCAGCAGCCGCGCGACGTCGACCTGATCGTCAACACCGAGCGGCTCGGGCGCACCAAGAAGTATGGCGAAGCGCGCCCAGCCCTGCGCCCGCTCGCGCCCGGCGAGCCGGCGCGCCTCAGCGACGTCCCGAACGTCGCGGTGACCTATTACGAGGTCGCCGGCCGCGACCTCGCGGCGATCCACAAGTCGCTGGCCAGGCTCGGCCCGCGCGACCCGCGGACCCGTCGAGTCCTCCCGGCCACCTCGCGCTGGACGGTCGGCGTCAAGATCCACTCGCTGACGACCGCCGGGCGCTGCACGGGTGCTCGGGGCGACGCTCGACTTCCGCGGCTTCGCGACTCTGCCCCGCCTCGTCGGTCCGACACCAGCTCCCACGTGTCCTTCCGGGACGCAGCTCTCCAGTGCAACCTACAATTCGTCGGGACAGCTGACGAGCTACACGTGCACGCCAACGAGCACGACCCAAACGGTCCAGTCGGGCGCAAGCTTGGTAAATACGGTCGTGCAAGTCGCCAAGACCGTCGGCGACGCGATTGCTAGCCTATTTTAGCTCTAACCTAGCGATGTCTCGCAAATACGTGATACTCGCGACAGTAGCGGCAGCCGCGGTGTTAACCGCGGTTGCCGCCATTTCACTCGGAAACTCCGCAGGAGCACCACCGAACTTGGCTGCCGAGTATGTTTATGCAAATGGCAGGCTCTGGGCTCGCGTTACTGACGGCGAACGGCACAGACTCGGATTGATCGATACGGGCGCGTCAATATCCGTCTTTTCTGTCAATTGGGCAAAGGGAAAGCCGCAACTGGCATCCCAAACTATGGCATCGGCCTTTGGCACACGGCTGGCACCTGCCTTCAAGCCGGGACCGATGCGGATCGCCGACCACGGTTTCGATTTCCGCTCGGGCCTGGTCGGGGAGACCAGTTATCCGATCATCGGCTCGGATTTCCTGTTTTCTTTCGATCGTATTCGAATTTCAAAGAACGGACTTGAACCGAATGCGACCTATGACATGGGCGAAGCCATTTACTGCTCGCCGCTTACGCTGAATTTTGCGGGCAACAATGCCGATTCTCCAATCAAATCGGTCTTTTTCGAGCTAATCGTGGACGGAGTCCGGCAGAAAGCCTTTCTGGATACGGGCCGCCAAGGAGCCTTGGCAGCAACGGCGCTTGCGCCGATTGGAAACGCGAAGCATCGAACAAGATTGGACATTCGGTTTAACTCAATTCGGGAGTGGAAACTGGCACCCTATTATTCGCGTAATGCCGCGCTCACGCTGGGGACCGCAACGGTTCATCTCCCATATCAACACTTCTACAACGACAGGACAGTAACCGCCCCCTTTGTCGTCGGCGGCGGAATTCTTGAAACGTATCAGATTATCGTCGATCGCCGCAAAGGTCGGATTTGCTTCTTTGACGCCTGAGCGTCAATGGAAAAGCCATTACGGTCGCGCGGGTCGTAGGCGCAGAGCCTGTCCTCCGCGTCTCTGCGAAATAAAAAAGGGCGCCCCGTTACGGAGCGCCCCTTTGTTTCCAAACCCTGGGACTCGGCCTTCGCCGGGGAACAGCTTACCCGAGCATTTCCTGTTCGAGCTTCTTGGCCATTTCCTCGATATTCTCCGGCGGCCAGCCGGGGATGTCCATGCCCAGCCGAAGCCCCATCGAGGCCAGCACTTCCTTGATCTCATTGAGCGACTTGCGCCCGAAGTTGGGCGTCCGCAGCATCTCGGCCTCAGTCTTCTGGACGAGGTCGCCGATGTAGATGATGTTGTCGTTCTTGAGGCAGTTGGCGCTGCGCACGCTGAGCTCGAGCTCGTCGACCTTCTTGAGCAAATAGCGGTTGAGCTGGTTGGTGTCGGCCTGGGTCTCGACCGGCATCGCCGCACTCGGCTGGCCGATCATCGGCGACGCCGCCATCCGGACCTGGCTTTCGTCGAAGTGGACGAACAGCTGCAGCTGGTCCTGGAGGATCCGCGCGGCATAGCCGAGCGCGTCCTCGGGCGTCACCGTGCCGTCGGTCTCGATGGTCAGCGTCAGCTTGTCGTAATCGAGCTCCTGCCCGACGCGGGTGTTCTCGACCTTGTAGGCGACCTGGCGCACCGGGCTATAAAGCGCGTCGACCGGGATAAGCCCGATCGGCGCATCGGCCGGACGGTTGGCGGCGGCCGGCTGGTAGCCTTTGCCGATGTCCACGGTCAGCTCCATGTTGAGGGTCGCGCCCTCGTCGAGGTGGCAGATCACGTGGTCGGGGTTGGTGACCTCGATGTCGCCGGTGGTCGCGATCATGCCGGCGGTGACTTCGGCCGGGCCCGTGGCGGAGAGGTGAAGGCGGCGTGGCCCCTCGCCTTCCATCTTGAGCGCGATCTGCTTCACGTTGAGCACGATGTCGGTGACATCCTCACGGACGCCGGCGAGACTCGAGAACTCGTGCAGCACGCCGTCCATCTTGATCGATGTGACGGCGGCGCCCTGGAGCGAGGAGAGAAGCACGCGGCGCAGCGAGTTGCCGAGCGTCATCCCGAAGCCGCGCTCCAGCGGCTCGGCGACGAAGACGGCGCGGCTGCGGCTGTCGCTACCGGACTGCTTCTTCTCGAGCGCGCTGGGCTTCTTCAGTTCCTGCCAGTTCTTTGCGTTGACGGCCATTTTCATCCCTTGGCAGTGCGAGGGCGGCTCACTTGCCATAACCCTCTAGGTTCAAATTCTTTTCTCTGCTCCCCGCCGAAAGCACGGCTTCCGGCGAAAAAGCGTCAGACGCGGCGCCGCTTGCTGGGACGCACCCCGTTGTGCGGGATCGGCGTCACGTCGCGGATCGAGGTGATCGTGAAGCCGACTGCCTGAAGGGCGCGAAGCGCGCTCTCGCGGCCAGAGCCGGGGCCCTTGACCTCGACCTCGAGCGTCCTGACGCCATGGTCGGCGGCCTTGCGGCCCGCATCTTCGGCCGCGACCTGCGCGGCGTAAGGCGTCGACTTGCGGCTGCCCTTGAAGCCCATCATTCCGGCGCTCGACCAGGCAATCGCATTGCCCTGCGCGTCGGTGATGGTGATCATGGTATTATTGAAGCTGGCGTTCACGTGAGCGACGCCGACAGTGATATTCTTGCGCTCCCTCCTGCGGATGCGCTGCGGTGCCTGGGCCATTTTATTCTCGTTCCTAATCCCGTTCGCCCTCTGCCGTCAGGTGGGGCGAGTGTTGCAGCTGGGGCGAAGATTACTTCTTCTTGCCCGCGATCGGCTTGGCCTTGCCCTTGCGGGTGCGCGCGTTGGTGTGCGTGCGCTGGCCGCGGACCGGCAGGCCCTTGCGATGGCGAAGCCCGCGGTAGCAGGCGAGGTCCATCAGCCGCTTGATGTTCATCGCGGTCTCGCGGCGAAGGTCGCCCTCGACGCTATGGTCCTTGTCGATCGCTTCGCGGATGTGGACGACTTCCTGGTCGGTGAGGTCCTGGACCCGCTTTTCCGGCGCGATTCCGAGTTTGGCGACGATGTCCCGCGCCGTGGTGCGGCCGATTCCGTGGATATAGGTCAGCGCGATCTCGACGCGCTTGTTGGTGGGGATGTTCACCCCGGCAATACGAGCCATTCTCTACCCTTCTTCAGCTCCACAGGGCGAAATGCCCTATCTCTTCGCTAGAAATCCCGCCTCAAGACCCCCATCAAAGCATTACTTTGATGGGAACCCCTATCAAGCGAAAAACCGACGCGCGCACGAATGCGCCGCCGGAAACCGGTGAAACGGGATGATCAGCAGATAGGATTCGCCCCGCGGCGAGTCAAGGGGCGGTGCTAGTTGTTCGCGAGCCAGGCGTCGCTGCAGATCAGGATCAGCTCGCGGCGCGCTGTCGGGGTGGCGAGATACTCTTCGACCGCGGCCCGTTCGCCGGCCGGAAGCCGGCGGATGATTTCCGAAATGCTGCGGCATTGACCGGACCGAGCCAGAGTGAATGCCTGCTCGATCGCCGCTGCCTTCGCCATCGGCCGACCTTAGGGCAAGCCGGCTGCTGAAACGAGTGGCACATGCGTGGCGATGCCTGCGCACTTGCCACGCCCGCTGCTGGTGGACCAGATGGCGGGGGATGAACCTCGACGATCAGATCCGCCGCTACTTCGGGACTTCGAGCCTGGCCGAGGTCCCGCCGGAAGCATTCGCGGCCGGGATCGAGCATATGCAGGTCGACCTGGGCCTCGCCAAGGACCGCGGCGAGCGGTTCGCGCTCTGGGCGCTGCTGCATATCCTGGGTTCGGCACCGGACCTCGATGTCGCCTTCACGACCGAGGCGGACCGGGAGGCAGCGCGGAATTTCATGAACCTCGTCCAGGGAGCAAGCGGCGCGTAGCGTCGGAGGAGGAACGATGGCCGAAACCAAGTTCGAGCGGCATCGGCAGCCGTGGCGGCAGGACGAGATCCAGAAGCTGCACTTGCTCGCCGGCAAGGGTCAGTCGCTGCGCGCGATCGCCAGGGCGCTGACGCGGAGCGAGGAATCGGTCAGGGACCGGGCGAGGCTCGACAAGCTTACGATCGCCAAGTTGCGCTAGGCCGAGCGCGGTCGATTCACCCGGCGTACGCCGGCGACCGGTGAATCCATAGACGATCAACAGCCTTAACCGTGCGGTGAGCGCGCTGGATTCCGCGCGCAAAAGCGAGGAGCGTCCGAGCCTTGGGAGCCGGCCGGTCGTGCCGGCCGAGCGGGGAGTCCTGAACATGGGCCAGACGGTCAGGGAGCGGCCGAGCCATTATGACGTGCTCGGGCTGAAGCCCGGCGCGAGCGCCGACGAGATCGCGCGCGCGTTCGCTCGCGAAATCAGCATTTTCCGGCCGCACACGCTGGGCGGGATCGCCGAGGTCACGGTCGCGTACGAAGTGCTGCGCAACCCCGAGCGGCGGCGCGCCTACGACGAAGCGATCGGGGTGGCGCGCGCGGCGAAGGCAGCGCCGATGACGACTCACGGCGTGGGCGGCGGATCGTTCGTCCGCGCCGCCGGGCCGGCCGCACGGCCGGCGCTGACGCTAGCCCCGACGACCCCGGCTGACTCACCGGCGGCAGCGGCGACCCCGATCGGCGAAGCGCTGCGCGAGCTGGCGCGGCCGGCGCCGCTGCACGATCCGGTGCCCCCGGTCGCGCCGCGGCCGCAGCGCGCGGAGACGACGTCCACGGTCCCGCCCGTCGAGCTTTCGTTGAGCGAAGAGACGGACGCCGACCCCGGCGCGCCGATGCCGTGGAAGCGCGCCGGGATCGCGGCTGGAGCGCTGGCGCTGACCATCGCGCTCGGCGGCGCCTGGGCGGGGTGGCAGTCGAGCAGCGCCGCACCGCCCGACGCGCTCAAGGACGGCGCCCTGCTGGCTCCGCCGACGACGTTCACGGTCAGCGACTCCGAGGCGTCGGTGCCGCTTCCGCCGCCCACGCTCGCGAAGGCGCGGCCGGCGCCGGTGAAGCCGCGCGCGCGGGCGGCGGCGCGCACCGCGAGGCCGGCGGCGACGTCGCGACTGGCCGAGATCGAGCAGGGCCTGGCCGAGCCCGATGCAGCAGCGGTTGAAGCTCCGGCGCCAACGGCCGAGGCCGCGCCGGTGCCGGCGAGCCTGCCGCTGTCCCGGCCGGTGATCGCCCAGACGATCGGGCGGATCGGCTATCCGTGCGGGTCGGTCGCTTCGACCAGCGCGGTCGAGGGCGGGGTGTTCACGGTGACCTGCAGCTCGGGCCATTCGTACCGCGCGGCGCCGGTCCGCGGGCGCTACCGTTTCCGCCGAGTCACGGGCGGCTAGCCGCCGGCCGAGCCTTTTGGCGCAATCGCGGCGTTGAGGGGCCGTGATCCAGCGTCGGCTCCACCAGTTGTTCCTGCTCAGCGTCGCGCTCAAGGGCGCGCATGCGCTGATCGAGCTCGCCGGCGGAATCGCGCTTTATTTGTTCAGCACCGATGCCATCCTCCGCTGGCTGTGGGAGGCGAGCCGGAGCAGCGACGCGGTCGCGCGCTTCGCGCACGGCTTCACGCCCGGCGAGCACCAGTTCTACGCCTTCTACCTGGTCAGCCACGGCGTGGTGAACGGAGCGATCGTCGCCGGGCTGCTGCTGAGGAAGGTATGGGCCTATCACGCGACCTTCGCCGTCCTGACTTTGTTCATCGCCTACCAGCTCTATCGCTACAGCTACACGCACGACATCGGGCTGATCGCGATCAGCGTCATCGACGTCATCGTCATGGCGCTGGCGTGGAACGAATATCGCCTGTTCAAGCGTCACCTTTCCACCCGCTGATTTGGCCGTTAGGGGCCGCTTCCAATGCAGCGGCTGACCCTCGCCGGCGGAATCCCCGATGATTTGAGGGGGAGCATCGTCGCGCTCGGCAATTTCGACGGGTTTCATCTCGGCCACCAGGCGGTGGTCGGGCGGGCCGTCGCGCGCGCCTTCCACGAGCGGCGGCCGGTGATCGTCGCGACCTTCGACCCGCATCCGGTCAAGTTCTTCAAGCCCGACGTGCCGCCGTTCCGCCTGACGTCGCTCGACCAGCGCGAGGCCCTCTTCGCCCACGCCGGAGCGGACGCGATGCTGGTGTTCGAGTTCAACCGCGCGCTGGCCTCGATGGACGCCGAGGAGTTCGTGCGCGACGTGCTGGCGCAGCAGATCGGTGCGGCGGGGGTGGTCACCGGCGACGACTTCAGCTTCGGCAAGGGGCGCAGCGGCGACCCGGCGCTGCTAAAAGCGATCGGAGCGCGCTATGGCGTGGCGGCGGAAGCGGTGGCGCAGGTGCTGCTCGACGGCGAGCGCATCTCGTCCGGTCGGATCCGCGAGGCTTTGGTCGACGGCGACACGGCGACTGCGACGCATATGCTGTCCCGCGACTATGCGATCGCGGGAGTGGTGCAGCGCGGCGACGGGCGCGGGCGCGAGCTCGGTTATCCGACGGCGAACGTGGAATTGGGCGATTATCAGCGGCCGAAATACGGCGTCTATGCGGTGCGTGTCACGCTCGACGATGGATTGGAGCACGCGGGGGTCGCGAGCCTCGGCGTCCGCCCCACCTTCGAGCCGCCGCGGGAGTTGCTCGAGGCTTATCTGTTCGGCTTCGACGGCGACCTCTACGGGCGGACGATCGAGGTCGCGCTCCACGCCTTCATCCGCGAGGAAAAGAAGTTCGATGGGGTCGATGCCCTCGCCGCCGCGATGCGCGAGGACGAGGCGGCGGCGAGGCGGTTGCTCGCCATCTACTGAGCGGCGAAGCCCTCGCAAGATTGATTCGCACAAAGACACGAAGCCACGAACAAGATGGCGACCCCTTCGTGCTCTTCGTGGCTTTGTGCGAAATATTACAGGCCCCCGGCCCCGTCGCCGGGTTTGCAATCCTGACCAACGCCCCGCTAAGGCCGCGGCTCAATGGCCGACGCCCCCGACACGAAGACCGATTACCGCTCGACCGTCTTCCTTCCGCGCACCGACTTTCCGATGAAGGCCGGGCTGCCGCAGAAGGAGCCGGCGATCCTCGCGCGGTGGCAGGAGCAGGATTTGTACGGGGAGCTGCGCAAGGCGCGCGCAGGGCGCGAGAAGTTCATCTTCCACGACGGCCCGCCCTACGCCAACGGCGACATCCACATCGGCCATGCGCTCAACCACACGCTCAAGGACATGGTGGTGCGGACGCAGACCCTGCTCGGCAAGGACGCGCCGTTCGTGCCCGGGTGGGACTGCCACGGGCTTCCGATCGAGTGGAAGATCGAGGAGCAGTACCGCAAGAAGAAGCTCAACAAGGACGAGGTCCCCCCGAAGGAATTCCGCGCCGAGTGCCGCACCTATGCGCAGCATTGGGTGAACGTGCAGCGCGAGCAGTTCCAGCGGCTCGGGATCACCGGCGACTGGGACAATCCGTATTTGACGATGGACTATCAGGCGGAGGCGACGATCGTCTCCGAATTGTTCAAGTTCGCCGAGAGCGGGCAGGTCTATCGCGGCGCCAAGCCGGTCATGTGGTCGCCGGTCGAGAAGACCGCGCTGGCCGAGGCCGAGATCGAATATGAGGACATCGTCTCGACGCAGATCGATGTCGCGTTCGAGATCGTCGAGAGTCCGATCCCCGAGCTGGTCGGCGCCT
>JBJMUB010000014.1:0-11626 GCA_045811385.1 Sphingomicrobium sp. | reverse complement strand
AATTGAGGTTGCGCGGAACGGGGTAGCCGCCGCCGGTGGCGCCATAAATGATGCGCGGGAGCGGCAGCCGCTCGTCCAGCCAGCGCATCAACGGGCTCTTGGGTTCGTAGGGCTTCGCCCAGGAAAAGCTCATTTGTCGGTAGCCCCGATTTCGACCGTCGTCGCCGACGTGAATTTATAGTCCGGCACCTGCAGGTTGAGCGGTGCCGGCCCCTGGCGGATGCGCGCCGCGGTGTCGTAGGCCGATCCGTGGCACGGGCAGAAATAGCCGCCGTACGGACCCTTGTTCTCGCCCTCGGAGATGCCGAGCGGAACGCAGCCGAGGTGGGTGCAGACCCCGAGCGTGATCAGCCAGTTGGCCTTGCCCGGCTTGGTCCGCTCGGCAAGGCTCTGCGGATCGCGCAGGTCGGACATCGGCACCGCGTTCGCGGCCGCGATTTCCTTGGCCGTAAGGTTGCGGATGAACACCGGCTGCTTGCGCCAACTGACCTTGATGCCCTGCCCCGCCAGGACCTTGGAAATGTCGACTTCGATCGTCGCCAGCGCGAGCACGTCGGCCGATGGGCTCATCTGGACGATCAACGGCGCCAGCGCGGCGACCGTGCCGACGCCGGCAAAGCTGACCGCGGCGACGTTCAGGAAGTCGCGGCGCCGAACTCCGTCGCCGACTGCGTGATCGGAACCTCCAGCGGAAGCCTTGGTGGCCATCGTACCCCTTTTGACGCTTGTCTTTTTGGACATGCCCGAATGGCATTAAGCGACGCCGCTCCGGCAGGAAACCGGCGCGATTGGCGGGCCTGATAGCGAGGCATATCCCCCCTGCCAAGGCTGGAATTGGGACGCGATTCCGCGCTCGAATCGTTTCGACTGTGGATAAGTGATACAATGCGACTCGACGCCGGGGGGCGCCGCTTGATGAACGGCTATCGTCTCTATTTCATGGACCGCTTCAGCGGCCACATCGACCATCGCCGCGATTTCCTCGCGTCGGGGGACGAGCACGCGATCGAGATCGCGCAGACCTGGTATAACGGCCAGCCGATGGAGCTGTGGCTCGCCAGCCGCAAGCTCAGGCGGTGGGAAGCGGAGCCGATCTCTCCGCAGGAGGCCTAGCCCGTCCGCTGCGCCCAAGCGCCCTTCCATCGCGCCCGCCCGAACTTCCCATCGAACGGCCGTCCGATATCCTTGGCCTTTTCGCGAGGAGTTCGTTCGTCATGCCCTGGTTCATCGGCCGCACCGAAGCATTGTCCGATCCGGAGCGCGCGCGGCGCAAGGCGCTCGAGCGGCTCCAGGGCCTGGCCGAGCTCGACGATCCCGAAAGCCTCGTCGTGCCGATCCTGATCGATGCGATCCTGATGGCCGAAAGCTACCGCGGCGCTCGGCACCAGGTCAGCTTCCTTCCCGAGCTCACCAGGAGCGTCGACGCACTGCTCCGCGAGCTCAATATCGCCGACAAGACCAAGGAGTGGGCGCGCTCCTGATTACGCGGCCTAGAAATGGTGCGTGCAGAGCACCAGCAGCAGGATGATCGGGATCGGAATTCCGATCAGGTACAGCAGGATGGAGCGCATAACGTCCGCCTCCTCATAGCCCCGCGGCTGGAATAATGAGTCCGGCGGGCGCGGGTTCCGTCACTCGGCGAGCGCCGCCGTTCCGGGCTCGGGCTGGCAGTCGCGCCGGCCGAGCATGGCGGCGCGGAACATGACGGCCGCGGCGTAGAGCACGACCACGAGCACCAGCCAGCGCAGCAGTTCGACGTCCATTTCCTTGACGATAAACGCCGCGACCAGGACCGCGGGTATGCCGCCCAGAGCGAGCCCGATGACGACGCGTAAATCCATCTGCCCGAACTGGATGTGGCGAATGCCGGCACCGGACGCCATCAGGGCCGCGCCCGACGCCATGATCGGAAAGCACAGCCGCGGGTCCATCCCCATCAGGCTCAGGATGACCAGTGTCGGAGCATAATTGCCCACGCCGAAATTGAGCAGGATGCCGAAGCCGAAGCTGGCGATGATCGCGACCACCGTCAGCGCCGGCGAGAGCCCTGCCGCCGTGCCGCCGCCCGGCATCAGGTGGAGATTGGCGAGCGCATAAGCGGTCGCCGCGAGGACGAGGCCGATCGCGACGGTCAGTTGCACGATCCACACCCGGCAGCGAACGACCAGGGGAGCTCCGACCAGCCCACCGAGCAGCACCGCCATCGCGCTTCCGAACAGCAGCACCGGATCGACCTTCACTCCGAGCAGGATCAGGAAAATGATGCTCTCGGCCATCGCCGGCGGTCCCAGCCCGACGATCATCGTCGGCGGAATCAGCCGGTCGGGAACCAGCTTGCGGAATTTGAACCACGCCGTGGTCGGCGCGAAATTGCCGATCCCGAGCGTATCGAAGAAGCTGACCACCGCGCCGAGGATCAGAGTCTCGATCCGCGGCAACGCACGCGCCTCGATCGCAGCCTTGGTCAGCATCGCCATGAACGCGAGGATGGCGAGCGACAGCGGAACGAGAAGCGCGATCAGCAGCATAGGTGAGCCCCCCGCCTCTACCTTGCACCTTGCGCCGGCTTCTCGCAATGACGGCGCCGATGCTCCCCCTCGACGACCAGCAACAGGCCGCGCGCGACTGGTTCGAAAGCCTGCGCGGCCGGATCTGCGCCGAATTCGAGGCGATCGAGCGCGAGGCGGGCTCGGACGCGGCCTTCACCTACACGGCGTGGGAGCGCACCGATCCTTCGGGCGAGCCCGGCGGCGGCGGGGTGCGCGGCCAGATGGCCGGCAAAGTGTTCGAGAAGGTCGGGGTCAACGTCTCGACCGTCGGCGGCGAGTTCAATCCCGAATTCGCCAAATCGATTCCCGGCGCCGCCGACGACCCGAGCTTCTTCGCGACCGGCATCAGCCTCGTCGCGCACATGGCGAACCCACACGTGCCCGCGGTGCACATGAACACCCGCTTCCTGACCACCACCAGGCGCTGGTTCGGTGGCGGCGCTGACCTCAACCCGGCGATCCCCTACGCCGAGGACACCGACACTTTCCACGCCGCGTTCCGCGCCGCCTGCGCCGCGCACGATCCGACCTTCTATCCCCGCTTCTCGAAATGGGCCGAGGACTATTTCTGGCTCCCCCACCGCGGCGTCGCGCGCGGCGTCGGGGGCATCTTCTACGATTATCTCGAGGAGCATTTCGAGGCCCATCTGGCGTTCACCCGCGACATCGGCGAAGCGTTCCTCGACGTCGTCCCGAAGCTGATCCGAAAGCGGATGGACACGCCTTTTTCCGACGAAGACATGGACCGGCTGCTCGAATTCCGCGGCCGCTACGTCGAGTTCAACCTGCTCTACGACCGCGGCACGTTGTTCGGCCTCAAGACCGGCGGCAACGTCGACGCGATCCTGATGAGCCTCCCGCCGCTGGCGAAGTGGGCATGAGCCGCCTCCATTCCTCCCCGGAACGGGGAGGGGGACCGCTCAGCGGAGCTGAGGGGTGGAGGGGGCCCACGGTGGACGCAGCGAGACGGTGGGCCCCCTCCACCGTCCGCTTCGCGGCCGGTTCCCCTCCCCGTTCCGGGGAGGATTTATGACGTACGCCGCCCTGCCCGACGGCGAGCTCGCCGCTGTCGTCACCTACCTCGAAATGCGTGAGCGCCCGGCGGACACCGGCGCCCCGCACTCGACCCTTCAGCTGCGCCACGTCGCCGACCCCAGCCCCGACCAATATCGCGCGCTGTTCCGCAAGGTCGGGGCGCCATGGCTGTGGTTCTCGCGCCTGGTGATGGACGACGACAAGCTCGGTGCGATCATTTGCGACCCGAACGTCGCGCTGTTCGAAGTCGCAGCGGTCGAGGCCGTCGCCGGCATGCTGGAACTCGACTTCCGCGAGGCCGGGCAATGCGAGCTCGCGTTCATCGGCCTCGTCCCCGAGCTCGCCGGCCAGGGCCACGGCAAATGGCTGCTGGCCGAGGCGTCGCGGCTGGCCTGGCGCGAGGGCGTCGAGCGAGTCCACGTCCACACCTGCTCGCTCGACCATCCCGCCGCGCTCGGCGCCTATCGCCGCGCCGGCTTCGTCGCCTGCCGGCGCGCGATCGAGCGCTTTCCGGACCCGCGCCTCAGCGGAATCCTGCCGAAGGACTGCGCTCCTCAGGTTCCGCTGCTTGGCACCGAAGCGCCGCCGCGCCCCGCCAGCTGAACGTAGATCCGTGCCAGGATCACGGTCGAAACCGCGGCGAATGCGGCCGAGATCATCGCCGTCAGAAGCCCGGCGAGCAACGCTCCGAGGCTGTACGGGTGAACCGTCCCGAACATCGCCTTGGCGACCAGCCCGACGATGATCTGGCCGGTGAACAGCACGACCACCGCGGCGATCAGGACGAGCGCGAGGAAGCCGAGCAGCTTCAGATAGCTGCCCTCGGTCATTCGCCAACTGCGCTGGAGCAAGCGGATCGGGCCGCCCTCCTCGGCGGCGGCGGTCGGAACCACCAGCTGGAACCGCGGCGCCGCCAGCAGGCACAGGAAGACGACGAGCAGGAGCGCGCCCGCGGCCGCCGGCGTCGGAGTCTCGGTCGTGACGCTCTTCAGGCCCTCCGGTCCGGCCATCGCGAGCATGATCGGCAGCAGGACGACGACCAGCGCCAGGAACAGCACGAGCAGCGCGAGGAACGCCGGGACCACGCGCCGGAAGCCGTGCTGGATCGATTCGCCGACGCTGGTCGACGGTCCGAGCGCGAGCCGGGCGACGGCGACCTGGCCGGTGATGCCGAGGATCGCGACCAGGATGGCGACGAACGGCATCCAGCTCGGCGGATTGGCGCCCGACAGCGTCGCCGGCGGCGCGATCACTCCGGACACCGTCTGCGGCAGGACGATCAGCGCCAAGGCGACGCTGGTGATCAGCTTGCCGTCGTGGGCCAGCACATGCTTCGCTTCATCCCACGCCCTAGAGATCGACAAATTGCTCATCACACTCCCCGTTAAGCTGCCCGCGCCTTATGCGAAGCCCGGCGCCGGCGCGCAACGCCGCTTGCCGAGCGCTTGTGCGAACGCCATCTCAAGCGCCGCTGATGGACGAACTCGACGGCATTGAATGGCGCGTGAGCGACGCTCCGATCGCTTACGCCGACGCGCTCGCCTTCATGGACGAGCGGGCGGCGGCGATTCGCGCCGGCACCGCGCCCGAATGCGTCTGGCTGCTCGAGCATCCGCCGCTGTTCACCGCCGGCACCAGCGCCGACCCGGCCGAGCTCATCAATCCGCTCGGCTTTCCGGTGTTCGAGGCAGGCCGCGGCGGCCGCTACACCTATCACGGCCCGGGCCAGCGGGTCGGCTATGTCCTGCTCGACCTGGAAAAGCGCGGAAAGGACATCCGCCGCTTCGTATATTCGCTCGAACAATGGATGATCGACGCTTTGGCCCGGTTCGGCGTTAATGCCCACCGCGCCGAGGGCCGCATCGGAATCTGGGTCGGCGAAGGTGCCGGCGAAGCGAAGATCGGCGCCTTGGGAGTGCGGGTGAAGCGCTGGATCACGCTCCACGGCTTTGCGATTAACGTCGCTCCCGACCTCTCGCATTTCACCGGCATCGTTCCGTGCGGGATCGCCGAATTTGGGGTCACCAGCCTCGCCGGCCAAGGGAAACAAATCCCGCTTGAGCGGGTTGATGACGCCTTGAAGAACAACTTCCGCCCGTTTCTCAACAGGTTGGAACAACCATGCAAAGTCTCTTGATGGGGAGTTGTGCTTCAGACTATTGTGCGCGCGATTTGCGACGCGGGCGACCGCTGCAGATCGCAATAATCTAGGGAGTCTTGAATGCGTGCTCTTATCCTGGTCGCTGGTGCGGCCCTGGCGGTGTCGGCTTGCAGCAGCAACGACGCAGCCAACAACACCATGAACGTCGACGAAAATGCTATGACGGACGTCAATGCGACGACCGACATGAACGCCACCGACATGAATGCGATGGACGCGAACGCGATGAACGCCGCGGACACCGCCAATGCGGCTGCGGACACGGCAAACACGGCCGCCAACAATGCGGACGCCGCTGCCAACAACGCGATGTAAATTCTTCAACGCCTCCTCGCGGAGGCGTTGGCGTTTGAAGAGGCTGCCGGTAATTGCCGGCAGCCTCTTTTTTTGGAGCATGAGATGCGCGCTTCGATCCTGCTCGCCGGCCCGGCGCTGTTCCTGGCGGCGTGTGGCAGCAACAACCAGGCCGACACCACGATCAACGCCGACCAGGGCCTGTCGGCGGAAAGCTTCTCGTCGAACGATGTGACCGCGATCGACGCGGTGACCGGCGACGCCTCCAACATGGCCGCCGACGTCAATTTCGTGACCGAGGTCGACAATAGCTTGGGTAACGACTCCGCGCCGTCACTGAGCAAAAGCGACTCTTCGCGACGCCCCACGCGACACGCGGCTCAGTCCAATACGAGCGCTTCGGCTCCAGCGCCGGCGCCCACCGCGAACACCACCGCGCCCGCGGCCGCGACCGGCAACAACGCGATCTAGGCCAGCCCGACGACCTTGTGGGCCTGGAGGCTGAGCCGCCACCTGGGCCGCTCCATGGCCAGCCGAATCGCCGCATCGATCGCCTCCTGGCGATCGGCGCAATCCATCGGCTGGACGAGGAAATGGCGGAAATCCCAGCGTTCCAGCTCGGCCGGGTCGATTCCCGGCTGCGGCCAAACCAGCTTCAATTCGTCGCCCGAGCGCTGAACCACCTCGGTCCGCGCCTTGGGACTGACGCAGATCCAGTCGAGACCGTCGACCGCCGGCAGGGTCCCGTTCGTTTCGACCGCGACTCGGAAACCGCGGTCGTGAAGCGCGTCGACCAAGGCGGGGTCGAGCTGGAGCATCGGCTCGCCGCCGGTGATCACCGTCAACCGGTGCTCGGCGGTCGGGCCCCACAGCGCCGCGACATGGTCGGCCAGCGCCGGCGCGTCGGCGAACTTGCCGCCGCCGGCGCCGTCGGTGCCGACGAAATCGGTATCGCAGAAGGTGCATTGTGCGCTCGCCCGGTCCTGCTCGCGGCCCGACCATAAATTGCACCCGGCGAAGCGCAGGAATACCGCTCGGCTACCCGACTGGACGCCCTCCCCTTGGAGAGTCAGGAAGGCTTCCTTGACCGCGTAGGTCATGCGTAGCTCGTCGGATCCGCCAGCCCCGCCTCGGCGAAGCCCCTGGCGCGCAGCAGGCAGGCGTCGCAGCGGCCGCAATGACGGCCGTCGGGCAGCGGGTCGTAGCAGCTGTGGCTGATCGCGGCGGCGAGCCCGAGGCGCTGTGCCTCGCGCGCGATGTCGGCCTTGGTCAGATCGAGCAGCGGCGCGTGGATGGTAAAGCGGGCGCCTTCGACCCCGGCCTTGGTCGCCAGATTTGCCAGGCGTTCGAACTCCGCGACGAATTCCGGCCGGCAGTCGGGATAGCCCGAATAATCGAGCGCGTTGACGCCGATGTAGATGTCGCGCGCTCCGCTCGCCTCGGCGAGGCCGAGCGCGAGGCTGAGGAAGATCGTGTTGCGCGCCGGGACGTACGTCACCGGGATGCCGTCGCTAACTCCGTCCTTGGGCACGGGGATTTCGCTGGTCAGCGCCGACCCGCCAAACGCGGTCAGGTCGAGCGGGACGGTGATATGCCGGTCGGCCAACAGGCGAGCGATCGATTCGGCCGACTCGAGCTCGACCCGGTGGCGCTGGCCGTAGTCGACGGTCAGCGCGGTCACCGAAAATCCGGCCTCGCGGGCGAGGGCGGCGCAGACCATCGAATCGAGTCCGCCCGAAAGAAGCACCACAGCCGGTTTCATGGCGCGCGATCTAGGCCGTGGCGGGCGACAAAAGAAGGGCCGCTCGTCGTGAGATGAGCGGCCCTAGTGATCGGGCCGACAGGCCCGATTGGGAGGAAAGCGTGCCGAATCCGGCACGAAACCGCTTTAGACGACGATGCTTAAACGGGGCCTTAATGGCGCGCGGCGGATTGGCGCGGGCCGCATTCCCCGACGCGCCGCGCCTGGATCACATAATTGAACGGCAGGTCGTCGGAGATCCCCTGCGTCTCAATTCGCAGCGAGCGCGGGGTCAGCGCGGTCACCCTGCTGCGCCCGAACCCGGCGCCCGGACAGGTGTAGTGGATCACCGTCGCTCCTGGCGTATCGCTGATGACGAGGCGCGTGCAGGGCTTGCCGCGATGCTCGAACTGGGCGAGCGCGACCGGATCGGCGACGCACAGCCGCGGCGGCACCCGCGAGCCCGGAGCTCCGCTCACTTCCCACAGGCCGCCGCTGGTCTGGGCAAGAGCCGCCGGCCGCTGGGCTCCCCCCAGCGCCAGCGCCGCACCGGCGATCAGCAATGGCACACTCATGTTCACAACCGTCATTTAGCACAACGCGGTTAACGGATGGATATAGATCGTTATTCGACCTCGCCCGGCTCGATCGTGAAACTCGACGAGCAGAAGGCGCAATCGACCCGAATCAGACCATCGTCGCCGACCATCTCGGCCCGTTCCTCGGCGGGGAACCGGCGAATCACCGACCGGACATAGGCGGGATCGCAGCGGCAGCCCCTGGCGAGCGGGATCGCGGCTAGGGTCCGCACCTCGTCTTCCTCGTGGAACAGCCGCCACACGATGTCGTCGAGCGGAAGCCCGGCGTCGGTCAGCTCCCCGGGCTTGATCGACCCGGCAAGCACGGCGACATGCGGCCAGTCAGGATGGTCGAGCCGGGTATGGAGCCGGTCGCGGCCCTCTTCCCCCTCGGGCAAATGCTGGAACAGCAGTCCGCCTGCAGTCCAGTGGCCGTCGCGCTTGTCCGCAGCGAGCCGGACGATGCTCGGGATTTGCTCCGACTGGGCGAAATAGCTTTGCGCGGCGTCGGCCAGGTTCCTGCCCTCGAGCGGGACGATGCCCTGATAACGCTCGTTGGCGTGCGGCTGGTCGAAGGTGATGGCGAGATAGCCATCGCCGAACAGCTCCTTCAGCGCCGGGTTGCGCGAAGCATCGGCGAGCCGCTCGCGGTCATAGCGGACATAGCCGCGCAGGTCGCCGCCGAGATAGTCGCAGACCATCAGGTCGACGATCCCCCCCTGGGTCTGGGCCTGGAGAGTCATCTGGCCCTGCGGCTCCTTGAGCAGCGAGCCGAGCAGCGCGGTCAGGGTCAGCGCTTCGGCGAGGAGCTTCTCGATCAGCGGCGGGTAGCCGTGGTTGGCGAGCACGCCATCGATCACCGGCCCGAGCCGGGCAATGCGGCCGCGCGCATCGCGCGCCGGGATGGTGACGCCGAGCGCGACGTCGGTCCTGAGCTCAGTTGTAGGCATGGAAGGAAGATAGGGTTGGGCGCGCTGACAACCAACCCGTTATGACGTCAGGCCGCCGCCGGCACCTCGTAGTCCGCGGCCGCCGCCGACAGTCCGTCGACGAACTCGCGGATGTGGCTTTCCTCGATGATCAGCGGCGGAAGCACGCGGACGACGTTGTCGCCGGCCGCGACGGTCAGGATGCCGCGGGTGCGGAGATAGGTCACGAAGGCCCGGCTGTCGGCCTTCATCTTGATCCCGAGCATCAGCCCGACCCCGCGCACGCTGTCGAACAGATGGTCGTGGTTGGGGATCATCTGCTCGAGCGCCGAGCGCAGCCGCTCGCCCTTCATCCGCACCTCGGCAAGGAACTCCTCGTTGGCGACCACGTCGAATACGGCCTGGCCCGCGGCCATCGCCAGCGGGTTGCCGCCGTAGGTCGAGCCATGCGTGCCGATGACCATCCCCGCCGCCGCTTTCTCGGTCGCGAGGCAGGCGCCGAGCGGGAAGCCGCCGCCGATCCCCTTGGCCGAGGCCATGATGTCGGGCGTCACGCCGTAATGCTCGTAAGCGTAGAGCCGGCCGGTCCGCGCTACTCCGCACTGCACTTCGTCGAACACCAGCAGCAGGTCGTTCTCGTCGCACGCGGCGCGCAGGCCCGCGAGGAATTCGTGGCTTGCGGGGCGGATCCCGCCCTCGCCCTGGATCGGCTCGAGCAGGAAGCCCGCCGTATTCTCGTCGACCGCCGCCAGCGCCGCGTCGAGATCGTCGAACGGCGCCACCTTGAACCCCGGCAGCAGCGGCGCGAAGCCGTCGATCATCTTCGCCTGGTCGGTCGCGCTGATCGTCCCCATGGTCCGCCCGTGGAAGGCGTTGGAGAAAGTGATCAGGTCGTGCTTGTGCGGGTTGCCCTTGGCGTAATGGTAGCGGCGCGCGGTCTTGATCGCGCACTCGACCGCCTCGACGCCCGAATTGGTGAAGAACACCGTGTCGGCGAAGGTCAGCTCGGTCAGGCGCTTGGCAAAGGCCTCGCCCTGCGGCGAGCCGTAGAGGTTGGAGACGTGGACCAGGGTCGCCGCCTGGTCCTGGATCGCCTTGGTGACATGCGGATGGCCGTGGCCGAGGATGTTGACCGCGATGCCCGACGCGAAATCGAGGTATTTCTCGCCATTTTCGCCATACAGATAGGCGCCCTCGCCGCGGACCGGCCGAACCTCCGAACGCGGATAGACAGGCATGAGCGGCGTGATGGCCATCTGGCGGAATCCCCTTCCCGGCTGAAATGCAAAAGGCGGCCGTCGGGCCGCCTCGGCGCCTATAACCAGCGGCCCTGAAAAGCGAAAGGGGCGCTCCCTTGCGAGAACGCCCCTTCCTTACGCTTCACCCGAGGCAAAGCCTCAAGACTTAGTCGTGGTCGTGGCCGCGGTCGTCTTCCCAGCGGTCGTTGCGGCCGTCATGGTCGCGGTCGCGGTAGTTGTTCGAGCCCCAGCGGTTGCCGTCGCGGGCATCGCGGAACAGCCGCTGCTCGAGACGCGCGAGCCGGATCTCGACGGCCTGCCGCTCCTGGCCGTTGAAGCCATAGCGCGACGAGCGCGCCAGGCGGCGCTCGAGGTCGCGGCTGTCATCCATCAGCCGGGCCGCTTCGCGGTTGCTGAGGACGTTGCGCTGGTCGAGCCGGCGGATTTCGCGCTGCAGCCGGTCGATCCGGACCTGCAGGCTGCGGACCTGGCCGTAGTTGTTGTAGCCATAGGCCTGGCCATAGGGGGCGCCATAGCCCGGCGCATATTGGGCGGCGGCGGGAGCCGCGATCGTCAGCGTCACTGCGGCGACGGCGGCGGAAATCAGGAACTTACGCATCGTTGGTCTCCTTTGACCGGTTGATGCCCTTGTTCTGGACCTGATGACTTGTTCGGATGCTGAATGCGGTCGTTATCCGCCGTTCACCAAAGTAAAACGCCAAGTTGCTGGATTTATTTGTTATTTATTGTTCAGTTAGCTGCGGTTCAGGAATATTACCGGCAACTGGCCGCCTGGGATCTGGTTGGGAGCGGCGACTCGCAGGGCGATTCGCCTCAGTTCTTGATCTTCCAGCCGCTCCTCAGCAGCGCGTAGCACAAAGCCCACAGCGCGACGTTCAACCCCAGCAGGCCGACGGCCCCGACCAGCAGCGGCGAGTCCGTCACTTCCAGGAAGCCGTAGCGGAATCCGGAGATGACGTAGAAGAAGGGGTTCAAGTGGCTGATCGCCCGGAACGCCGGCGCCAGCTGGGTGACCGAATAGAAGGTGCCCGACAGAAGCGACAAGGGCGCAACCACGAAATTGGTGATCATCGCCGCATG
>JBJMUB010000013.1:0-24831 GCA_045811385.1 Sphingomicrobium sp. | reverse complement strand
GCCGATGCGGTCCTCAAAGTTCAGGCCAAGGCAGACGCCCATCGTCGTCGCCTTGAACCACTGCCCGCCCTGCGATTCGATGTAGACCGTGTGGTCGTCGACCGCGCGCCAGTCCTTGACTCCGCCGTTGCTGACGAAGGGGATGGAGACGTCGCTCGCACCGGCTTTCTTCGGCGGATCGGCGAAGACGGCTGAAGCCGCGAGACTGCCGATCAAGACAGCGCTTGTGGAGACGACGAACTTCATCAGCACCTCATCAATATCCTTTCACCAGGAGCGGACGAAGCGGGCCTGGGACCCGGTATACCGAAGCGACCTGGCAGCGTTCGCCATGAAAGCGCACAGTCGAAGAATTGTCGAGCTTTCCGTCCGTCATGTCGACCTTGATCCGCGCTGCTTCCGGCATCTCCCAACAGGGACGCGCCATCTCCGCCTTATACCACGTCCGCGTTCGCGACTGCAGATAAAGCGTTGTCGGGTTGGAGGCATACCAGTTGTGAATTCGGCTGATCGGCGCCGCGGGCACTGCAATGCCCGCGGCCGGGATGCGGCCCGACGCGGCTGCCGGAGAAGCGGCAATCACCAATAGTGCGAAGCTGCAGATGCTGGTCTTCATCATCGAAAAATCTCCTTGGTTGATGAAGACGCGCAACCGCGCGACCGCAATGATGTTGCGTGAAACCTCGCTTAAGCTTGGTCATGGTGCCGGATGCAGGATTCGAACCCGCGACCTTCGGTTTACAAAACCGCTGCTCTACCAACTGAGCTAATCCGGCCCGGCCTTGGCGTTTGCTTTAGATCGCCGCCCGCGTCCAGCTTCTCCTCCCCTGCTTTTGCAGGGCGGAGCGGGACCGCACGAAGTGCGGTGGAGGGGCCTTCTTACAGCTTACATCCCCCGCACGCGCGGCTCGGCCGGCGCGCGCAGCACCAGCTCGGTCAGCGCCCAGACCATCGCGTCGGCGCGGTCGGGCGACCGGCCTGAATGCCCTTCGGCGGTGATCGCGGTCAGCTCGTCCTCGAGCTCGGGGAAGGCGCCCGCGAAGAGGCAGCGCCGCGCCTCGAACAGCGCGGCCACCGGCTCGGCCCGCGCGCCTTTCCCCCGGGCGGCATGGACCAGCCGGATCGGGAGGCCGGGCTCGACCGTGCGCATGACTTCCTCGACCATCTCGCCGCCGTTGTTCGCCTCGGCGATGACTCGGTCGGCGTCCCACGCGCTCGCGGCGGCGGCGACCCGGGCCGCCCAGCCGAGCGGACGCAGGCCGGACACGCTGCAATCGGCGAGCACCGCTGCCCGCCCGTCGCCGAGCTTGCCGCAGATGACGATTCCGCACGCATCGCCGGCCGCGCTCGTCGGCGGGTCGACCGCGACGATCACTCGCCGCAGCTCGTCGCGGCGCGGCATCGGGCAGCGGCACGCCTCGATCACGTCGCGGGTCCACAGCGCCCCGTCGGCCTCGCCGAGCAGCTCGCCGTTCAGCTCCTGCCGACCGAGCCGGGTGCCGCCATAAGCGGCCAGCATCGCTTCGACGAACCCTTCGGGAAGATAGGGATTGTCGAACGTCCGCCCGCCGGTCGTCTCGGTCGCCCGGTCGGCGATCAGCCGGCTGAGCAGGGGCAGCGGCGCCGGAGTCGTCGTCACCAGCACGCGGGCGTTCTCGCCGAGCCTCAGGCCGAGCTGGAGGTTGTTCCAGGTTTCCTCGGGCCGCGCCCATTTCGCGAGCTCGTCGGCCCAGGCGAAATGATGCTGCGGCCCGCGCAGCCGGTTCGGGTTGGCGCCTGAGTAAGCGACCGCGAGCCCGCCCTTCGGCAGCTTGAGCTTGCCGGTGCTCGGCCGCCACACCAGTCTGTCGTCGGTCCGCGCGCAGCCGAGCAGCCCGCTCTCGCCTTCGACCATGACCTTGACCACGTCGTCGACGCTTCCGCCGACCAGCGCGATCCGCGCCTCGGGGTTGGCCCGGGCCTTCGCCAGCACCCATTCGGCGCCGGTTCGGGTCTTGCCGAACCCGCGGCCGGCCATGATCAGCCAGGTGCGCCAGTCGCCCGGCGGCTCGCGCTGCCCAAGCAGCACGCCGGACCCCCATTCCTCGACGATCGCGCGCCGGTCGCGCTCGCTCAACGCGTCGAGCACGGCCTCGCATCGGTCGGGCTCGCACTGCGCCAGGATCCAGATCAGCCGGGCAAACTCAGTCATCCTCCTCTCGATTTCGAGGAGAGGGGCACGGCGTAACGCTAGACGGGTCTTGCGCCGTGTCGGGCGCGGGCAGCCGGGCGATCGGGCGCCCGTCCTCGTCGATCAGTCGCAAGGCTTTCATCTTGGCTTCGAGCCGCGCCCGCACGCCTTCGACGTCATAGGGATGGGGCCACACCGTGCCGCGGTCGCGCCCGCCGGTTCGGCGATAGGCCTCCAGCACCCGGAGCGCGGTCTCGGCGCTCATCGTTCCGACCCGCACCGCGGCATTCTTGCGCGGCCGGATCTTCAGGGATTCGGTGGCCGACCGGATCAGCTCGGCTTCGAGCCGCGCGTAGCCGAGTTCCAGCGCCTCCTTCCATCCGGCGTTGAACTGGGGATCCTTCTGGCGCCAGGCGTGGACGCAGTTTTCGGAAATTCCGACCGCCCGGGCCGCCGCCCGGGCGTTGCAGCTCGCTGCAAAGTGATTGAGAAAGCGTTGGCGCCGGGCCTCGGTGAATGCGCGGCGCTTGGGTTTGTCCTGCAGCGATCCGCGCGGCGCCCGCCGCTGGATGCGCCGGCCGCGGCCGCCGCCAATGTCTGACTCGCCCTTGCTCATCGCAAGTGTGAACCAAATAGGTTCCTATTTGTCAAGTTTTTTCGACACCAGCGGCTCGCTAACTTTCCGGCCAGCCGATCATCGTAAATACTGGTTTGATCGCGAAAAGCCGCTATAGGGAGCAAAGCTAGGCGATAGTCATTGGGGGGAGTCAGTTCCATGGGGCATGCACGCGGGTTGTTAACGGCAATCCTTTCCGTTTCGCTGGTCGCGGGTTCGACCGCGGCCGCCGCGTCGAGTGCGCCGCTGCCGCGCTCCGCGCAGCCCGACGCGTGGATGACGCTGAGCATGCTGACCCCGACCGGCGCGACCGCGCTGGCCGCGACCGGCGCCGCGGCAGGTCAGGCCGACGCGGCTCTGCCGCCGCCGCCGCCGCCGCCGCCTCCGCCGCCTCCCGAATATCGCGGGAATTCGGACACGACGTGGATGCTGATCGGCAGCAGCATCGTCCTGCTGGCCCTGCTCGCCTTGGCCGTTGACCGCGGCGATCATCACGATGAGGCGAACAGCCCCGACTGACCGGTTGCAATAACCCGAATATCCGGTGAGCCGAAGATTGCTGCGGCGCGGGTTGCAGCTTGTGCAGCTTCAGGCCCTTACGGACGAACGCGAATGATCGTCTTCCCCGGCCGCCGCTCGGTCGAGTTGAAGGCCGCGGCGGCGTCGTCCAGCGAGGCAACGGTGCCGATCCTGGCTCGCAGTCGTCCGTCTTGCACCCGCTTGACGATCTCGCTCAGTTGAGCGCGATCGGCCTCGACCACGAAGTCGATCGCCAGGCCGTCGGCCGGCCGCGCTTCTGACGGCCCGACGATGGACACCAGCGTTCCCCCGGCTCGAACCAGCCGCGCGGACCGCTTCCCGATGTCGCCGCCGATGAGGTCGAACACCAGGTCGACTTCGCCGGCGTCCTCGAGGAGCTCGTTGTCGAGGTCGACGAACTCGCTCGCCCCGAAGTCGAGCGCCGATTGACGGTCCGCGGCACGGCCGGTGCCGATGACATAAGCGCCGATCTCATGGGCGAGCTGCGTCACCATCGATCCGACCGCCCCGGCCGAACCGTGCGCGATGACTCTCTGCCCGGCGCGAAGGCGCCCGTGCACGAACAGTCCCTGCCACGCGGTCAGCCCCGAAATGGGCAGGCTCGCGGCGACGGTGAAGTCGACGTCGTCGGGAAGCGGCGCGAGGTTCCGCGCCTCGACGGCCGCATATTCCGCCAGGGTCCCGTCGCGATACCAATCGGTTAGTCCGAACACGCGCTGTCCGAGCGACAGCCCGGTCGTGCCATAGCCGATCGCGGTGACCACTCCGGCCAGCTCGTGCCCGGGGATCGACGGCGTTCGGTCACGGTCGAGGCGGTCGGTCCAGGTCGAAGGCCAGCTCAGCTCGGTGTTGACGAAGCCCGATGCATGGACCCGGACGACGACATCGTTGATCGCCGCCTGCGGCTCGGGCCGCTCCACGAGTTTCATGCCGGCCGTTCCGGCAGCCTGGTCCGTCACCACGATCGCCTTCACCCGTCGGCTCCTTTTGTCGAACGCGCTGCTATGCCGCTGGCGATCCCGACGATGGTCGCGGCAATCGCTTTCGTCACGATGCCGCGCTTTAGCCAATGCCGAGGATGGTCGAAAGCGGACCTGGGTCGCAAATGTCTGCAATGGGTGGAAAGCGGACGTTCGCTTAGCGCTTTCAGCAACCGGTGCCGGTCCAGCGCTCCTCGATCCATTTCTTTGCTCTGCTCGATGAGATCAGAAAGTTGAGTAAGAACACGCCGAAGGCAAACCCTCCTCCGAGCAGCATGCCTTTCGGCAGCGTCCGCTCAATGCTTGCAAGCACGCCAGCGGCCAAGCCAAGCCACGTGTAGGCCAATACCTGCCCTTTGATGCTCAACTGGTAATGCAGCTTAGGAATTGACCCATCCCTGGTCACGACGACCCTGGCTTCGTCAAACGGCAGCATTGGGTGCGTTCGGCGTCCCCGAAAAACCAGAGCGCGCCAGCTGGTCGACGCAGATACGGCATCACCTGCGACGTGGACTCGGTCGAACCGCTCACCAAGCGCCGCGGCCAATTGACGCAGCCGCCTGTCCGCGTCGTCGGATGAACCGGCCGCGAGCGTCAGCACGCCGTAGATTGAAATGCCTTGCATCATTACTCCGCCTATCCTGACGGGCGGGGCTAATGTCCGCAATGGGTGGAAAGCGGACATTGCGGTCGGCTCTCCCGAATATACAAGAAGCACATGTCGGAGCCGCCGCGCATCGGAGTCACCTTCGCACCTGTGCCGCCCGAGAAAGCCTTGTTCGCCAGACGGCGAGAGAGAGGGGTGCCGCTGGCGTGGCAGTCCGCCTTTATTCCCCCATACGAGGACTTTCTCAACTTGGACTCGTTCATCGTCCTCGACCTTGTTGCCGGGGAGGTTGAGGGCGTCGAAATCTTGTACCTGGAAAAGGACAGCGCGCAGCCCAGTCCAGCGAACGATACGGGACGCACTCACAAGATGATCGTGGACCTCTCCAATCGAGAGAAGGTTGAGCGCGAAATCACCATCTCTGTCCAGCAGGACGGAGCCGACCTCATGTTCGGCATCGAGAGAGCGCCAACGCCGAATCGATGCGTCCCGCTTGGAGGCGGACTCGCGGCTTTGGTCGCCGGAGACACCCTCAGCGGCTTTCGGGTCGTCGGCTATCACGGCTGACGGCTATGTCCGCAATGGGTCGAAACCAGACCTAAAGGTGTCGGCCCGTCACAGCACCCCGAACGTCCATCCCTCGCTTCGCGCAATCTCCGCCGTCAGCCCTTCCGGCGCGAACGCGCGCGGCTCGTGCAGCGCCAGCGCGCGCATGCCCGCGGCCGTCACCAGCGCGTCGGTCTGGTGGTCGTTGGGCTCGAACCGAAGCCGCGCCGGCGGGCTGCCGAGCCCGGCCAGGGCGCGGTTGAGCTCGGCCCGGCTGCGCAACTTGGTCCCGGGCATTCCGGCGCGGCGGAGATAGATCCGGGTATAGATTTCGACCACCGCGCTGGCGCCTGCCGGGAGCGGGTCCATGGGCCAGATCGCGACCTTGCCGTCGAGCCGGTGGAGCAGGCGCATTCCGGCGAAGCTCGCCTTGGCGACCTGGGCCGCGCCGATCGCGTCATAGGCTGAAGCGGTCTTGCGCCCGCCCTGCCGGTTGAGCTGCTGGTCGCATTGGCGAAAGTGCATGAAGCCGGCCTTCACACCGTCGGCGATGCCGAAGTAGAAATGCTTGCGGTGCGCGGTCTCGAGGAAGCTCGCCGCGCCGAGGTCGTCGTCGTTCGACCGGGCGTCGACATAGGCCCAGAAGCCGCGCGCATTGGTCGGGACGCCAGACTCGCCCGGCAAATATTCTCCGCGTTCAACGATTGGCGGCGCGAAACTGAAGTCGAAACCGAACAAAGTGGGCTCCGTGGCGGCGCGCTTCAGCAGCCAGCCCAGCACCTCCTCGCGCGACCAGGCGTGGCCCGGCCGGACCAGCCGCGGCGCCGCCGCCCCGCGCGCCTCGGCGATCGCGATGCCCTTGTGCCGCTTGCCCTTGGCCCCCGACCAGTCGATCGCAACGTAAGAGGCGAAGCGCGGCGGCGTCATCTTTCCTCCCCTGCATTTGCAGGGGAGGGGGACCAGCGAAGCTGGTGGAGGGGTCGCTCCCCTGCATTTGCAGGGGAGGGGGACCAGCGAAGCTGGTGGAGGGGTCTCTTCATCGCGGACTTCGCGCTTTGCATTCCTCGAGAATCACAACGACGATGCCTTCGAGATTGTCGCGCACGTCGAGCGCCCGAAAGCGCAACGTGCTCACTCCCCGTTCCGCAACCCAGGCGTCCCTGCGCATGTCGCGCTCCGGATTGGAGCCGAGTTCGTGGGCTAAGCCATCCACTTCTATCGCAACTGCTGCTTCATGGCAGAAGAAGTCGAGTGTGTAGCATCCCAGGGGGTGCTGGCGCCGGAATTTGAATCCGTCAGGGCGTGTCTTGAGCACATTCCAGAGCCGACGTTCCGGAGGAGTCATTCTCCTCCGTAGGTCACGCGCGCGTTCTACGGCCAAGGACCCCTCCACCGCACTTCGTGCGGTCCCCCTCCCCTGCAAATGCAGGGGAGGCAAGCTCAAACGAGCGGCGGCTGTTCGTTCTCGTCCGGACCGCTCTGCCCAGCGCCGCGGAGGCGTTTGGGCGGCACCGGCGGCCGGGCCGGCGGCCCCGCGATCCGATCGACCCAATAATCGGCGACGCGCCCCGCTGCGTCGCGGCCGCCGAGCCCGAAGGCGAGCGCGGCGGCGATCGCTGCCGAGCCCAGGATTAGTCCGAACGCCATGTAAACGATGACGTCGGCGAGGCCCATGAACGTCAGGCCGATCGCCGTGAACAAGGCGATGATCGCGTAGCGGACCAGCGCCTGCGCATAGCCGCCTTCGCCGGTGCCGCTGCCGACCAGCTTGGCGACGATCCGGGCGAGAAAGATCCCGGAGACGATGATCAGCGTGCCGAAGATCACCTTGCCGCCCAGCGCGGTGACCTGCGCGAGGAAGATCGCGATCTGGTCGCCGCCGAGTTGCTTGGCGGCTTCGATCGACGCGGCGAGGATGATGGCGATCATCGCGATATTGGCGACGATTCGCGACGGCCGGGTATTGGCGGGAAGGATTCCGGTCGACTGAATCGCCTGGTCGAAGCCGGTCGGCGGCAGGACCGCCTCGATGATGGTCTTGAGGAATCGCGCGGCAATGAACGCGATGCCGATCCACAGGGCCGCGGCGAGCACCCGCGGGATCGCGGCGAGGATCTGATTGAGCATGGCGATCGCCGGGCCCGAGATCGCCTCAATGCCAAGCACCTGCAGCGCAGCGATCGCGACCGGGATGATGATCAGCGCGTAAACGAGAATTCCGGCCGCCTTGGCGAGGCTCGCGCGCGTCGCACCTGGCGCGGCTCCGGGCGGGACCGCTTCCAGAGACGTCGGCGTGGTTCCGGCAGTGTCGCCGATCCCGATCCGCGCCATCAGTCCGTCGATGTTGGTCGCGACGAGGACGGTCTCGACCAGACGCTTGACGATCCGGGCGACGATCAGGCCGATGAAGAAGATCACTCCGGCGCCGAGAAGGCGCGGCAGGAAGTCGAAGATGTCGAGCGTCAGCGCGTTGATCGGCGCGAGGATCTGCCCGATTCCGAGGAACTGCAGCGCGGCCATGATTCCGACCAGCCAGATGATCAGCTTGGCGATCACTCCGAGCTGGTGGCCGACCGTCTCCTCGGGCGTTCCGGTGACATGCTTGCGCAAGGCCGGCGACCGGTCGATCGCTTTTTCGAGCATCCATTTGACCGCCCGCGCGACGATCCACGTCGCGACCAGGATCAGCAGCGCGATGAGGACCTTGGGCCCCCAGTACATCAGTTGCGCCTGCCAATAGGCGCCTTGGTCGACCTGGTACATGTGCGAGCCTCCGTCTGCCGACTAACCCTCGTCGCCGGTCGTTTGTTGCAGCTCTTTTCGCCGCTCGTCCCAATATGCAAGCCGCTCGCGCACCTTGGCCTCGAAGCCGCGGTCGGTCGGCGCGTAGAAGGTCTCGGGCTTCATTTCCTCGGGCCAATAATCCTGGCCGGAAAAGCCCCCGTCGGCGTCGTGGTCGTAGGCGTAGCCCTGGCCGTAGCCGACGGTCTTCATCAGCTTGGTCGGGGCGTTGAGGATGTGCATCGGCGGCGCCAGCGAGCCGGTTTCCTTCGCGCTTCGCCACGCGGCCTTCTGGGCCGTATAGACCGCGTTCGACTTGGGCGCGGTGGCGAGATAGAGGCACGCCTGGACGATGCCGATCTCGCCTTCGGGCGAGCCGAGGAAGTCGTACATTTCCTTGGCGGCGAGGCACTGCAGCAGCGCGTTGGGGTCGGCCAGGCCGATGTCCTCGACCGCGGCCCGGGTCAGCCGGCGGAGCACGTACAGCGGCTCCTCGCCGGCCACCAGCATCCGCGCCAGATAGTAAAGCGCCGCCTGCGGGTCCGACCCGCGGATCGTCTTATGCAGCGCGCTGATCAGATTGTAATGACCTTCGCGATCTTTATCGTAGACCGGCACCCGGCGATGCAGCAGCTCGCTGAGCTCGGCCGGGCCGAGCGGCTGGTCGATCTCGACCGAGAACAGCGTTTCGGCCTGGTTGAGCAGGAATCGGCCGTCGCCGTCGGCAGAGGCGATCAGCGCGTCGCGCGCCTCGGGCGTCACCGGCAGCGGCCGGTGCTCGAGCGCTTCGGCGCGCCGGACCAGCTCCTCGAGCGCGCCGTGGTCGAGACGGCGCAGGATCCGCACCTGGCAGCGCGACAGAAGCGCGGCGTTGAGCTCGAAGCTCGGATTTTCGGTCGTCGCCCCGACCAGTGTGACGGTGCCGTCTTCGACATACGGCAGGAAGCCGTCCTGCTGCGCCCGGTTGAAGCGGTGAATCTCGTCCACGAACAGCAAGGTGCGCTGTCCGGCTCGCGCCGCCGTCCGCGCCTCGGCGAACACCTTCTTCAGGTCGGCGACTCCCGAAAACACCGCCGAGATGGCGACGAACCGCATCCCGACCGCGTCGGCGAGCAGCCGCGCGATCGTCGTCTTGCCGGTGCCGGGCGGCCCCCACAGGATCATCGAGGCGAGCTTGCCGGCGGCGACCATTCGCCCGATCGCTCCATCGGGACCGGTCAAATGCTCCTGGCCGACGACCTCGTCGAGCGCCGTCGGGCGCAGCCGGTCTGCGAGCGGCGCATCGGCGGCCGGCGCCTCGGGCGGCTTGGTCGGAACCTCCTGGTCGGCAAACAGGTCGGCCATGCCAGTCACATAGGCCGGCAGCCGAAATTTGCACGCGCCGGCTTGTCTTCGATGCAGCTAAGATATATCTCAGACACATCTAAAAGGAGGAACCATGACGCGACATCATCATGGCTGTGGCCAGCCCGGCCGGTTTGATTTCAATTTCCCCGAGGCTCTGATGGCGATGCGCGGCGGGCGCGGCTGGCAGGGCAATTGGGGCCCGTTCCACTTCGATTTCGACAGCGACGGCTGGGGCGGCGGCGGGCGCCGCGGACGCCGCACAAGACGCATGTTCGAATCCGGCGAGCTCCGCCTGGTGCTGCTCAAGCTGATCGTCGACGAACCCCGTCACGGCTACGATCTGATCCGGGCAATCGAGGAGATGACCGGCGGCGAATATGCGCCGAGCCCGGGCGTGGTCTACCCGACCCTGACGCTGCTGCAGGACATGGGGCTGATCGAGGAGGCGCCCGGCGAGGGCCCGCGCAAGTCATTCCAGGCGACCCCCGAGGGCCGGTCCTATCTCGAGGAGCGGTCGGAGGAGATCGATGCCCTGTTCGAGCGGCTCGAGGACCTGAAGCCGCGCGGCGAAAACATGGCCGGACCGGCGATCGGCCGGGCGGTCAAGAACCTGATGACCGCGCTCGGCCACCGTCTCAAGGCCGAGGGGTTCGACGAGGATCTGTTCCTCGAAGTCGCCGCAATCCTCGACGAGGCGGCGCACAAGATCGAGCGGGTGCGCCCGCACCGCGACGAGCCTAGCGACGACTGAGCCGGGTCAGGCGCTCGCGCTTGTCGATCGCCCGCTCGTAGGAGCGGATGACGGCCGAGTTGATCGTATCCCAGTCCATTGTCTGCGCCACGGCGAGGCCCGCCTCGCCGTGGCGTTTGCGCAGTTCCGGATCGCGCACGTACATTTCGAGCGCGTCGGCGAATTCGTCGACTTCGCCGGGGGTAACGAGCATTCCGGTGGCGCCGTCGCGGACGATGTTGGTGGCACCGGTCGACACCGCCGCGACCACCGGAAGACCGCTGGCCGCAGCCTCCAGCGTGACGTTGCCGAACGCTTCGGTGGTCGACGGATTGAGGAAGACGTCGGCGCTCGCGAGCGCCCGGGCAAGGTCGGTACCAGTCTGCTGGCCGAGGAAGATGGCGTTGGGCAGTTGCTCCTCGAACCACGGCCGGGCCGGGCCCTCGCCTATGATCAGAACGCGGTGCGGAACGCCGCGCCGCTCGAGCGTGTGGATCGCGTCGGCAAACACGTCGAGGCCCTTCTCGATGACGATCCGGCCGAGATAGGCGATGACCGCCTCGTCGTCGGCGATTCCGATGCTGCGCCGCCAGGCCAAATCGCGCCGCTCGGGGTTGAACTGCTCGCGGTCGATGCCGCGGGTCCAGGTGGTGATGTCGCGGTTCATGCGCTGGGCGCGAAGGATCGCCGCGGTCGATTCCGCCGGCACCATCACCACCTCACAGCGATGGTAGAGCCGGCGCATGATGTTGCGCGCCAGCGGCTCGAGGAACTGCAGGCCGTAATATTCGCAATAGGTGTCGAAGCGGGTGTGGACCGACGCCACCACTGCGATCCTGCGCTTGCGCGCCCAGGTGACCGCGCGGTGGCAGACGATGTCCGGGCTCGAGATATGGACGACGTTGGGCTGGAACTCGGCGAGGTCGCGGCGCAGTCGCGCGGTCAATGCAAGCGGCAGCCGATATTCGGACCGGCCCGGGATCGGCAGGCCGGGCACGCTGACCAGGTCGCCGGTCGGCTCGAACGCCGGGGTGTCGGTCGTCGGCGAATAGACGCGCACCTGCGCGCCCTGGCGAAGCAGGTAGCCGACCAGGCGGTTGAGCGCCTGGTTGGCCCCGTCGCGGACGTAATTGTAATTGCCCGAAAAGAGGGCCACGCGGAGGTCTTTAGGATCCACCGGGCGCGGCTGTAGGGGTTTTGCCGTGGGCGTCAAATACGGCCTTCCGCCGATCGCTCGGCCCGATGCCCGCCTGTTCATCCTCGGCAGCTTGCCCGGCGACGCCTCGCTCGCCGCCCGGCGCTATTATGCGCATCCGACCAATCAATTCTGGCGGCTGCTCGGCGGCACGATCGGCGAGGACCTGCAATCGCTGGACTATGAGCAGCGGCTCGAGCGGCTGGCTGAACGGCGGATCGGGCTGTGGGACGTCATTGCGTCGGCGAGCCGGCCTGGCAGCCTCGACCAGGCGATCCGCGAGGCCGCTCACAACCGCATCGAGCATCTGCTCCGCGACTTTCCGGAGCTTGCCGCGATCGCCTTCAACGGCGGCACGGCGGCGCGGGTCGGCCGCAAGCTCATCGGCGAAGTGCCGTCCGGCATTGCGTTGGTCGACCTGCCGTCGTCGAGCGCCGCGAACACGCGGGCCTTCGCCGACAAGGCCCTCGGCTGGACGAGGCTTGCCCAATTCGTGCCGCCCGCTCAAAGATAGCGCGATGATTCCCCTCGAAGAGCAGACCGACGAAGCCGAGGACAAGAGCCTGTCGATGGTCGACGAGGCGCTCGTCGCGGGCACCATCGCCAACACCAACGGCCTGCTCGTGATCCTCGCCAAGCTGGTCGCCAAGGGCGTGTTCGACCGCGAGGACCTGCAGGCCTTTTCGGAAAGCTATTCCAAGCCCCTCGACCATGTCGGGATGCGCGAGAATGAGCTGGTCGGGCAGATGCAGGACCAGATGGAATCGACCCTCGCCGAACTGATGCGGTTCCTCAGCGAGCGCTGACACCGGTCGAGATCACTCTTCGAACGACGTCAGGATAGGGCAAGGGCCGGCGCTCCGGGAACCGCATTCGCGAGCGAGCCGACGTAACGCGTCGCGAGCGCGCTTCAGTTCCGCAATCCTCGCGTCCAGGGCTTTGACCCGGGCGTTGGCGAGTTCGCGTGCTGTCGCGCGGTCGTCCGTCGCGTCGAGATCCAGCAGCTTCCTGATTTCCTCCAACGTGAATCCGGCGGATTGCGCCTGTTTGACTAAGCGTAGCCGGCGGACATCGTCCAAGCCGTAGCGGCGAATGCCGGTATCCCGCGTCGGCGTGCCGAGCAGACCCTTGCGCTGGTAGAAGCGGATCGTCTCGACGCCGACGCCGCCGGCCGCGGCGAGCTTGCCGATAGTCAGCGAAGCGATCCCTTGACTCTGTACCATGGTACGGACGCTATATGGCGATTCGCTCATTGGGAGCAACAAGGAGAATCGCACATGAACAACGACCTGAAGAAGGACTGCCGCTGCGCGAACTGCACCTGCAAGCCTTGCAACTGCTAACCCTGAACTCGGGTGTGCCTCCGCTCGTTCGACGCGGGGGCAGACCTCCAAGGATTGCGAATATGACTCACCTCCATGGCCATCATGCGCATCACGGCGGCGGCGGTCCCTTGCGCACGTCGGCCCAGGCGACGCTTCACTGCCTGACCGGCTGTGTGATCGGCGAAGTCGCCGGCCTGATGATCGGCACGATGATCGGACTCTCCCCGTGGCCGATGATCACGCTCGCGACAGGCCTGTCCTATCTTTCCGGAATAACGCTCGGGCTGCTCCCGGTGATGCGTAATCAAGGCGTAGGCCTGCTCGGCGCGCTCAGGATCATCTGGATCGGCGAAGTCATCTCCATCGGCGTGATGGAGGTGGTTATGAACTTCGTCGACTATCAGATGGGTGGAATGGGCGCGTCCTCGATCCTGCATTGGACCTTCTGGCGCGGGCTCGTGTTCGCCATTCCCGCCGGGTTCCTCGCCGCCTGGCCGGTGAACTACTGGCTGCTGAAGCGCGAACTCAAGGCCTGTCACTGAACGCTGAAGATTGTTAGGACGAGGTCGATGACCTTCGCGAAGCTGCTGCTCCTGCTCGCCGTGCTGCTCATGCCCTTCGGCATGACGCCGGCGGCCGTTGCGGGTCCCGTCTCAGCGCATACGTCGATGCCCGTGCAGCATTGTCCCGAGCAGGCCCCGAACCATGGCGCCAAGGCCGGTTTCACCGAGTGCACGATGGCTTGTTCTGCAGCGCTTCCGCCCGCCGAAACGCGGTCAGATCAACCGTTGCTGATCGCCTGTGCCCCCGACCTTTTTGAAGCGCTGCGGCAACTCCACGGACTTCACCCGGAGACCGCGACGCCGCCTCCCAAGCGCTCCTGAGATTTCGAACTTCAATCATTCGAATTCAGGAGAACTGACATGATGACATTAATCGCAGCGGCGCTCGCCGCCGCGGCTCCGGCTGCCGCCGCGCAGCCCGCCGACGCCCACGCCCAGCACCAGCCGGCGCAGCACAAGGAGTGCTGCAAGGATGGCTGCAAGGATTGCTGCAACGACATGGCCAAGCATGAGGGCCATTCCGGCGAGCACGGCGGCCACGCCGGCTGATCAGGCACGATCGGGGAGGCGGCGCATTCGTTGCGCCGCCTCTTCAGCGGAGAATCGACTGTGAAATCGACATTGTTTGTGGCGGCCAGCGCGCTCGCACTGGCGCCGCTTGCTGCACCCGCGACGGCGCAGCACCAGCACATGCCGGGCATGAGCATGCCGGCCAAACCGGCGGCGAAGAAGCCGCCCGCGCAGAAAAAGGCGTCGGCCAAGCCGGCAGCCAGGAAAGCGGCTCCGACGAAGCGGCGCGTTGCGGCCAAGCCGAAGCCGAGCGCCGCTCACGGTGCGCACGCGAGTCACGCGCCTGCTTCGACGACCACGCGAGCGACGGCCGCCGGGGAGAACTCGGAGCAGCCGATGCCGATGGACCATTCGCAAATCCAGCACGCGACGACGCCAGCGCCGGGCACGTCACCGCCCCAAACGATGCCGATGGACCATTCGAACATGAACCACGGCGCAACCGGTCAAACGACCATGCCGATGGGCGAACATGCCGGCCACGGCGCGATGGCGGGGGCTTTCGGGCCGTACCCGATGACGCGCGAAGCCTCCGGCACCTCATGGCAACCCGACACGTCCGAGCACATGGGACTGATGGCCGCTTCGGGCGACTGGACGCTCATGGGCCATGGCGTCGTGAATCTCGCCTACGACCACCAGTCCGGGCCGCGCGGTGACGACAAGCTATTCGCATCGGGCATGCTGATGGGCATGGCCCGGCGGCCGCTCGGCAACGGCACGCTGCAGTTCAAAGCCATGCTCAGCCCCGACCCGATCATGGGCAAGCGCGGCTACCCGCTGTTGCTCGCGAGCGGAGAGACGGCCAATGGCGTGGACCGGCTGATCGACCGCCAGCACCCGCACGACCTGTTCATGGAGCTGTCCGCGTCGGTGTCACAGAACATCGGGCCGACGAGCAGCGTCTTCCTTTACGCCGGCCTGCCCGGCGAGCCGGCGTTCGGGCCGCCGGCCTTCATGCACCGCGAAGCGATCACGGACTCGCCCGAGGCGCCGATCACCCATCATTGGCTCGATTCGACCCACATCAGCTTCGGAGTCGTGACCGCCGGAATCGTTTTCGACCAGGTGAAGCTCGAGGTCAGCCGGTTCAACGCCCGCGAGCCCGACCAGCATCGCTGGAACATCGAGACCAGCCCGCTCGATTCGACCGCGGTCCGAGTGTCGTGGAACCCGGCCCGAACGCTCTCGCTGCAGGGGAGCTGGGGCCGCTTCGAAGATCCCGAGCAGCTCGAGCCCGGCGTCGATCAGAATCGGCTCTCGGCCAGCCTGCTTTACGCCGACCAAATCGCGCCGGATTGGAAGCTGGCGGCCACGCTCGCCTGGGCCCGCAAGTCGGCGCACGGCCACAATGACGATGCCTCTGTCGCCGAAGCTTCCCTGAAGCATGCAAAGTGGACCGTGTTCGGCCGTGCCGAGCGGACTGAGAATCGCGAGCTCACCGATTACGAGGACGGCCCAGCGTTCCGGGTCGGCAAGGCTTCGCTCGGCGCTGTTCGCGATTTCGACATCGCGGAGCATTTTTCGTTGGGCTTCGGGGGGCTGGTCTCGCTCAATTTCGTTCCCGACGGTCTCGCCTCGGCTTACGGTGGACACCGGCCGGTCGGAGCGATGGGTTTCGTGCGGCTCAAGCTCGATTGAGGGAGGAAGCAGATGCGCGGATGGGTTGTTATCGTCGCCCTTGGCCTGGCGCTGGCGCCGCGCGCCGATGCGGCGTCCGGCATCGGCCCGGAGGCAGTTGTCGACGCCTTCCATGCCGCCCTCGCGAAGGGCGATACGGCTCGGGCGGCAGCATTGCTCGCAGACGACGCGCTGATCTTCGAGGAAGGCGGCGCCGAACGGAGCAAGGCCGAATATGCCGCGCGCCATCTCCCGGCGGATGCCGAATTCTCCAAGGCTGTTAAGGCCGCGATGACGCGTCGGGCGAGCCAATCCGCGGGTGGCATGGCGTGGGTCGCGAGCGAGGGCCGGGTGAGCGGCGCCTTTCACGGCAAGGCAATCGACCGGTTGACGACTGAAACCATGATCCTCCACCGGACGAACCGCGGCTGGAGGATCATGCATGTCCATTGGTCGTCGGCGGCGGGCCGCTGATTGACTAGCGGCCTTTCCGCCCACATATGGCCGCTTCGCTGAAAAGCATGGCCCCTTCGTCTAGCGGTCCAGGACGTCGCCCTCTCACGGCGAAAACACGGGTTCGAGTCCCGTAGGGGTCACCATGATCGGCCGAAAATTCATCAGAGCGCTGGTGTTCGGCACCGCCGGGGCCGGGGTTCAGGTCCTCGCCTTCCTGGGAATCCTCCGGCCGCTGCTCGGCCTTAGCGAGACGCTGGCGCTCGCGCTTGCGCTCGGCGGCGCGGCCGCCGCCGCTCCGTTCGGCGCGGTCGTCGGCTGGAAGCACATCTATTCGCTCGAACCGCGCGCCATCTGGGCCTTCCTGCTCGACGTCAGCTGGTCGGCGATCAACACGCTGACCGGCCTCGCCTGGCTGCTGTGGTGCGCATTCAAGGGCAGCTATCAACCGCCCACGCCGGACACCCGGAAGCGGGGGATCATCGTCTTTTCCGGTGCCGCGATGCCGGGCGCAGCGGCGACCACGCTCGGCACCGTGGTCGGCGGCGAATGGCTGCTGCATGAGGCGGTGCATGTCCAGCAGGCGCGGATCTTCGGGCCGCTCTACTGGCCGATCTATCTCACCAGCTACGTGTCGAATGTCCTCGCGCGCATTCTCCTGTTGCGCGTTCGCGACGTTCACTGGGAGTCGTACGGCCGAGTGGTGATGGAGGATTGGGCCTATCGCTCGACCCCGCACGGCCACTCGGCGGTCGAGCGCGGACCCTCCGCGAAGTGGAGCGCGATCGCCCTTCTTCACGCGCTCGCGATCCTCGTCATGCTTGCGCCCGTTGCCGGGTTCGCGTTGATTCCCTGGTGGTCGGGCGCGCTCGCTAGCTTCGGCTACGCATTCGCCCGGGCGCTTCGGCCGAAAGCGACGTCGTGACCCCGACCCATTGCGCGATGATCGCCGCGATCCTCGGAGCGGCGTGGCCGTCGCCGTACGGAAACGCCGGGCGCGACATTGCCTCATAGGCCGCGGGATTGGCGAGCAGGCGCCGGACCTCGGCGGCGATTCGGCTCGCATCGGTCCCGACCAGCACCATGTTGCCCGTGGCAATGCCCTCCGGCCGCTCGGTCTTCTCGCGCAGGATCAGCAGCGGCACTCCAAGCACCGGGGCTTCCTCCTGCATCCCGCCGGAATCGCTGAGGATCAGGTCGGCGGCGCGCATTCGGGCGATCAGCTCGCGATGCTCGCAGGGCTCGAGCAAGCGGACATTCGGGCAGCCATCGAGCAACTGTCGCCACGCCGCCGCGACGTGAGCGTTGGGCGGGACGATCACGTCGACATCGGCAACCTTGTCCGACGCGAGTTCGCGCACCGCCGAGGCCACCGCCACAAGGCCGGCACCCCAGCTTTCGCGGCGATGGCAGGTCACCAGGATCGATCGCGTCGTGCCGCTCCGGGCGGGCTGGTCGCCGAGCTCCGCGAGGACGGCGAGCAGCGCGTCGATCCCGGTGTTACCGGTGACGTGGACCGTGCCGGGCACGCGCTCGCAGACGAGGTTGAATGCGGCGAGCTCCGTCGGCGCGAACAGCAGGTCGCCGCGGGCGTCGATCTCGGCGCGATACTCTTCCTCGGGCCAGGGCAACGCGCGGTCGCGCGTGCGAAGGCCGGCCTCGACATGGGCGACCGGCACGCCGGCGGCGAACGCGGCGCGGGCCCCGCCGAGCGCGCTCGACGTGTCGCCTTGGACGATCAGCAGGTCGGGCCGATCGGCAAGCAGTGGCGCAAGCGCCGTTTCGACCTTGCGAACGTGCGCGTTCGGGTCTTCCTCGCCGGGACAGCCGAGGTGCACTGCCGGGTATTCGCCAAGGCGATGATCCGACGGGCGAAGCGACGCATGCTGTCCGGTGAAGACCAGCGACGGCCTCAGGCCGCGCTCGGCGAGCGCGTGCGCGACGGGGGCCAGTTTGATTGCTTCAGGCCTGGTGCCGATGACCAGCCTTATGTCCGCGGATCGCAGCCTTCCCCCTAGCTCGGCGGGGAGACTGTGCCTCGGTCAGCGCGTCAGCTCAACGGAAATTGTCGGCGTAGGCCTGGAGCTTGAGGCGGACCGGCGGCGCCGGCACGACATGATAGGGGAGGCCGTGCTTGTCGCAATAAGCGATCGCCGCGTCCTTCGTCGGGAAGCTCATCCGGACCTGGGGGTTGGTGTCGCCCGACCCGTTCCAGCCGGTCAGCGGGTCTGGCCGCAGCGGCTCCTGGCGCTCGAACTCGACCTGCCAGCGGCCGGTGTGGGCCTTGCCCGACTGGGTCGTCCGGCGATCGAGCTCGATGATGCGCGCCACGGTCATGCGTCGCAAGTGGCAAAGCGCGCGGCGCAAATCAACCCGGCCGAGCGAAAGGATGCTACGGCCGTTTGATTGTGATAAGCGGCTCGTCCTTCCCACAGCCGGAAGGAGGGGCAAATGAAATCGACGACGATTTGCGTCGGGGTCGCGGCGGGCGCGGCCCTGTTCTTCACCGCCGCCTGCAATAAGCAGGCCGCCACGAACGCTGCCGCTGCGGCCAATACCGCCGAGCCTGAATCGACCGCGTCCCGTGACCCCGTCGCGAGCGCCGAAGCCGCCGCGCCGGCGGCGATTGCCCGCGACGCGACCATCGCCACGATCGACGCCAATGGGGCGATGAAGGTCGTCCGCGAGGGCAAGAGCGGCTGGACCTGCATGCCGGACAGTCCCGCGACGCCGGGACCGGATTCGATGTGCATGGACGCCAACGCGGCGAAATGGGCGGCGGCGTGGATCGGCCACAAGCCGCCGCCGGCAAATACGGTCGGGGTCATGTACATGCTCGAGGGCGGAACCGACGCCAGCAATACTGATCCCTATGCGACCAAGCCGACCGCCGCCAACGACTGGATCAAGACCGGCCCGCACATCATGGTCGTCGGTTCGAAGGAGGTGCTCGCGGGATATCCGTCCGGCGCCAAGCCCGACACGGCCGCGCCTTATGTGATGTGGGCCGGGACGCCCTACGCGCACCTGATGGTGCCGGTGAAGGCGGAGAAGTGAATCCGTAACAGCCCCGGGTCGTCCCATGGGCCGACGGACCTGCGCCCCTAGTAAGCGCGGGCGATGGCGAACTCGACGGCTTCGGTCAGCGCCGCCTTGGCCTTGCCCGGCGGAAACACCGCCAGCGCATCGATCGCCCGCCGGCCGTAGTGGAGCGCGCGGTCGAGCGTATCGGACAGCGCATTGGTCGACCGCAGCAGGGCCACGGCATGCGCGAGATCCTCGTCCGACGTGCGCTCGCCGCCGATCGACGAGCGCCAGAAGGCGCGATCGGCCTCGTTCCCGCGCGCATAAGCGAGGATCACTGGAAGGGTCATCTTGCCGTCGCGGAAGTCGTCGCCGACGCCTTTGCCCATGGTCGCCGAATCCGACGCATAATCGATCACGTCGTCGGTCAGCTGGAAGGCGATGCCGAGGTGCTTGCCGTAGCATTCGAGCGCCAGCTCCGACTCTTCGCTCGCCTCCGCGACGACCGGCGACACCCGGCAGGCGGCGGCGAACAGGGCCGCGGTCTTGGCGCTGATGATGGTCAGATATTGCTCTTCGCCGGTCTCGATCCGGCGCTGCGCGGTCAATTGCTCGACCTCGCCTTCGGCGATCACCGCCGAGGCATGACTGAGGATCCGAAGCACCTTGAGGCTGCCGTCCTCGACCATCAGCTCGAACGCCCGGCTGAACAGGAAGTCGCCGACCAGCACGCTTGCCGGATTGCCCCAGATGAGATTGGCCGTGCGCTTGCCGCGGCGCATGCCCGAGCCGTCGACCACGTCGTCGTGGAGCAGGGTCGCGGTGTGGATGAACTCGACCGCCGCGGCGAGCTTGTGGTGGCGCGTTCCGGGGTAGCCGAGCAGGTTGGCGCAGGCGAGCGTGAGCATCGGTCGCATGCGCTTGCCGCCGCCGGCGATGAGATGCCCGGCGAGCTCGGGAATCAGCGCGACCTTGCTCTGCATCCGCTCGAGGATCACCGCGTTGACGCCGTTCATGTCCTCGGCGACGAGCGCGACCAGCGGGTCGAGCGAGGGCTCGCCCTTGGCGTGCAGCGAGTGGACGGTGGCGGTCACGGCGCCGCCCTAGCCGGGCAGCGCCGTTTTTCCTAGCCGCCTACCAGATGTGGACGCGCTTCTCGGGCGGCAGGTAGAGCTTGTCGCCGGGCTGCACGTTGAACGCTTTGTACCAGGCGTCGACGTTCCTCACGATGCCGTTGGTGCGGTATTTGTCCGGACTGTGCGGATCGGTCAGGATCTGCTGGCGAAGCGCGTCTTCGCGGTCCTTGCCCTGCCACGCCTGGGCGTAAGCGATGAAGAAGCGCTGGTCGCCGGTGAGGCCATCGATCACCGCCGGCTCGCCATGCTTCGCCGTATACTTCTTGTACGCCGCATAGGCCGCCTCGATGCCGCTGAGGTCGCCGAGGTTTTCACCGAGCGTCAGCTTGCCGTTGACGTTGACGCCGGCAAACGGGCTGAACGTGTTGTACTGAGCGACCAGATTGTCGGTGCGGGTCGCGTAGGCCTTTGCGGCCGCCGCTGACCACCAGTCGCGAAGGTTGCCCTTGGCGTCGAACTTGCGACCTTCGTCGTCGAAGCCGTGGCCCATCTCATGACCGATGACGGCGCCGATCGCGCCGTAGTTGGCGGCCGGGTCGGCATTCGGGTCGAAGAACGGCGGCTGAAGGATCGCGGCCGGGAAGGTGATCTGGTTGGCCAGCGGGTTGTAGTAAGCATTGATCGTCTGCGGAGTCATTCCCCACAGGGTGCGGTCGACCGGCTTGGGGAAGCGCGACAGCTCGAGGTCCCAGTCGAACTGGCCGGAACGCATCACGTTTCCGAGGAGGTCGCCCTTCACCACCTTCAGCGTCGAATAGTCGATATATTTGACCGGGTGGCCGATGCGCGGCTCGAATGCGGCGAGCTTCTCGAGCGCCTGTTTGCGGGTCGCTTCGTCCATCCAGCTGTTGCCGGTGATGCGCTCGCGATAGGCCTCGCGAAGATTGCCGATCAACTCGTTCATTTGGCGCTCGGACTCGGCGGGGTAGTGCGACTTCACGTAGATTTCGCCCACCGCCTCGCCGAGCGCGCCGTTGACCAGGCGAACGCCGCGCTTCCAGCGATCGCGCTGCTTTTCGACTCCCGACAGTTCCTTCGAATAGAAGTTGAAGCGCGCGTCGTCGAATGCCTTGGGCAGGTAGGTCGCGTGATCGGAGACGAAGCGAAACGCGAGCCATTCCTTCCACGTCGACAGCGGCGTCGAGGCAAGGATCTTGCCTGCGCCGGCGACCGCCGACGGTTCCGTCACAATAACCGACCGGGCAGTTCCGAGGCCCGCCTTCTGAAGAGTCGTGTTCCACGCGAACTGCGGCGCCAGCTTGGCCAGCTGCGAGCGGTTCATGGGATTGTAGATTTTGTCGATGTCGCGGCGGTCGGCGGCCGGCCACTGCGCCTTCGACAGCGCCGTTTCGAGCGCGATGATGCGGTCGGCGGACTCGGCGCCGCCCGGCAGGCCGGCGAGCTTCTGGATCGTGATGATATAGTCGCGATAGGCCGCGCGATGCGCCTTCATCTTGGCGCTGTCGTCGAGATAATATTCGCGGCTGGGCATGCCCAGCGTCGCCTGGCCGGAGATCGCCGAGTAACGCGTCGAATCCTTGAGATCGGGGATGATCGAAACGTCGATCGGGCTCGCGTAGCCGGGCTTGACGAACAGCGAGAGCAGCTGATCGCGGGTCTGAACCGCGTCGACCGCGCCGAGATACGGCTTCAGCGGAGCGGTTCCGGCAGCTTCGATCGCCGCCTCGTCCATGTAGCTCGCGTAGAAGTCGCCGACCTGCTGGCCGATCACGCTGCCGTCGTTGCTCTTGGCGAGATTGTCGACGATCTCGCGGACGTCGGCTTCCGACTTGTCGGACAAAGTGATGAATGGTCCGGCCGAGGCGCGGTCGGCGGCGATCTTGGTGGTCTTGTCCCAGGTGCCGTTGACATAGGCCCAGAAGTCGTCGCCCGGCTTGACCGAGCGATCCATTGCGGCGGCGTCATAACCCCAATCGCCGTAGGTCGGTTTGGCCGCGGAAGCAGGGACGGCAATTGCTGCGAGACTCGCGGCGGCGAGCGCGAACACTTTGAATTTCATGGAAATTTTTCCCCTCCGGAAAGATCGGCCCGAATGACCGAAATGAGTCGATTCGTCAAAACTTTTCGACCAACGGCGGGGCGTAAGCGGCGATCAGCCGGCCGGCAGTGTCAGCCGCGCGAGGAGCCCGCCGAGGTCCTCGCTCTCCTCGAGCCGGATCGATCCGCCGTAGATTTCGGCGACGTCCCTCACGATCGCGAGCCCGAGGCCGGTCCCCGGCTTGCCGGTCGTGTCGAGCCGGGCGCCGCGCGTGAACAGCGAGCCGATGTCCGCTTCCGGGATGCCGGGGCCGTCATCCTCGATCAGGATGTCGACCTTGCCGGGCTTGCGCTCGACCGTCACGAATACTCGGCCGCCGCCATATTTGGCGGCATTCTCGACCAGGTTGCCGAGCATTTCGTCGAGGTCCTGGCGCTCGACCCGGACCTCGGCATCGTGACTCCCCGCGATATCGACCGTGACGTTCTCGTAGAGCCGGTCGACCGCCCGCTGGACCGCTTCGAGGCTGTCCCACACCCGCGCCCGGGCCTGGGCCGAGGCGCGCCGCCCGATCGCCCGGGCGCGCGCGAGGTGGTGGTCGATCTGCCGGCGCATCGCGGCGGATTCGCGGATCACGGTCGCGTCGAGGTCGGGCGAATCGGCGGTCGCGGCATTGGTGATGACCGTCAGCGGAGTCTTGAGCGCATGGGCGAGGTTGCCGGCGTGGCGGCGGGCTTCCTCCGCCTGCGCCTCGCTGTGCGCCAGAAGCTGGTTGATTTCCTCGGTCATCGGCCGGATTTCGATCGGGAAATCCTCGCCGATCCGGGTCCGAGTTCCCGAGCGGATCGACGCGACCTCGCTGCGCACGCGGCGCAGCGGCCACAGCCCGTAGAAGGTTTGCAGCGCGGCGAGCATGAGCAGGCCGGCGCCGAGCGCGAGGAAGCTCCAGAACAAGGTCGAGCGGAGGCGGCGGATCTGATCGTCGATCGTCTCGCGCGACTGCGCGACCTGGAACCGCCAGCGCACCTTCGATCCGGGCAGGATCGCGTCGCGCTCGGCGATGCGCAGCGGCTCGGCGTGGTCGGGACCGGAAAATTCGTTGCTGTCGTAGAGATGGGGCTTGGTGTCGGAATGACTGTCGTTGACCTGCAGCCGGCGGTCCCACAGCGAGCGCGAGGCGAAGGTGTCGGCGCCGTCGCCGCTGATCTGGAAATAGAGTCCCGAATAAGGCTCGATGAACCTTTGGTCGGCGGGCGGGCGGTTGAAGCGCACTTCGCCGTCGGGCCCGATTTCGGAGGCGGCGATCATCGAATTGAGCACGAACGCGAGCTGGTTGTCGAAATTGTCGATGATCGACCGGCTCAGCACCCGGTCGAGTCCGAGGCCGCCGAGCAGCAGCAATGCCGCGATCCACAGCGCGGCGACGCCGATCATGCGGCGGGTGAGCGAGCCCGTCCGCGCGGTGCGCCTTACGCCGCGCGCCGCCGGCCTGGACTCGTCGGTAGCCCTTGGGGCCGCCGCCGTCGCCGGGGCGGCTTGGTCATTCAACTGACCGGTTCCTCGAGGCTGTAGCCGAGGCCGCGGATGGTGGTGATGACGTCCGCCCCGAGCTTCTTGCGGATGCGCGTCACGAACACTTCGATGGTGTTCGAATCGCGGTCGAAGTCCTGGTCGTAGATATGCTCGATGAGCTCGGTCCGGCTCACCACCTTGCCCTTGTGGTGCATGAGGTAGGACAGCAATTTATATTCTTGCGCCGTCAGCTTCACCGGCTCGCCGTCCTTGGTCACCTTACCGGAGCGCGTGTCGAGGCGGATGTCGCCGGCGATCAGCTCGCTGCTGGCGTTGCCCGACGAACGCCGGATCAGCGCCCGCAGCCGGGCGATCAGCTCCTCGGTCTGGAACGGCTTGGCGAGATAGTCGTCGGCGCCGGCGTCCAGCCCGGCGACCTTGTCCGACCAGCTGTCGCGCGCGGTCAGCACCAGCACCGGCATCTTGCGCCCTTCCTTGCGCCAGCGGTCGAGCACGGTCAGCCCGTCGATCTCGGGCAGCCCGAGGTCGAGGATCACCGCGTCGTAGCTTTCGGTCGAGCCGAGATAATGGCCGTCCTCGCCGTCGGTGGCGAGATCGACCGCATAGCCCGCGCCCTCGAGCGTCGAGCGCAGCTGCCGCCCGAGATTGGGTTCGTCTTCGACGATCAAGACACGCATGCGGGATTCCTGGAGCCGTTCATCTTCGTGGCGTCAACCCAAGTTGCGGCAATCGGTTTCCTGCCCGGAACGACCGGAATTTTAGAGCCATTCGCGCAAGACCTCTTTTACCACGATCCGGCGGACCGACGAACTGCGCGGCAGACGGCTCGTCGCGAACATTAATTCGTACAGCGCCTTGTGTGGTGAGCGCGAAATTTCGAACCACGTTCAACAGTTCGTTCACCCAATCCATGAACCAAGGGGGAAGAGCTGCCGAGGCATGTAGCACCGTCCATTGAGGGGGCAATTATCATGCGAATCAAAGGCAGCAACAAAGCCGATACGCTGGCCGGTACTGCGTCGAGCGACCTCGTCGAGGGTGGTCGCGGGAATGATTTTCTCGACGGAAGCGCCGGCAACGACACGCTGACCGGCGG
>JBJMUB010000012.1:0-16503 GCA_045811385.1 Sphingomicrobium sp. | reverse complement strand
ATTCGCAACCTCACCCCGGCCGAGCAGGCCGCGGCGAATGCCGTTGACACCGGCAGTCTGCGCGATCCGCAGACGCTGGCCGAGCGCACCAAGGAAGGCCACCGCAACTGGCTGATCACGCTGGGCGTCTGCACCCATCTCGGCTGCGTGCCGCTGGGCACCGGCGAGGGCGAGAACCGCGGGCCGTTCGGCGGTTATTTCTGCCCGTGCCACGGATCGGCCTACGACACCGCCGCGCGGATCCGCCAGGGGCCCGCGCCGCTCAACCTGCAGGTTCCGGATTATACCTTCAAATCGCCGACCACCGTCGAGATCGGGGCAGCTGAGAAATGAGTTTTCCCTGGGCCAAGGCCTATGAACCCAAGCATCCGTTCATGCGCTGGATGGACGAGCGGCTGCCGCTTCCGCGCATCGTCTACAATGCGACCGGGCCCGGCTACCCGGTGCCGCGCAACCTCAACATGTGGTGGAATTTCGGGGTCCTCGCCGGGATTTTCCTGGCGATCCAGATCATCACCGGAATCGTGCTCGCGATGCATTATTATGCGACCGGCGACGGCGCGTTCAACTCGGTCAACCAGCTGATCATGCGCGACGTCAACGCCGGCTGGCTGCTGCGCTACGCGCACATGAACGGCGCGAGCTTCTTCTTCATCGTCGTCTACGTGCACATCTTCCGCGGCCTCTATTACGGCTCGTACAAGGCGCCGCGCGAGCTGGTGTGGATGCTCGGCCTGGTCATCTACCTCTTGATGATGGCGACGGCGTTCATGGGCTACGTCCTGCCGTGGGGCCAGATGAGCTATTGGGGTGCGCAGGTCATCACCGGCTTCTTCTCGGCCTTCCCGCTGATCGGCGAACCGATCCGCGTCTGGCTGCTCGGCGGCTACGCGCCGGACCAGGCGGCGCTGACCCGCTTCTTCTCGCTGCATTACCTGCTGCCGTTCGTCATTGCGGCGGTGGTGATCCTCCACATCTGGGCGCTGCACATCCCGGGATCGGGCAACCCGACGGGAGTCGACGTCCGCGAGGAGAAGGACACGCTGCCGTTCCATCCGTTCTACACGGCCAAGGACGGCTGGTTCGCGGCCGCCTTCCTGACGTTCTACGCCGTCGTCACCTTCTTCGCTCCCAACTATCTCGGCCACCCGGACAATTACATTCCGGCGAATGCGCTCTCGACCCCCGCGCACATCGTGCCCGAATGGTATTTCTGGCCGTTCTACGCGATCCTGCGCTCGTTCACCGCCGACTTCATCCTGCCCGCCAAGCTGTGGGGCGTGCTGGCGATGTTCACCTCGATCCTGCTGCTGTTCTTCCTGCCGTGGCTCGACAAGTCGCCGGTGCGTTCGGGCAGCTACCGGCCGCTGTTCCGGACCTTCTTCTGGATCCTGATCATCGACGTCGTGGCCCTCGGCTATGTCGGCGGAGCGGAGATCAACACGTTCAACATCACGCTCGGCCAGATCGCGGCGGCTTATTACTTCCTCCATTTCCTCGTCATCCTGCCGATCGTCTCGGCGTTCGAGACGCCCGACCCGCTGCCCAATTCGATCAGCGAATCCGTGCTTCACGGCGAGACCGCGGAGGCCGCTCCGGCGGGACAGGCGACGCCGCGGCCCGGCTCCGTGGCGACCGCGGGTTAGAGGGGGCAGACGCTAACATGATCCGCATCGCCAGTTTCGTCATCGGCGTCGTCTTCGCGGGTGTCCTGCTGATCGCCATGATCGGCAACCTGTCGACCTATTTCACCAACCCGCCGGCGCCGCTCGCGGCTGAGGAGTTCCACCTCGAGCCCAAGCATCTCGCGCTGTCCAGCGACGGCCCGTTCGGGCGGTTCGACAATCAGCAGCTGCAGCGCGGCTTCCAGGTCTATGCGGAGGTGTGCTCGGCCTGCCACAGCCTCAAGCTGGCCTCGTTCCGCGAGCTCGAGCATCTCGGGTACAACGAAGCCGAGATCAAGAAGATCGCGTCGGACTGGAAGACCGAGGTTCCATCGATCAACCCGGACACGGGCGAGCCGGCGACGCGCAAGGCGCTGCCGTCGGACACCTTCCCGTCGCCATTCGCCAATGAGACGGCGGCGCGCGCGGCCAACAACAATGCGCTTCCGCCGGACCTGACGCTGATGACCAAGGCGCGCGAGGGCGGCGCGGCCTACGTCTATTCGCTGCTGACCGGCTACCGCAACCAGCCGGCCGAGCTGCTGCGCAAATTCCCCGACGCCAAGACTCCGCCCGGGCTGCACTACAACCCCTATTTCGCGAACCTCAACCTGGCGATGCCGCCGCCGCTGACCAGCGAAGGCCAGGTGAGCTACGCCGACGGCACCAAGCCGACCGTCGACCAGATGGCGCGCGACGTTTCGGCGTTCCTCGTGTGGACCGCCGAGCCCAACCTCGCCAACCGCCATGCGGCGGGCCTCGCGGTGGTGATCTTCCTGCTGGTCGCCAGCGTCCTCGCTTATTTGGCCTACCGCCAGGTGTGGCATGATGCGAAGCGGGCGGTTCGGGTGACCGGGCCGCTCGACCCGGCCAACCAGGCCAAGACCCGCCGCGCCAAGGCGAAATCGGGAGTCGTCGGCTAACCTTCCGGCAATTCAGCCGCGGTTCACGCGGCGGAGCGTCATCGCATTCGTGTTCCCTCCGGTGTTGTGGAGTCTCGACATGCGTTTTCCTAAATTGCGCCTTGCCGCTCTGGCGCTGACGAGCGGCCTTGTCCTCGGCGGCTGCGCCTACGGCTTTGGCGACCCTTATGGCAGCTACGGCGGTATCGGCGTCGGCTACGGCAACTACGGCTACGGCAATTACGGCTATCCATATGGCGGCTATGGCTACGGCTCGCCCTACGGCGGTTATGGCTACGGCTACGGCAACCCATACGGCGGCTTCGGCGACTACCTGGGGTACGGCTACGGCGGCTATCCGTACGGCTGGTACAACGGCTATTATTACCCGGGCAGCGGCTATTACGTGTACGACCGCAATCACCATCGGCGGCAGATCACCGACGCCGAGCGGCAATATTGGCGGGAGAAGTTCAGCCGCTACCGCACCGGCTCGACGTCCGGCGCGGTGACGACCTCGAGCATCGCCCCGCGCGAGAATTGGACCGGGTTCAAGCGCGTCCGCACCCGGACCGTCGATACGACCAGCTCGTCGAGCTCGAGCCGCGGCTCCGAGCGTAGCAGGTGGAACCGGCCGTCCTCGCAGAGCTCGTCGAGCTCCTCGAGCTCGAGCAGCTCGGACGGTCATTCGAGCGATTTCATGCGGCGTCATTCGCCGCGCCGCTCGAAGGACTAAGCGCTCCGGCGGCGGCCTAAGCGGGCCGCCGCCGGATCAGCACGATCGAGGTGAAGCGCATGACCGGGACGGCGTCCTGGTTGGTGACGGTCGTCTCGGTCCGGAACGAGCCGATCTCGGGCTTGCTTCGCGACGCGCGTGTCTCGACGATCTTGCCGCGCACGTGGAGCGTGTCGCCCGGATAGACCGGCTTCAGCCAGCGCAGCTCATCGACTCCCGGCGAGCCGAGGCCGCCCTGCTCGTCCTTCACGACGTAGCGGGCGATGACCGCCATGGTCATCGCGCAGGTGTGCCAGCCGCTGGCGCACAGCCGGCCGAAGTGAGTCCCGGCTGCACCCTCGTCGGACAGGTGGAACGGCTGCGGGTCATATTTGCGGGCGAAGTCGAGGACTTCCTCGCGGGTCACTTCGTAGGAGCCGAAATACGTCTCGGCGCCGACCTCCAGGTCTTCGAAATAGCGCATGGCAAGCGCGCATAGCGGCGCAGCGCGCTTGACGCTACGGTGCGGCCGTGGCGACGCAGGCACCGATCCACCACCGCTGGCATCCGCGCCTCGTCGAGGCGGCGATGGCCATGAACGAGAACCGGCTCGACGTCGCCGAGCGGCTGCTCAAACCGCATCTCAAGGACGATCCGTTCGACGTCTCGGCGATCCGGATGCTGGCCGAGCTTGCCGCCCGGATCGGCCGCTGGCGCGATGCCGAGAACCTGCTCCGGCGGGCGATCGAGCTCGCGCCCGGGTTCGTCGCGGCCAAGGCCAACCTCGCGCTGGTGCTCGGGCGGATGGGCCGGCCGGCAGAAGCGATGGAACTGCTCGACGACGTCTTCGCGCTCGAGCCCGAGGAGCTCGGCCATTGGAATCTCAAGGCCGCGACCCTCGGCCGACTCGGCGATTTCGAGGAAGCGATCAGCCTGTACGAAGGCGTCCTCGAGCGCGCTCCGAAGCAGGCCCGGGTGTGGCTGAGCTACGGGCATATGCTCAAGACGGTCGGGCGGCTGGCCGAAGGGATCGACGCCTACCGCAAGGCGATCGAGCTCAAGCCGGCGCTGGGCGAAGCCTGGTGGAGCCTCGCCAACCTCAAGACGGTCAAGTTCAGCGACGCCGACGTGGCGGCGATGGAGCAGGCGCTCAATTCTCCGGGCCTTGGCGACGAAGACCGGTTCCACCTCGATTTCGCGCTCGGCAAGGCGATGCACGACGCCGGGCGCATCGAGGACGCCTTCCACCATTATTCGGAGGCCAACGCGCTGCGGCTCAAGAGCCAGCCCTACGACGGCGAGAAGATCACCACGACGGTCGACCGGTGCATCGCTCTGTTCACCGCCGACGTCTTCGCTGACCGCCCCGGGGGGTGCGACGCTCGCGATCCGATCTTCATTGTCGGAATGCCGCGCGCCGGTTCGACTTTGGTCGAGCAGATCCTCGCGTCGCACAGTCTGGTCGAGGGCACGTCGGAGCTGCCGGATATCCCGGCGCTCGCCCGCACCGTGGGCCCCTATCCGAAGGGGCAGCTCGAGCTGTCGGAGGACCAGCGGCGCGCGCTCGGCGCGGACTATCTGAAGCGCGCCGCGGTGCAGCGGCGCACCGACCGCCCATTGTTCATCGACAAATTGCCCAACAACTGGCTGTTCGTGCCGTTCATCCAGCTGATCCTGCCCAACGCCACGATCATCGATGCGCGGCGGCATCCGCTGGCCTGCTGCCTCAGCAACTTTCGCCAGCATTTCGCGCGCGGTCAGCCGTTCACCTACGCGCTCGACTTCGTCGGGCAATATTACGTCGATTACGTCCGGCTGATGGCGCATATCGACGCGGTTCTGCCGGGCAAGGTCCACCGCGTGATCTATGAGCGGATGGTCGACGACACCGAAGCCGAGGTCCGCGCGCTGCTTGCCCATTGCGGGCTGGAGTTCGAGCCGGCCTGCCTCGAGTTCCACAAGACCGAGCGCGCGGTCCGCACCGCCAGCTCCGAGCAGGTACGCCAGCCGATCTACCGCGATGCGACCGACGAATGGCGCCCCTACGAAGCGCATCTCGATCCGCTCAAGGCGGCGCTTGGCGACGTGCTCGATGCCTATCCCGAAGCGCCCGCGTCCTTCACGCAACGCTAGGTCGATATTCGTCACGCGTCCGTCATAACTGCCGTTGACAAGCGCGCGGCGCTCTGTCGCTATGCGGACATATCCATGGGGGCGATCCATGACCGACCGTACGTTCCGCGCCGCAGTGCTCAGCCTGCTGGCGACGACCGCTCTTGCCACTCCGGCCTGGGCGCAGGACACCCAGCCGCAGACGACCGGTCAATCGCCCGCTCCGGGAACCAATGCGACCGACGTCACCGCGCCGCCGCCGACCACCCAGGTCGCTCAGGATGGCAACGTTCCCGACCAGACCGAAATCATCATCACCGCCACCAAGCGCGAGGAGAACCTCCAGAACGTGCCGATCAGCGTCCAGGCGATCGGCACCCGGCGGCTCGACCAGCTGAACATCTCGAACTTCGAGCAATACACCAAGCAGCTGCCGTCGGTGAGCTTCCAGTCGGCCCAGCCCGGAGTGACCGTGGTTTACATGCGCGGAGTCGCGACCGGCGGCGACGGCAACCACTCGGGCTCGCTTCCCTCCGTCGGCTCCTATCTTGACGAGCAGCCGGTGACGACCATCGGCGGCACGCTCGACGTTCACATCTACGACATCGCCCGGATCGAGAGCCTCGCCGGGCCGCAGGGCACGCTCTACGGCGCGTCGAGCGAAGCCGGCACGATCCGGATTATCACCAACAAGCCCGAGCTCGGCGTCACCACGGGCCGGGTCGATGCCGAGCTCAACACGGTCAACCACGGCGACGTCGGCGGCAAGCTCGAGGGGATGATCAACATTCCCATCGCGGACCGGATCGCGTTCCGCGGAGTCGCATTCTGGCAGCACGACGCCGGCTACATCGACAACATCCACGGCGAGCGCACCTATTATATTTTCAACGACAGCGTGCCCGACGTGACGGTCACCAACAGCGGGCTGGAAAAGAAGAACAACAACGATTTGACGACCTATGGCGGTCGTGCCGCGCTGAAGGTCGATCTCAACGACAATTGGACGGCCACGCCGACCTTCATGTATCAAAACATGAAGGCCAACGGCGTCTTCTTCTTCGATCCCAATCTCGGCGAAAACAAGATCGACCGCTTCCGCGACGACGTCCGCAAGGACAAGTTCTGGCAGGCGGCCATGACCATCCAGGGGAAGATCGCCAATTTCGACGTAACTTATGCCGGCGCCTACATGGACCGGAAGACCTTCACCCTCAGCGACTATGCGGATTATGCCGACGCCTACGACCAGCTCTACCAGGACTATGGCGGGCTCGCTTATTTCTATTACAACGATGCCGCGGGCAATTTCATCAATCCGCAGCAGTTCATCATCGGCACCGACCATTTCAAAAAGATGAGTCAGGAGCTGCGTTTCGCGTCGCCGTCGGACAAGCCGTTCCGGGTCATCGCGGGCCTGTTCTACCAGCGCCAGTCGAACCTCATCCACCAGGACTATAAGATCGACAACCTCGATCCCCTGCTGTCGGTCAACGGCCATCCTGGAACGTTGTGGCTGACCCAGCAGAAGCGCATCGACAAGGATTATGCCGCGTTCGGCGAGGCGAGCTTCGACGTCACCCCGCAGATCACGCTGACCGCCGGCGCCCGCTGGTACAAGTTCGACAACAGCTTGATCGGCTTCTTCGGCTTCGGCCGCAATCCGACCGACGGCGGCGCCGGACCGTTCTCCGGCTCACCGCCGAACGCCGCCGGCAGCAATCGCACTGGGGTTGCGCAATGCTGGACGGCCAGCGGCGAAAGACTGTTCGATCGCGACACCAACACCTTCGCCAGCGACCGCACGCTGCTGCCGCCGGTCGTCTCGGGTAGTCCGTGCACCAACCTTGCCGATTTCGTGAACGGCAAGCTGGTGCCGAAACGCGTCAAGGACACCGGGTTCATCCATCGCCTCAACGCGCAGTGGAAGCCGCGGCCGGGGCTGATGTTCTACGGGACCTGGTCGCGCGGCTTCCGCCCGGGCGGAATCAACCGCCGCGGCGACATTCCGCCCTACGACGCCGACTTCCTCACCAATTTCGAGCTTGGGTGGAAGACCACTTTCGGCCCGATCCGCTGGAACGGCGCGCTCTATCACCAGCGCTGGAAGGCGTTCCAATTCAGCTTTCTCGGCGAGAACAGCTTCACCGAGATCCACAACGGCCAGGACGCCAATATCAACGGCGTCGAGACTGATGTGAATTACGTCAGCGGCGGCCTGACCCTGAACGCGGCCGCCGCCTACACCGACGCCAAGACCAAGGGCAACGTCTGCGGCGGTGTCACCGACACCACCGATGATTGCAGCCTCAGCTTCGTCTCGGTGCCGAGCGGAAGCCGGCTGCCGGTCACGCCGAAGTTCAAGGGAAGCGCGACGGCACGCTACAGCTTCCCCGCCTGGGGAGACGTCAAGGCGCACGTCCAGGGAGGGATTGCCTATAAGGGCTCCGCCAAGTCCTCGCTGCGCAGCCTGACGCCGCTGTCCGGCGTGGGCTTCGACTGCACGACTCACTTGGGCTTCGCGTCGTGCAACCCGAACCTGTGGCTCGGCCGGATCCACTCCTCGACTGTGGTCGACCTGTTCGCCGGGCTCGACTGGCCGAAATGGAACGCCGAGCTGTTCGTGACCAACCTGTTCGACAGCCGCGACGAGCTGTCGCGCGGTGTGAACTGCGGCAGTTGCACTCGGACAGTGGTCGTTCCCGGCCGGCCGCGCACGATCGGCGTTCGCGCGGGGGTGAAATTCTAGCGGGCAGGCCGACCGCGCCTCGAGTCCGCTTCGCCGCAGCGCTGGTCGCGCTCGCCGGATTGTGGCTGGCGATGCTCGCCTGGGGCGGCGGCCCGCTCGACCGCGGCATCTACGAGCTGCTCTACGCCGGCCATCGGCCCGCATTGCTCGCCGCAGCGCGTTTTTTCACGGCGTTGGGCGAACCGACCTTCCTCATCGCCGGCGGAATCGCCTGCGCTTTGTGGCTGTTCTATGCCGGGCACCGCCACCTGCCGTGGGCGCTGGCGGCGATCGTCCTGATTGGCCGCGGCCTCAGTGAAGCGCAGAAATACTCGATCGCGCGCGTTCGCCCCGACGTCGAGCCGCACCTGGTCGTGGTCAGGACTTCGTCCTTTCCGAGCGGCCATGCGGCGAGCTCGATGATTTTCTTCCTGACCCTCGCTTTGGTGCTGGCCGCCAGGACGCGCTGGAACCGGATCGCGCCCGCGGGCGCAGTGCTGTTGTCGCTGCTGATCGGAACCAGCCGGGTGATGCTCGGCGTGCATTGGCCGAGCGACGTGATCGGCGGCTGGGCGTTCGGACTGTTGTGGGTGCTCGTGACTCTGCGGCTCGCCGGACGGTGGATCAGGGAGTAAGAGCAAGCGAAGGGGAGAGACGTCATGAATCGACCGTTCACGTGGATCGCATCGGGAATTTTCGCACTGATGGCGCTGGTCCATATCTATCGCCTGGTCGCCCCGTTCGAGGTGACGATCGGCCCGTGCCACTTGCCGCAATGGGCGAGCGCGGTCGCCGCCGTCATCACTGCGGGCCTGAGCTGGATGCTGTGCCGCGAAGCGCGCGGAACCCGCGGGCCCTAACCGAACCCCGATCAAAGTACCGCTTTGACGGGAATCCTAGACGTTGAAGCGGAACAGCAGGACGTCACCGTCCTGAACGACATAATCCTTGCCCTCGGAGCGCATCCGGCCGGCATCCTTGGCGCCGGTCTCGCCGCCGAACTTCAGATAATCGTCGTAGGCGATGGTCTCGGCGCGGATGAAGCCGCGTTCGAAGTCGGTATGGATCTCGCCGGCGGCTTCGGGCGCGCGGGCGCCGCGGTGCACCGTCCACGCGCGCGATTCCTTCGGACCGGCGGTGTAGAAGGTGATGAGGCCGAGCAGTTCGTACGCTGCGTGGATCATCCGGTTGAGGCCGGTCTCGTGGAGGCCGAGGTCCGCGAGGAAGGCATCCCGCTCCTCGGTCGGAAGCGTGGCGATCTCGGCCTCGATCGCGGCCGAGATGACCACGGCCTTGGCGTTTTCGGCCGCGGCTTTCTCGAACACGCGCTGCGACAGCGCGTTGCCGGCGGCGGCGTCGCTCTCATCGACGTTGCACACGTAGAGCACCGGCTTGGCGGTCAGCAGCTGGGCGCCCTGGAGGGCTTTCTCCTCCTCATGGTCCTTGGGCTTGGTCAGGCGCGCGGGCTTCGAGTCCCGCAGCAGGTCGAGCGCCTGGGTGAGCACCGACGCCTCGATCTTCGAGTCCTTGTCGCCCTGCTGGGCTTTCTTGACGAGGTTGGGGACGCGCCGTTCGAGCGATTCGAGATCCGCGAGCATCAGCTCGGTCTCGACGGTTTCGGCGTCGGCAATCGGGTCGACCCGGCCCTCGACGTGGGTCACGTCGCCGCCCTCGAAGCAGCGCAGCACATGGATGACCGCGTCAACCTCACGGATGTTGGCGAGGAACTGGTTGCCGAGCCCTTCGCCCTTCGATGCTCCGCGGACCAGCCCGGCGATGTCGACGAACTCGATCTGGGTCTCGATCTCCTGCGCCGAGCCGGCGATGTCGCGGATCCTGTCGAGGCGCGGGTCGGGCACGGCGACGCGGCCCACGTTGGGCTCGATCGTGCAGAACGGATAATTCGCCGCCTGCGCCGCGGCGGTTTCGGTCAAAGCATTGAAAAGCGTCGATTTGCCGACGTTCGGCAAGCCAACGATGCCGCAGCGGAAGCCCATGTGATCTTCTCCCTCTCCCCTTCAGGGGAGAGGGCCGGGGAGAGGGGTTTGACCCTCGCCGGCCCTTAGTGTGTGTGACGAGAGGAGTGCCCCTCTCCCTAACCCTCTCCCCTGAAGGGGTGAGGGAATTTCGGCGCCCTTTAGGCGAAGTTGAACGAAATGCTCAACCGCTCGCCGCGACCGGTGCCGGGGAGCACCTCGTGGCGCAGCCAGCTCTCCCACAACAACAGCAGGCCGGCGCGCGGCTGGACGGCGACGAAAGTATCGGCCCGCGGCGGTGCGGCCATCATCAGCGGCAGGCGCGGGTCCTCGAAGCGGATGCCGCCCGACCCTGCGGGGACCTCGACGTAGAAAGTGCCGGAAATGATGCTGTGCGGGTGGATGTGTCCACTGTGCTGTCCACCGCCTTTCAACAGGTTCGCCCACAGGCTGTCGAGCTGCGGCTTGCGGGGGAGGTCGAAGCCGCATTCCAGCGCGAAGGTGGCGGCGTGGCGGGCGAGGAGCTTGGCGAGGTCGGCGAACTCCGGATCGCGCTTGGGCAGGTCGTTGAGCGAGGCGTAGCTAGTGTAACCGGCGTAGCGGTGTTCCTTCGACCATCGGATGCCCGCCGAATCGTCCCGAGCAAGGCTGCGAATCGAATGCGCGAGGTCGCTCAGCAAGCGCTCGTCGACAATGTCGGCTTCGTAAAGCTGCGTGGCGAACAGCGGGCGGGTCATTCGCTTTGCTGCAATCTGAGCGCGACCTCGCTCATGAAGCGCGCGTCGTCGCCGTCGGCGAGCCACTCGGCCTCGGCGGCGATGGCGGCGAGGACGTCGGACAGCGGTTCCATTTCCGACTTGGCGTAATTGCCGAGGACGTGGGGCGTGACGAGATGCTTGAGCCCGGGGCCGGGGTGGCCGATGCCGATTCGGACCCGGCGGAAATCGGGGCCGAACACGGCGTCGATCGACCTCAGGCCGTTATGCCCGGCGAGCCCGCCGCCGGTGCGGACCTTGACCTTGAACGGGGCGAGATCGAGCTCATCGTGGAAGACGGTCAGCGCATCGAGGTCGAGCTTGTAGAAATTTAGCGCCTGCTGAACCGCGTCGCCGCTGTCGTTCATGTAGGTCTGGGGCTTGAGCAGGAGGATTCGCTGGCGGCCGATGCGGCCTTCCGCGATCAGGCTTCTGAATTTCTTCGACCACGGCGCGAAATCGTGGACCTCGGCGATGATGTCGGCGGCCATGAAGCCGACATTGTGCCGCTGCAGCGCATATTTGGTGCCCGGATTGCCCAGGCCGACCCAGAGTTGCATCGGCGGGGCCGTAGCTTAGCTGCGGCCAAAGAAAAACCGTTCGCCCTGAGCTTGTCGAAGGGCTGTGATGCCTTCCTCAGTAGAAAAGCACTCCTTCGACAAGCTCAGGGCGAACGGATGTCCGGACATCCGTGAGCATGAGCTCAGGACGAACGGCGAATGCGAACGCGCGAAGAGCTTACTCTTCGCCCTTCTCGCCGCCTTCGGAGGCTTCGCCGCCTTCGCCGGCTTCGCCTTCCTCGCCCTCAACGGTCGGGACCTCGCCGGCCGGCGCGGTCTCTTCCTCTTCGGCCTTCATCGCCGACGGGGAAACGATCGTCGCGACCGTGAAGTCCTCTTCGTCGTTCCACGGGACGACGCCGTCGGGCAGCTTGACCTGGCTGATGTGAATCGAATCGCCGATCTCGAGGCCGGTGAGATCGATGTGGATCTCGTTCGGGATGTGCGCCGCGTCGCACTCGATCTCGAGCTCGTGCTGGACGACGTTGAGCACGCCGCCGCGCTTCAGACCCGGCGATTCCTCGTCATTGTCGAAGCGCACCGGCACCGCGACGTGGACCTTGGTGTGCTCACCGATGCGCAGGAAATCGACGTGGATCGGCCGGCTCGAAACCGGGTGGAAGTCGACCGCCTTGGGCAGCGTGCGGTGCGCCTTGCCCTGGAAGTCGATCATCACCACCGAGTTCATGAAGTGGCCGGTCGAAAGCATCTTGGACAGGAGCTTCTCTTCGACATGGACCGAGAGAGGCTCCTTCTTCTCGCCGTAAACCACGGCGGGGACCCGGCCGTCGCGGCGCAATGCCCGGGAGGCTCCCTTGCCAGCCCGGTCGCGCGCTTCGGCGGGCAGCGTCAGCTGTTCGCTCATTGTTGCGTCTCCAATAGAAAAACCCCGCCACGCCTCCAGGGATGACCATGGTCGGGGAAGGGCGCGCCTATAGGGGAGAGGCGCGACGTTGGCAAATCCTCCCCGGGACGGGGAGGTGGCAGCCCGTCAGGGCTGATGGAGGGGGGCTGGAGCCCCGCACGACGCCCCCTCCACCATCCTTCGGATGGTCCCCCTCCCCGTTCCGGGGAGGATCAGTTCAGCCGTTCCGACGGGATGCCGAGCTGGGCGAGGCGGACGAGGACGCTGTCCTTGCCGGCAAGATGGCCGGCGCCGACCGCGACGAACACGGTGCCGGGGGTTTGCATCCGCCCGGCGATCCAGTCGGCCCAGCGCGCATTGCGCTCGGTAAACATCATCCGGTAGGTGTCGGGCGAAGCATTCTCGAGCTCGCCGAGCATGTGCACGAAGACGCTCTGGTCGCCGCGCTTCCACGCCGACTGCATGTCGCCCATTACCTGCGTCATGCTTTCCATCGGATTTGCGACCGGCTCGCCGGCCTTCGGCCGCGGCGCCGCCTTGGCGGCGGGCATGCGGTTGAACATGCCGAGCTGAAGCTCGAGCGTCTCGAGGCCCTCGACCGGCTTGCCCTGGGCCTCGGCGACGTGGCGAAGGACATTGTCGGCGCCGTTGCCGACCTGCATGCCCTGGGATTTGCCGGCATTGATCGCCATCTTGGTCGTCGCCAGGAACGATGCCGACGGAGTGACCGGAAGCGGCTGGCCGCGAAACACCGGCTTCACCTGGACCGGGCCTTCGGGGATGACGGTTTCGAGCACCAGTTCGCCCGAGCTGTCGAAGGCCGTCTTCACCCGATCCCTGAACCATTCGCCGTGACCGTCGAGGGCGTGAAACGTACCGAAAATGTAAACGGTGGTGTCGGCGTCGCGGACCACGAACATCGCCGGGCTGGCGTCCGCCGCGGGCGGCTGCGGCAGCGCCTGTGCCTGAGGCGCGGCGGCGGCAACCGCGGCAGCAAGCAGGACATTGATCATCCACCAGGCTCCTTCACGGGTGGCCCGGCTGAGGATGAGCGATGGATTGAGGGTTGCAGGCCGCTGACGAGGTGCAGTCCACCCATGGCAGCAGCGCCGCGCCCCCCCCTCAAATCGCATCGTGGCCCCCCAGCCCGATACCCGGCGATTATGGTCACCGAGACCTTAACAAAAGTCTAGCGGAAAGCGCCGAAAGGTTAAAAATTCTCGTTTCGGATCAAGAACAACCTCGGCGGGCCGATTATTGGACCCGGTGCACCTTGAAGCCGTCGCGCTGGAGCAGGTCGACGACCGATCCGGGGCCGGCGAGATGGCCGGCGCCGACCGCGATCATGACCGCTCCAGGTTTGGTCATCCGCTGCTCGATCCACTTGCTCCAATTGGCGTTGCGGCGCTTGATCAGCGCGTCCATCAGCTCGGGCGAGCCGGCGAGGTCGTGGTTGAACACCCGAGCGATCGCCGCGACGTCGCCCTTCGTCCAGGAGTCGAGCATCTTGCCGAACTCCTTCTTGGTGTCGCCGGGGGATTCGATCGCGCCTTCGAGCAGCTGACGCTGGGCATTTTCGGGCAAGGCATCGAAAAAGCCGAGCTGCTCGGCATTGGTTTCGAGCTCGCCGATCGGCTTGCCCTGGCCCATGAAGGAGCTGCGAAGCACCGCCTCCACCCCTTCGCCGCCCTTGAGCCCGGCGTCCTTGAACTGGTTGCCGAGCAGCATGAAGGCGGCTGCCCAGGTCTCCATCCGGTCGAACGCGGCGGGCGGGATCGCGCTCTTCTTGATCGCCTCGGCCAGCGCCGCGCGCTTTTCCGGCGGGACTCGCTCGGCGATCGGCGGCAGCCCGGGGGTGATCGCCAGCTTGGCGAGGACCGACATCAGTTGGGCCGGGTTCTTGTCGTCGATGATTGTCTCGACCACCAGCTCGTGCGAGCCGCTGACCGCGGCGTCGAACTTCTCGGTCCGCCAGTTCACCTTTTCCGGCAGCAGGTGGATGGTGCCGAACAGATAGACGGTCGTGTCGGCGTCGGAGATGCTCCACAGCGCCGGCGCGGCCTTGGCCTGCGCCGCCTGGGGCAGCAAAGTCGTCGCCGCGAGGCCGAGCGCTACGCCGAGCTTCCTGATCCATCCTGTCCGCATGATCATCCTGTCTGTGCCGTTGGTTGCTGCCCATCATGTAGGAAGCCAAGGCTGAACGTCCACTTGCCGCGCAACTTGGCATCCGCCAAAGCCCGACGCATGTCGACGAGCGTGCACAAGACCGGGGGAGCCGCCGCTTGAGCCTGCCCTTCCAGGACCTGATCCTGACTCTCCAGCGCTACTGGGGGGCGCAGGGCTGCGTGCTGCTCCAGCCGTACGACATGGAGATGGGGGCGGGGACGTTCCATCCGGCGACCGTGCTTCGAGCGCTCGGGCCGGAGCCGTGGCGCGCAGCCTATGTCCAGCCGTGCCGCCGTCCGACCGACGGCCGCTACGGCGAGAACCCCAACCGCCTCGGCGCGTATTACCAGTTCCAGGTGGTGCTGAAGCCGAGCCCGGACGACCTCCAGGATCTCTATCTCGGCAGCCTGACCGAGATCGGGATCGACCCGCTGAAGCACGATATCCGCTTCGTCGAGGACGATTGGGAAAGCCCGACGCTCGGCGCCTGGGGGCTAGGCTGGGAAGTCTGGTGCGACGGAATGGAGGTGACCCAGTTCACCTACTTCCAGCAGGTCGGCGGGTTCGAGTGCAAGCCGGTGACCGGCGAGCTGACCTACGGGCTCGAGCGGCTGGCGATGTACATCCAGGGCGTCGACAATGTGTTCGACCTGAAGTTCAACGGCGCCGGCGTCAGCTACGGCGACGTGTTCCGCGAGAACGAGGTCGAGATGTCGACCTACAATTTCGAAGTCGCCGACGTGGACGCTTTGTTCGACTTGTTCCGCAGCGCGGCCGCCGAGTGCGAGCGTTGCCTGGCGGCGAAGCTGCCGATCCCCGCCTACGAGCAGGCGATCAAGGCCAGCCACATCTTCAATACGCTGCAGGCGCGGGGAGTGATCAGCGTCGCCGAGCGACAAGCCTATATCGGGCGCGTGCGCGACCTCGCCAAAGCGGCATGCGGCGCGTGGCTGGAGCGGTCCGCCTGATGGCCGACTTTTTGCTCGAGCTGTTGTCCGAGGAGATCCCGGCGCGGATGCAGGCTCGCGCGCGCAACGAGCTTGCGCGGCTGTTTGCCGAATGCGTCGCTGAGGCGGGCTTGGGGATGGGCGCGGTCGACGTCCATTCGACGCCTCGGCGGCTGGTGCTGATCGCGCGCGAGATCGCGGATGCGACGGAGGCGAGCCGCGAGGAGATCAAGGGCCCGCGGGCCAACGCTCCGCAACAGGCGATCGACGGCTTCCTCAAAAAGACGGGTCTCAGGCGCGACCAGCTCGAGGAGCGCGACGGGGTATTCTATGCGGTGGTCGAGCGGCCGGGCAGGGCGGCCGCCGAAGTGATTTCCGGGGCCGTTCAGCGGATTGTCGCCGATTTCCCATGGCCCAAGTCGATGCGCTGGGGCAGCGGCAGCTTGCGCTGGGTCCGGCCGCTGCACGGGCTGATCGCGATCCTCGGCGACGAGATCGTGCCGGTCGCGATCGACGCAGTGGCGAGTAGCGCGACCACCGTCGGGCACCGCTTCCACCATCCCGGCGACATCACCATCGGCGGGGCGCAGGACTATGCCGAGAAGCTGCGCGCGTGCCACGTGATCGTCGACCAGGACGAGCGCGAGCGGCTGATCCGCGAGGGGGCCGCCGCGGCTGCGGCCGACGCCGGGCTCTCGCTGCTCGACGACGAAGGGCTGGTGGTCGAGAATGCCGGCCTCACCGAATGGCCGGTGCCCTTGCTCGGCCGGTTCGACGCGGAGTTCCTCGACGTTCCCCGCGAGGTGATCGTGCTGACCATGCGCACCAACCAGAAATATTTCGCGTGCGTCGACGACACGGGCGCGTTGGCGCCGGCGTTCGTGTGCATCGCCAACGTCAGCGCGAGCGATGGCGGCGAGGCGATCGTCGAGGGCAACCGCCGAGTGCTGGCCGCGCGGCTCGCCGATGCCCGCTTCTTCTGGGAGCAGGATTTGAAAGTGCCGCTCGAGGAGCAGGCGAAGAAGCTCGGCGGCATCGTTTTCCACGACAAGCTCGGCACCGTCGCCGACAAGGTCGAGCGGGTGGCGAAGCTGGCGCGGTGGCTTGTGGAGG
>JBJMUB010000011.1:0-6800 GCA_045811385.1 Sphingomicrobium sp. | reverse complement strand
CCATCACCTCGCCGACCGATTTCATCGACGTGGTCAGGATCGCGTCGCTGCCCTTGAACTTCTCGAACGCGAACCGCGGGATCTTGGTCACCACATAGTCGATCGTCGGCTCGAAGCTCGCCGGGGTCGCTCCGCCGGTGATATCGTTGGCGATCTCGTCGAGGGTGTACCCGACCGCCAGCCGGGCCGCGACCTTGGCGATCGGGAAGCCCGTCGCCTTCGACGCCAGCGCCGACGACCGCGAAACCCGCGGGTTCATCTCGATCACCACCATCCGCCCAGTTTTCGGATCGACCGCGAACTGGACGTTTGAACCGCCTGTTTCGACACCGATTTCCCGCAGAACGGCAATGCTCGCCGAGCGCATGCGCTGATAATCCTTGTCGGTCAGGGTCAATGCCGGCGCGACCGTGATCGAATCACCCGAGTGGACCCCCATCGGGTCGATATTCTCGATCGAGCAGATGATGATGGCGTTGTCGGCGCGGTCGCGCACGACCTCCATCTCATATTCCTTCCAGCCGAGCACCGATTCCTCGATCAGGCATTCGGTGGTGGGCGAGGCTTCGAGCCCGCCCGTGACGATCTGCACGAACTCGTCGCGGTTGTAAGCGATTCCCCCACCCGTCCCGCCGAGCGTGAAGCTGGGCCGGACGATCGCCGGCAGCCCGACCGTGTCGAGCGCCGTCAGCGCCTCGGCGAGACTATGGGCGATCGCCGAGCGCGGGCTTTCGAGGCCGATGCTGCTCATCGCGTCGCGGAACTTGAGCCGGTCCTCGGCCTTCTCAATCGCCGCGGCGTTGGCCCCGATCAGCTCGATCCCGAGCCGGTCGAGCGTCCCGTCCTTGTAGAGCGCGAGCGCGGTGTTGAGCGCGGTCTGCCCGCCCATCGTCGGCAGCAGCGCATCGGGCCGCTCCTTCTCGCAAATCCGGGCAACGATCTCCGGCGTCACCGGCTCGATGTACGTCGCGTCGGCCAGTTCCGGGTCGGTCATGATCGTCGCCGGGTTCGAATTGACGACAATGACGCGATAGCCCTCGGCCTTCAGCGCCTTGACCGCCTGCGACCCCGAATAATCGAACTCCGCCGCCTGCCCGATGACGATCGGCCCCGCGCCGACGATCAGGATCGAGGAGATGTCGGTGCGCCTAGGCATGGACTGGGCTAGCTTTCAGAGGCCGAGCCCCCTCATCCCAACCCTCTCCCGGCCGCGGAGAAGGAGCAGCTCGGCGCCAATCCCTCACGATGGAAATTGCATGCTGACGAACACCGGCTTGAGCCCGTTCTTGCGCGCCCAGCGGGTGACGCACACCCGCTGCTGCGCGGTCGGGTCGTTGCGCAGCGCGATCAGCACCTTCTTCTCGATCTCGTCCTGGATCAGCTCGCCGAGCGCCAGCCCGCATTCCCGCGTAACGGCGTTCAGCTCGTCCTGCGTATGCATCCGCGCCGGCGTGACACAAGCGGATAAGCCCAGCATGGCTGTGATGACGACGAAGAAGGGACATTGGGACATCAGCCGCGTTCGCTCGGGTTTTCATTTGAACGGTATTTGATTGGCATCCCCATGCTAGCCTTGTTCAGCTCCGTGCGAATGCAGTTCGAGCCTTTGGTTCCCAGGCCCGTTTGGCTCACGATCAAGGTGCGATTAGGCTCGATAAAGAAAGTGTCTAACGTGATTGCGCATCGGGAAGCGACCGCGTTCAGCCGCGTCCGCTCGTTCGGGTAGTATATCGCGTCGTCGTAATCCTCGATCTCAAAGCGCAATCCGTAGTTCATTGAGGCGAACATGAATTCCCGCGCTTGAGGCGCGCTGCGGGTCGGATAGGCCCAATAGCGGTATTCGATCCGGCTCGATAACCGCTCGAGATACTCACCGCCCTGCCAGCCCTTCCCAACGTCGGCCGCAAATCGTTCGAGTTGGCCGGCATCACCCCGCACCACGTAGATGTCCAATGGATCCTTGGGCTGAGCGGCTCCGCCCGCTGCGCATAGGATCACCGCGAGGAAAGCCAGGCACCTCACCGCATCGCCGCCACGAACTTCTCGAACAGGTAGAAGCTGTCCTGCGGGCCGGGGCTCGCCTCGGGGTGGTACTGGACGCTGAACGCCGGGCGGTCGGTCAGCTCGATGCCGCAATTGCTGCCGTCGAACAGCGATACGTGGGTCTCACGCACGTTCTTGGGCAGTCCCTCGCGCTCGACCGCGAAGCCGTGGTTCATCGACGTGATCTCGACCCGGCCGTCGGCGAGGCGCTTGACCGGGTGGTTGGCCCCGCGGTGGCCCTGGAACATCTTCGCCGTCCGCCCGCCGACCGCGAGTGCCAGCATCTGGTGGCCGAGACAGATCCCGAACAAAGGCTTCTTCGTCTCGAGCATCTGTTTGATCACCGGCACCGCATAGTCGCCCGTCGCCGCCGGGTCGCCCGGCCCGTTCGAGAGGAAGAAGCCGTCGGGCTCGTGCGCCATGATCTCGTCAAAGCTCGCCTGCGCCGGCACCACCGTCACCCGCGCCCCGGCCTCGACCAGCAGTCGGAAGATGTTCCGCTTGTTGCCGTAATCGACCGCGACGACGTGCGGCCGCTTCGGGTCGTCGCCGCCCATCTCATAGCCTTGCCCCCAGGCCCATTTGCCGCCGGTCCACCGCTCGACCTGGAGCCGGCTGACCTCCCTGGCGAGGTCCATGCCCTCGAGCCCCGGCCATTCCGCGGCCTTGCGCCGAAGCGCATCCAGGTCGAACTGCCCGCTCGGGCTGTGCGCGACGGCGATCGTCGGCGGCCCCTCGCGACGAACCAGCCGGGTCAGCGCCCGAGTATCGACCCCGGCGATGCCGATCCGGCCCCATTTGCGCATCCAGTCGGCGAAGCCGGAGTTGGCGCGGTAGTTGCTGGGTTCGGTCACGACCTCGCGCACGAGGCAGCCGAGGGCGTGCGCTTCGCCCGCTTCGACGTCCTCGTCGTTGGCGCCGACATTGCCGATATGCGGGAAGGTGAAGGCGATCACCTGGCGGGCGTAGGACGGATCGGTCATCACCTCCTGATAGCCGGTCATTGCGGTGTTGAAGCACAGCTCGCCGACCGCTTCCCCTTCCGCGCCGAAGCCCTTGCCCCAGATCGTTCGTCCGTCCGCGAACACCACGACTCCGCTCGCGCCCGGTGGCGGGGCCGAGTGCGGAGCTTGGGCGTCGGCCATAGGCGAGGAAAGCCTTCCGTCAGGGGTAAACCAGCGATGTCGCTAAGGCATCGCCGCTATGCGGTTTGGCGGGCCCGGTCAACGCTGGTCAGCGTGAAAATGCAACGCTAGGGCAAGCGCCATGATCCGGGACGACATCAAGGCCGCGACCATCGCCGCGATGAAAGGCGGCGACAAGGAGACGACCGGCACGCTTCGCCTCATTTCGGCAGCGATCAAGAACCGCGACATCGAGGCGCGGACCGGCGCCGCGCCCCGGGACGACGATGCGCTGGTCAGCGAAGTCCTCCAGAAGATGGTCAAGCAGCGCCGCGAGAGCGCCGACATCTACCGCAAGAACGGCCGCGACGACCGGGCGCAAGCCGAAGAAGCCGAGATCGCGGTGATCGAGCGCTTCCTTCCGGCGCAGCTGAGCGATGCCGAGGCCGCGGCCGCGGTCAAAGCGATCGTCGCCGAGACCGGCGCCAGCTCGATGAAGGACATGGGCCGGGTGATGGCGCTGGTGAAGCAGCGGCTCGGCGCGGCGATCGAGCCGGCGCGGGCGTCGGGCCTGGTCAAGGCTGCGCTGTCCTGAATCAAAAGGGCCCCGCCGGAAGACCGGCGGAGCCCGAAACGATTCAGTCTGTGCCGTTCAGGCTGTGGCTGCGGCCCGTGTTCCGGTTCCGCCGGCCAGGCCCATGACCCCGTCCATGGTCAGCTCGTAGAGCATCACCGCCAGGGCAGTGGCAAACGCACCGGCGATGCCCATCTGGAGATTGCCGGCCACTGCGGTCAGCTGGGCGCCGACCGCCGGGATATGGCCGAGCGCCGCGCCGACCATCGGCAAGGCGACGAGGGCGACTCCCGCCAGCACCATTCTCTCCTTCGGCATCGACAGGCCGGCGGTCAGGCCGAGTACGACCAGGACCAGCGTTACATCCATCGTGCCGAGGGCAATGAACCCGGCGACGATCGCGAGCAGAATGTAGAGAGCGCGGGCGAGCCCGCCGATCTTCTTCAACATAAAACCCCCTCCTATTCGCTCCGCCGGCGGTCTGTTGCCGCCTTGTGTCGGAAGCGCGACAGATTAACCTTATTCGGTTCCATTCCACGCACGGAATGAATCGTTCCAAATCAACCCGCTGCGGCCGGTGTTAATTCTTCACGCGAGCCGTTTCGGCGATTCGCTAAGCGCCTGAGTCTGTGGATAACTCTCGAGCAGCGTCTTGCAGGGGCGCGAATCCGGCATAGGGTCGATCCCGTGACCCTCTCACCGCAATGGCTCGACGAATTGCGCGCGCGCACGGTGCTGAGCGCGGTCATCGCGCCGTCGGTCAAGCTGCTTCGCGCCGGGCGCGAATGGAAAGCCTGCTGCCCGTTCCACAACGAGAAGACGCCGAGCTTCACCGTCAACGACGACAAGGGCTTTTACCATTGCTTCGGCTGCGGCGCCCACGGCGACGCGATCCGCTTTTTGACCGACCACCGCGGAATGCCGTTCATGGACGCGGTCAAGGAGCTCGCCGGCAAGGCCGGGCTCGAGGTGCCTGCGCCCGACCCCAAGGCGAGGGAGCGCGCCGACCGCGCCGCGTCGCTGACCGACGTCATGGCCGAGGCCGCCAAATGGTATTCCGAGCAGCTGAACGGTCTCGCCGGTAATGAAGCGCGCGATTATCTCAAGCGCCGGGGGATCGGCGCCGAGACGGTGCAGTGCTTCGGACTCGGCCTCGCGCCCGACAGCCGCTCCGCGCTGAAGCGCGCGCTGGAAGCGCTCGGCGAAGACAAGCTGGTCGAAACCGGGATGCTGATCCAGCCCGAGGAAGGCGATAGCTACGACCGTTTCCGCGGCCGGCTGATGATCCCGATCCGCGACCCGCGCGGCCGGGTCATCGCCTTCGGCGGACGGATCCTCGGCGCCGGCGAACCGAAATACCTCAACTCGCCCCAGACCGAGCTGTTCGACAAGGGCCGCACCCTCTACAACCTCGACCGCGCCGGCCCCGCCAGCCGCGCCGCCCGGCGGCTGATCGTGGTCGAAGGTTATATGGACGTGATCGCGCTCGACCAGGCCGGGATCGCCGAGGCCGTCGCCCCCAACGGGACCGCCCTGACCGAGGCCCAGATCGAGCGGCTGTGGCGGCTCGAGCCGTCGCCGATCCTGTGCTTCGACGGCGATTCCGCGGGCCGCAAGGCCGCGGTCCGCGCCGCGCTGCGCGCCCTGCCCCTGCTCGCCCCCGACCGCACTCTGCGGTTCGTCGAGCTGCCCGCCGGACAGGACCCCGACGACGTCGTCCGGGCCGGCGGCCGCGAGGCGTTCGACGCCTTGCTCGCCGAGCCCGAGCCCCTCGTCGACCGGCTGTGGCGCCACGAGCACGACGCTGAGCCGCTGGCCACGCCCGAGGCCTGGGCCGGCCTGAAGCAGCGCCTCACCGCCCACGCCGCGGCGATCGGCCATCCCGACCTCGCCCGCCTCTACCGCCAGGACTGGCTCGACCGCTTCTACGCGCTGCGCCGCCCGCCCGAGCGCGAGCAGCGGCGCCCGTTCCCCAAAGGCGCCCGCTGGACCCCGCCCGAAAAGCCGCCGGGCGACGTCATGCGCGGCATCGGCCGGGCCGGAGTGGACGCCCCGACCGCCCGCGCGCTGATCCTCGGCTTCGCTTATTTCCCCGAGGAGCTGCCGGCCCATTGCGAGCAGCTCGCCCATTTGCCGATCGCCGACCGCGGCACCGCCAAATTGCGCGACGACCTCGTCAACGCCGCCTTCTCCGGCGCCGCGCTTGATCGCGAGAGCGTCAATACCATATTGGCCGGCGACGGAGCGGCGGTCGGACAAGGCCCTCGCGCCCTGGGTTTCTCTTTCACCCGCCGCGACAGCGATCCGGACCGCGCCCGAAGCGATCTGGCCGCGGCGGTCGAGACGTTGATGGCCCGGGAAGAAGTCGAGCGGGCCCTGGTCGACGCCACCGAGCGTTTCATGGCGGACATGTCGGACGAGGCCTACGAGGAACAGCAGCGGCTCAAAGAGGCGCAAAAGAGATTGCAGCAGAGGCTGGCGTCGCTCGCCGGCACCGATTAAGCGAGCGGCCGAAGAAGAACAAAGGCTTATGGCGAAAAACGAAACTCCTGAAGTCGACACGGTCGAAGACGGCGACGCGCCGCTGATCGATCTCAACGACGCCTCGATCAAGAAGATGATGCAGCGCGCTCAGAAGCGCGGGATCATCACCATCGACGAGATCAACGCGGCCATCCCGGCCGACCAGAACGAGACCATCGAGGACATCATGTCGCAGCTCTCCGAGCGCGGCGTGACCATCGTCGAGAATGAGGAAGAGGCCGGGGACGACGAGGAGGACGGCGACAAGGAAGCCGAGAGCATCGTCGAGGACGAGGTCGACCCGCTCGACGACGGCGGCCCCCGCCCCGCCGCGGCGGTCAAGAAGGAAGCGGTCGACCGCACCGACGATCCGGTCCGCATGTACCTGCGCGAGATGGGCGCCGTCGAATTGCTCTCCCGCGAGGGCGAGATCGCGATCGCCAAGCGTATCGAGGCCGGCCGCGACACGATGATCTGGGGCCTCTGCGAATCCCCCATCACTTTCAACGCCATCATCGGCTGGTCCAACGCCCTCA
>JBJMUB010000010.1:0-19549 GCA_045811385.1 Sphingomicrobium sp. | reverse complement strand
GCGGCGACCTCGCCCGCGCCGGCGAGATCAGCTACGGCGTCATCCCCAATCTCGAAAAGGAACTGGCCGAGGCGGAGGGCGCCACCGCCGGCGCGATGCTGCGCGAGGAGGTGACCGGCGAAGACATCGCCGGCGTCGTCAGCCGCTGGACCGGCATCCCGGTCGACAAGATGCTCGAGGGCGAGCGCGAAAAATTGCTCGCCATGGAGCAGGAGCTCGGCCGCCGGGTGATCGGCCAGGAGCAGGCGGTTGCGGCGGTGAGCCGCGCGATCCGCCGCGCCCGCGCCGGCCTCCAGGACCCGAACCGGCCGATGGGATCGTTCCTGTTCCTCGGGCCGACCGGAGTCGGCAAGACCGAGCTCACCAAGGCGCTCGCCGAATTCCTGTTCGATGATCCGTCCGCGATGGTCCGCATCGACATGTCGGAGTTCATGGAGAAGCATGCCGTCGCGCGGCTGATCGGCGCCCCTCCGGGCTATGTCGGCTATGAGGAAGGCGGCGTGCTGACCGAAGCGGTGCGGCGGCGGCCGTATCAGGTCGTGCTGTTCGACGAGGTCGAGAAGGCGCACGGCGACGTGTTCAATGTGCTGCTGCAGGTGCTCGACGACGGCCGCCTGACCGACGGCCAGGGGCGCACGGTCGACTTCACCAACACGATCATCATCCTGACATCGAACCTCGGCTCGCAATATCTCGCCTCACTCGGCGAGGACGAGCCGGTCGAGAAGGTCGAAAGCCAGGTGATGGAGGTCGTCCGCGGCCATTTCCGGCCCGAGTTCCTCAACCGGCTCGACGAGATCATCCTGTTCCACCGCCTCAGCGCCGGGCACATGGGGCCGATCGTCGACATCCAGATCGCGCGGCTCGCGAAGCTGCTCGAGGATCGCAAGATCAGGCTCGAGCTGACCGACGCGGCGCGCGCCTGGCTCGGCCGGGTCGGCTACGATCCGGTCTACGGCGCCCGGCCGCTCAAGCGCGCCGTACAGAAATATCTGCAGGATCCGCTCGCCGACAAAATCCTCGCCGGCGACATCGCCGACGGATCGGTCGTTCGGGTCGACGAAGGCGACGGCCAGCTGCAACTGACCCCGGTCGGCGAACAGCGCGAAGCGGCCTAGTCCGCCCGCATCGGTTCCTGCAGCGATTCGGTGACCGCGTAGATCGTGCCGATCATCGCCTGCTCCGATTCGCTGAGATAGGGATTCCACACGTCGAGGATCAGGACCGCGCGGTCGCGGCCGGTCGGGTTGATCGCCTCGTGCTCGATCGTGTCGTCGAACACGAAGGCCTCGCCCTCGACCCATGGCCGGGTTTCGCCGCCGACGCGGAACGTGCACCCTTCCGGCACGACCAGCGGCAAGTGGACGATCGAGCGGACGTTGGTCACGCCGGTGTGCGGCGGGATGTGCGCGCCGGCCTTAAGGATCGAGAAGAACACGGCCGGCGCCCGGCCGGGGATTCGGCACAGCGGCAAGGTTTCGACCAGCGCGGCGGTCTTCGGCGCGCGCGAACAGGCCGAGTCGATCCGCTCGCCGTCGCGCCACAAGTGCAGCGCCCCCCAGTCGAGCGACCGGTCGAGGGGCGACCATTTGTTGTTCGGCACGCCCGGCGGTTGTTCGACGTACGGCGCCAAGCCGGGATCGCGCTCGGCGAGGATCGCGTCCAGTTCCGCGCGAATGTCGCCGGTCGCGGCTTCGAGCGTCTCGAGCCAGGAGAAATGGCTCCGGTCGAAATATTCGTCGGCGGGGAGGAACGGATAGTGCAGGCCATGGCACTCGTTGGCGAACACCGTGCGACGGCCGAGCAGGACATCGGCGGCGGCCCGGGCCCGCCGACGATCGCGCTCTGAGGCCGCGGCGAGGTTGTCCGCGAGGGCCGAGTCCAGCGCCTCGGCAAGCTGCCCGCGTTGCGCCTCGACATAAACGCGGGCGTGGCCCAGCAGGGTGGCGAACTCGGGTGTCGGCTGCTCGATCGCGCCGGCCAGACTCAGGACCGCGCTCCAGCGCCGAGTGGCGCTGTTTTCCTCCCCAAGCCGCTCATGCAGCTGCGCAAGACGGATCAGCGCCATCAAGTTGCGCTGGTCGATCTCGAGGGCGGCCTCGAGCGCGGCGCGTTCGGCTTGATCGTTGCCAAGCAGGCGGTGCGCCGTCGCGAGATTGACCCGAAGCTCGGCCGCCGTGGGATCGCCGAGGCAAGCCGTCTCGAAATTCCGTGCGGCGGCGGCGGGGTCGCCCGCGCGCAGCGCATCCATTCCCAGCCTGTTCGCCTCCGCGGCCCCGGTGTCGCTCATCGCAGCCATCGTGGGCCGGACGGCGGTCAGGTCAAGCCAGCTTTAGGCTTATTAACCGCCGCTGGGAGCGATGTTCGTTCCTTGCTGGATCTTCTCGATCGTTTCGCGTTGCTCTCGCCGCATCTGCTGCCATTCGAGCACGGTCTTGCAGACTTTGCGTGCGCCGAGCCGCGAGCCGGTCGTCTGGTCGACCTCGCACACGATCTTGTTGAGATTCTGACCCTTGGCCGCGGACGCCGGCGGCGGGTTCGCGGCTGCCATGCTGGTAACCTGGGCGACTGCTGGCGAAGTCGCCAGCGAGGCGCCGACGGCAAGCGCGTAAACTGTCCTCATGGGAACTCTCCCGAAACGCGACTCCATGCGACATAGCGGTTTTGCCGCACCCTGACGAGCGGCCCTTCAGCCGCGGGCGACGTCGAATGCGACCGTCAGCCGTTCACCTTCGCCGAACGGGCGGGTCCCGTGCCACATCCATGACGGGAACAGCGCCAGGCGCCCGGGCTTCGGTTCGACCAGGCGATGCGGCGGAAGATCGAGCCCGAGTTGCGCCTGCGGCTCTCCGAGCGTGAGCCACCCTGCCGCTTCGGTTGCGAGGTCGGCCGGCAGGACGATGTACAGCGCCGAGCTCAGCCAGCCCATCGGATGGACGTGATTGGCATGATGCCCGCCGGCGGTGAGCCGCACCGACCAGGCGCCGGTGAACGCGATCCGCTGCGGACGCCAGCGGAGCAGCGGGTGCGCCGGATCGAGTGGCGGGAGCTGGGCGGAATGTTCGGCAACGGTTTCACGAACGGCTTCGCGCAGGGCGACGATTTCCGGCTCGATCCGCTCGAACAGATTGCCGTCCGTTTGCGTGCCGCCGCGCACCGATTGCGAGAAGAACTCGCATTTCGAGACGTGGAGCTTGCGCAGCACGTCGGCCAGCCGGTCGAGGGGCGGAAGCCGATCGGCAATGTCGTAGACGCCGACCAGCCGCTCGTCGCCCTCGAGCCACTCGGATCGCAGGTCGTCGGTCAGCCGCCAGGCGGAGGCGGCATAATGCCAGAACAGATCCTGATCCGCGCCGCCCAGCCATGGGTCGATCGCGCGGCTCGCCTCGGCCGGACGGTCCGAACGCAGCAGGTGGCGCACGTGGCGCACCGCGAGACCCGCCGAATCGGCGACGGGAAGCCGCTCGAACAGGCGGTCGGCGCCTTCGAGGTCGCCGGATTCCGAGAGAACCGCAGCTTCCTGCGACGCAAACACGATATGATCTCCGAAGCGCGCCTGGCCCTCTCGGACCCGCGCCAGAGCGTCGTCGAACTGCTCGGCTTCGACCAGCGCCACGAGCTGCTGCTGGCGGAGCTCGACGCTGTTGGGATGTTGCTCGAGCGCCTCATCGAAGCTTCGCGCGAATCCTTGCCGCTCACCCTCGGCCCAGCGAAGTTGCGCCAAAAGGACGTGACCGTCGGTCCACAGCGGCGAGCGGCGTAACGCCTGCTCGAGCCCGGCGATCGCTTCGCTCGACCGGCCTTCGGCGACCAGCGCCGCGACGAGGCCTTTGACGATGTCCGGATTGTTCGGCGCAACCTGCATCGCCCGCCCGAATTCCTGGACGCTGGGCAGGCCGGCTTCGAGCAAGGTGCGGGCGAGGCCATGGACGATCAGCGGCTCATTGGGGGCGAGACCGGCGGCGCGGCGAAGCGCCGGAATCGCCAGTTCTCGTCGGTTCTGTTCGCGATGGATCAGACCCTTCACGTGCCACAGCCGCGGGTCGTTGGGCGCAATCGCCAGCGCGCGGTCGACGTCCTCCAGCGGCAGGGCAGCGCCAGAGGTTTTGAGGGCAGCGATCGCGCTGTCCAGGACACGGCCCGGATCGAGCGCTGTCGCGGCCGCAGTCACGCTTTGCCCATGAAGCTGACGCCGCTGGCACCGATCACCGCGGCGACCGCTGCGCGGTCTGCCGCTCCAAGCGCCGGCGGCCACAGGTCGATGATCAGCACCACGCGCAACTCGCCGCTGTCGTTCCACGCTTCGTGCTCGATGGTATCGTCGAACACGAACGCCTCGCCGACGCGCCACTCCCGAGTCGTCGCTCCGCAACGAAAGCCGCAGCCGTTTGGCACGATCAGCGGCAGGTGGCAGACGAGCCGGGTGTTGGCGACTCCCGTGTGCGGTGGAATGCGGGTGTGCGGCGCCAGAAGGGAGAACATCGCGTTGGGCGACGCGCCCGGGACCTGCGGCTGATCCATCTTGGCGATGGCCGCGAGCGTCTTCGCGCAGTGCCGGGCATTCGACTCGATGCGGTTGCCGTTCTGAAGCAGGTGGATCGCGGTCCAATCGCGGCTGTGGTTGAGTTCCTTCCATTGCCGCAGCGGCACGCTTTCGGGATATTGGATATAGGGCACCATCTCAGCCGCCTCGGCCGCGATCAGCGCGTCGAGTTCGGCCCGAATGTCGTCGGTTGCCGCCTCAAGCGCGCTGAGGCCTGAAAACTGATCCGGGTCGTGGAATTCGATTTCCGGAAGCCCGGGATAATGGAAGTCGGACGGCTCCTGATGGAAATGCCGGGTGCGGCGGGCCCGGTTGGAAATAAAGCGTTCCGCCCGCGCCTTTGCCACCGGGTCGAGGCCCGCAGGAAGGCTTTCAGTCAGGCGTTGCTCGAGCTCGCGGTAATGTTGATCGCGGCGCTTGCGGGCGTGATCGATCGCCGAGCGCATTGCCGGCGGGATTTCGTCATCCGGCGGGAGCTGAGCCAAAGCGTTGGCGAAAGCTTCGCCGGCGCCGGGCTCGCCCAGGGTGTCGAGGATCACGGCGCGCGACAGCAGCGCCGAGAAATCGAGCGGCGAGAGCGCGAGCGCCCGATCGACCGCGGTCAGGGCGCCCTGTGCGTCGCCTGAAGCTTTGCGCATCGCGGACAGCTTCATCCACAGAGCGACGCTCTCTCCCGCCTCGCCGACGGCTTCCTCGAGAAGCGAGCGCGCAGCACCATATTGGCCCGCGGCCGCGGCCCGATCCGCCTGTTCTTCAAGGATGTTGGGCTGGCCCATCAGCCCATCATGGCGAGGCCGGGTCGAATTGCAAACCGGCGGCGATGAAGCTCAGGCTTCGCCCCGCCAGTCTTCGAGCACCGGCCCGAGCGCGGCCTTCAGCGGCCCGAGATGCGATTCATAGGCGCGCCATTGCTCGGTCGCGTCGGACTGGATCGGCCGGCGGACCTGCTCGGCGCTCGCGCTGCGCACCGACCGGCGGGTCTCGTGAAAGCGGAGGCACGCTTCGTCGAACGGCACTCCGACATGGTCGAGCAGGCGCCGGATCTGCTGTTCCGGATCGGCGACCAGGTCTTCGTGGATCACTCGCAACACGCCTCCCGGAACGACTCGGTCGAAATGCGTCATCAACCGGACGTATTGGCCGTAATGCTGTCCGATATGCGCGAGGTCGTAAGAGAATTCGTGGCCGCGCGCGTAGAGCTGCTTGAAGTTGGAGAAGCCGCAGGCGAGCGGGTGCCGGCGCGCATCGATGATCGTGGCGTTGGGCAGGATCAGGCGGATGAAGCCGACGTGAAGCCAGTTGTTGGGCATCTTGTCGATGAACAGCGGGCGGTCGGTCTTGCGCTGAACGCGGGTCCGATCGACATATTGCCGGCCAAGCTCGGCCAGGCGCTCCGAGGGCAGCTCGGCGAGGACATCCGGATAAGCCTCCCATGGCCCGCGGTAGCGCGGGCCCGGCTCCAGGCTCTTCGCGAGCAGGTGGATGTCCGACAGTTCGCCCGTGCCTTCGATCAGCGGATGGCTGGCGAGGATCTGCTCGACCAGCGTCGACCCTGACCGCGGCAGGCCGACGATGAAGATCGGATCCGGCGCCGGGTCGCCGCCGCCGTCGCGCGAGGCGAGGAAGCCCGCCGTGAACAGCTGCTCCATCCGGTCGACGACGTCCCCTGTCCGCGCGGGGTCATACGGCAGTTGCGCGGCGCGGAGGGCGTTGCCGGCGCGATAATGTTCGAAGCTGGCATCGTAATCCTTGCGGTCTTCGAGCGCCTTGCCCAGCGCCATGTGGAGCCGCTGCCGGTCGTCGTTGCCGGTCGCGGGATCGGCGATGGCGGCTTCGAGGGCCGCGACGTCCGCAGCGCTGAACCGGTAGGACTTCATGTCCGCCAGCATCCACCATGCCTCGCCGTTGGCGGGCGCGGCCTTGAGCGCGCTCCGGCACGCTTCGACGGCCTGGTCCGGCTCGCCAACGGTCTTCAGCAGGAAGGCGAGACTCGTCCAGGCTTCGATGTCGGCAGGGTCCTCCTCGACCAGTCCGCGATAGAGATCGATGGCGCGCTGGTATTCCCCAAGCTGGCCGAGCGCCGACGCCCGAAGCGTCCTGGCTTCGGGGTATTCCGCAAATGTCTTACCCATCCTGTCCAGCTCGGCGATCGCCTCCGCCGGGCGGGAGTGGCGATAGAGGAGGTTCGCCAGATTGAGCCGCGCATAATCGAAGGCCGGCGCGAGTTCGAGGGCACGGCGGTACAAAGCCTCCGAGTCTCGGAACGCCCCCATCTCGGCCGCGACTTCGCCAAGCATGCGAGTCGCGGCGACATCGTTTGGCCGGCGGCTCAGGACTGCCCGCAGAATCGCTTCGGCGGTCGGCAGATCCCCGGTCTGCAAGGCCTGCCCGGCGCGAGCGATTTGCGGGTCGGCAGCGGACGCCCGGATCGAAGAAAACTCGGCTAGTTCCGCCTCTTCGACCCGTCCCAGACGGCGCAAGGCGGAGCCGAGCACCCGATAGGCGTCCGGGTCTCCGGGCCGCGCTCCGGCGATCGAACTGGCTTTCGTCAGTGCGTTCGCCGGATCGGTTTCGATCAACCGCTCGACTTCGGCGAGCTCGTCGCCTGTCATTCGGACGTCACACGCTGAAGCATCGCTGGGCCCCCTCGCCCGGTTGGGTGCAGATCGTCAACCCGAACCACGTCGAAGGCCGAAACGATTGCGGCGGACCTCCGGGGAGGCCCGCCGCGCTCGTTTCAAGTTCGGTCGGTTTAGAAGTCGATCGTAACGCCCGCGAACACGTAGCGGCCGTTGGCATCGTACACCTGCGGATAGGTGTTGCCGTTGCTGAAGCCGCCGAGCGCCGCACCGCCGGAAACCGGCGGATCCTTGTCCAGGATGTTGTTCGCACCGAGCCGGAAATTGTACCGGTCGGCCAGGCGAGCCGTCAGCGCCAGATCGAAGAAGCTCTGGGCGTTCAGCTTCGCATCACCCGGGTTCGCGTGCGAGCCCGTCAGGAAATTCAGGTCCTGATCGTCGCTGAGCGTGTCGTTCTTCACGCTCGAGAAGTAGCGCCACTGACCAGAGATCCCGAGCCCGTTCGGCAGCGTAAAGCCGAGGCGGAACTTGTGCCTCCACTTCGGGCTGGGAACACCGGCGACGGTGTTGCTGCAGGTGGCGCCATACCTGCCGGCGCACTCATACGTGCCGTTCAGGCTCGGATCGAGCGTTGGATCGATGGCGGCTGGGCTGAGGCCGGTGTTGAACTTGAGCGTCTGCAGGTACGTGCCGACCAGGCTCGCGTTCAAAGTCCCCATTCCGCCGATACGATGCGAATAGGAGGCGTTGACGTCGACACCCTTGGTCCGCAGGCTGCCGAGGTTGAGGTTGGTCGTGTTGGCAAAGCCCGTCGCGAGGTTGAACAGCGAACCAGTCACGTCGCGATTGATCAGGTTACAGAAGGTTGGATCCCCCGTCGCGCCGCAGGCCGCGATCAGGCCTGTGAACGGGAAGGTGGTGATCAGGTTCTTCACCTTGATGTCGAAGTAGTCGACAGTCACGGCCAGGCCCGGGATCCAGCGCGGCTGGAGCACCACACCAGCCGTGTACGTGTCGGCCGTTTCCGGCGTCAGGTTCACATTGCCGCCGAGCAGCACGTTGTACTGGAACGCCGGGTTCGGATCGAGACCGGCCTGAATGGCCGCGGTTGCAGTTGCCACGGTGAAGTTGCCGTTCGCGATCTGGGTCGCGAAGGTGTTCAGGCACTGCGCAGTGGTCAGAGCGGTCTGCTGCGTCGCGGGCCCGTTTGTACCGGTGCCTGCCGCGCAAAGATCGACACCGCCGGCGAGGCCGAGGCCCTGCGGACCGAACAGTTCGACGATGTTCGGCGCCCGGACCGCCCGGTTGTAGCTCGCCCGAGCCCGGATATCGCGGATCGGAGCGAGCTCGGCCGAGATCTTGTAGGCGTCGGTGCTGAAGTGATTATCGTTCACCTTATAGTCGGAGTAACGATAGCCGCCCGTAATCGTGAACTCGTCGATGAACGAGTGGTTGATGACGGGGATCTGCACTTCGGCGAAAGCTTCGCGAACGTCGAACGAACCGGCGTTCGGAAGCGTCGGGCCGCCCTGGCCGGCAAGGTCGCCGGTCTGGAACTCGACATCGGTGTTGAAGTCGAGCGATTCCTTGCGGTACTCGGCGCCGACGTTCAGCGCCATTCCGCGGTCCGACCACGGCGTCTGGATGCCGTATTCGCTGCCGTCGATCGTGACGTTGGCGTTGGCGACCGTCTCATCGACGTGACCGCGCTGGAAGCCCGGGGTCTGCAGGTAGTTCAACGCAGCCGCTGACACTCCTCCAGGTCCGAAGATATCCCACGGCACGCAGTTCGGGTCCTGCCCGTTTAGCGTGGACCGGCAAACCGGCGTCACGCCGGGGCCCGGATCGGCGTCGATGACGTCGATCGCGCGCTGGATGCGCTGAACCGAGAAGTCGTTGAAGTAGGTTTCCGACAGGCGCGTCGTGCCGAACTGGTAGTAAGCGTCGTACGACACCCCCGGAAGCACGTCGCCGCGAACACCGCCGACGATCCGCCACGAGGTGTGCTCGAGATCGTCGTCGCGGCCGCCGCCTTCGACGTTGCGCCGGCCGATCAGGACGAACGCGGTGTCCGACGGGAGTCCCGTCACCGGGTTGACCGGGCGCAGGCCCGGATCGGTGTTGAGGAAGCCCGGCTGGCAGATCGTCTGCTGCATGCTCAAGCCGCCGAGACCCGACCCCGGCGCCGTGTTGAGCAGCGGGTTGTCGCAGTTCAGGTAGGTTGAGTTGTTGAAATTGCCCGACGGAGCGATCTGAGCGTCCGAATGGTCGTTCATGAACATTGCTTCGACGTACGGCTTCGCACCCGGGCTGATCTCATATTCAGCAAAGGCGCCGAACGTGTAGCGCTCGTCCGGCCGCTGGTAATAGTTGTACGGCGCGAAGTTGAACAGCGGCACGCCCGCGACGATGCGGGCATTCGGAGCGTCGAAGTGCGCGTTGACGAGCCGGGCGCCGGTGGCCGGATCGAACACCCGGACGCGGCCTTCGCGCGACGTGGTCGAGCCGCCGCAGTAGAACGGATCGTCCTCGTCCGGGTTGGTCCCCATGGCGCAGAACGAATAGTCGCGCGTCGACTGAAGGACCGAATCCTGCTTGCGGTAGGTGGCATAGGCCATGATGCTGCCGCGGTTGTCGTCGAACCCGGCGCCGAACGCGACTGAGAGGTCCTGAGCGCCGCCGTTGATGCTCTGGCCGTGCGGCGGACGGAAGCCGAGATCCTCGTTCGGCCGGATGATCTTATCCGACGCATTGTTGTTGTGCATGAAGAACGACGCCTGGCCGTCGAAGCGAAGGCCGCGGAAGTTCGTGTCCATGATGAAGTTGACGACGCCGGCGACCGCGTCCGCGCCGTATACCGACGAGGCGCCGCCGGTCAGCACGTCGACCCGCTTGACCAGCGCGGCCGGGACGAAGTTGATGTCCGAGGTCGGCTGACGCGGATCGCCCGGCTGGAGCCGGCGGCCGTTGATCAGCACCAGGGTGCGGGCCGAGCCGATGCCGCGCAGGTTCGCTTCCGCGGTACCCGTCGCGCCGTTCGAAACGGTCGAACCCTGCGCCGCGAACGACTGCGGGAGCGAGTTGATGAGGTCTTCGGTGCGGGTCGTACCCGAGAGCTTGACTTCCTGGCTCGACAGCACGGTCACCGGGCTCGCCGAAGTGAGGTTCGGCTGCGGAATGCGCGTGCCGGTGATGACGATGTCCTGTCCGGTGCGAACGTTCTCGCCGGTGGCGCTCGTCGACGGGGTCGTGGTCTGACCCTCTTGCGGAGTGGTCGTCTCGGGCTGCGTTCCGGTCGCGGTATCGGCGGGGCTGCATCCGGCGGTACCCGCGGGCGTGCCCGGAGGACATTCGGGAGCCGGCGACGGGTTCTGCGCGAACGCAGGCGAGGCGGCCATGCCGGCACCAACCAGAAGCGTGGTCGCGAGCAGGCGCTGACGGAAATCGAGCTTCATAAAAATCTTCCCCTTCACTAGCCGCGCCAGAGGCACGACTGCCGTGGAACGGCAAACGCAACTTTGCCGAACTGCACCTTGTGATAGGTGAACGCGGGAGAGGCTGGCAACGGGCGCGGCCCTCCGGCAGGCGAGTTGTCAATGCGCTGTATCAATTTTGCAACAGCGCCGCCTTGTGCTTTTTGTCCGGCTCGGCATAGCTTCTGAAGGCATCAGCGGGGACCCAGGACCATGCAGAAAATTCTTTTGATTACAGCGACTTTGGGCTTAGTCGCAGGAAGCGCGGCAACGGCCCGCGGTCCGGTCGCTTCCGGCACTCCGGCGAACATGCAGCGGCTGTTAGGCTGCCGGGCGATTAAAGACAGCATGCCGCGCCTCGCCTGCTTCGATCGCGAAGCCGGCGTCGTCAATCAGGCGATCGCCAAACGGGATCTCGTGATGATCGACAAGGCCCGGGCGACCCAGGCCAAGCGGTCTTTGTTCGGCTTCTCGATCCCCGATTTCGGCGGCCTGTTCGGCGGCGGCGAGGATGACGTTAAGGAGATCGCCAGCACCGTCGCCGCCTTCCAGCAGAACGGTTACATGGGCTGGACGATCAAGCTCGCCGACGGCTCGACCTGGGCCCAGACGGACGATGCGCCGCTCGGCCTGCCGCCCGCGCGCGGACAGAAGGTGATCGTTCACCGCGGTTCGTTCGGGGCCTTCTACCTGCGCCTCAACGGGCAGCCGGGCATCAAGGTCAAGCGGGTCGGCTAGCGCGCCGTTCGCCCTCGAAGCTGGCGGCCGCGTCGACATAGGGCTCCTGGCGCTCGACGCTCCAATAGCGCAGCTCGTGAAGCGGGATTCTCGCGCCGGTGACCGCGCACACGACATGGTCGCCATCCGACAGCAGCCGGAAGGTCCCCGCCAGATAATGGATCCGCGCGGCCCGGCCGCTTCCGCTCATCAACATCGTCTATTCCTCTGCCAGGTCGAACAACCCAGGCTGGGGCGGAATGTAGGATCGGCGCGGCTTGCGCTCAACCGGTGGAGACGCCTGTCCACCGACGACCGCGTCGACTGAGCCGTCGCCGAACCGGAGGCTGACCTCGCGCGCTTGACGGGCATCGGCGACATGGGTCAGCGCCTGTCCGGCGCGGTCGGTGACCCGGACATAGCCGCGGGTCAGCGGGCGCTCGGGATGCGCCAGCTCCGCCATTTTCCACGCCGCCGCGAGTCGCTCCGCGAGGCGCGCGATTCGATCGTCGAGCACTTCGCGGCGCAATCGGCCGACGACGAGGTTCATATCGCCGCGGGCGGCGCCGGCCCGGGCGGAGAGCGAACGCGGAAGCCGGTCGCCAACCTCGTCGAGACGCTGGGCAATCGGCGCGAAGATGCTCGGCGGCTCGGGCCAGCGCGAGACGGCCAGCTGGTAGCGCTCACGCGCGCCGTCGGTCCGGCGCGCCAGGCAATGTTGCGCGCGATGAGCCAGTTCGACGACCTCCGCGAGCAGCTCGGAGCGGACCGGGACCGCCAGCTCGGCGGCGGCGGTCGGTGTCGGCGCCCGAAGATCGGCGGCGTAGTCGATCAGGGTCGTGTCGGTCTCGTGGCCGACGGCAGAGATCAGCGGGATCGGCGATTCGGCGGCGGCGCGGACCACCTCTTCCTCGTTGAATGCCCACAGATCCTCGATCGAACCGCCGCCGCGGGCGACGATCAGCAGGTCGGGGCGCGGACGGATGTCCGGAAAGCCGCGGATCGCCTCGGCGATTCGAGCCGCCGCGCCTTCGCCCTGAACCGGGACCGGCCACAGGATGACGTGGGTCGGGCAGCGATCCTCGAGCCGGTGGAGAATGTCGCGAATCACCGCTCCGGTCGGCGAGCTGACCACTCCGATGACCCGCGGCAGGAACGGCAGCCGGCGCTTTCGCTCGGCGGCGAACAGGCCTTCGGCGGCAAGCGCCTTGCGCCGCTTCTCGAGCAGGGCGAGCAAGGCGCCCTCGCCCGCGAGCTCGAGCCGGTCGACGACGATCTGATATTTGGAGCGGCCGGGATAAATGGTCAGCTTGCCGGTGGCGATGACCTCGGCGCCGTCCTCCGGGCGGAAAGCCAGCGCGACCGCGCTGGTTCGCCAGATCACGGCGTCGATGCAGGCATTCTCGTCCTTCAGCGTGAAGTAGCAGTGGCCCGAGGCATGGCGCTTGAAGCCGCTGATCTCTCCGCGCACGCGGACCTGGCCGAACGCCGTCTCGATCGTCCGCTTGAGCGCTCCGGAGAGGTCGCTGACGCTGAGCGGCGGTGAATTGTCGCCGGGGGCGACGTTCGCTAACAGGCCGGCACTCGTGTCGTCAGGAAGATCCATGAATATTCTGCTCTTGGGCTCGGGCGGTCGCGAGGATGCGCTCGCCTGGCGCCTTAGGCAATCGCCGAGCTGCGGCAAGCTTCTCGCTGCCCCCGGCAACCCGGGAATCGCGCGCTGGGCGGATTGCGTCCCGCTCGATCCGTGCGATCCGGATGCGGTGATCGGGCTTGCCCGCGGCAATGGCATCGATCTTGTCGTGATTGGCCCCGAAGCGCCGTTGGTCGCCGGTGTCGCGGACGCCGTTCGCGAGTCCGGGTTTGCCGTTTTCGGCCCCGGCGCGGCCGCGGCCCGGCTCGAAGGCTCCAAGGGCTTCACCAAGGATTTGTGCCGGGCCCACGGCATCCCGACCGCCGATTACGTCCGCGCCGAAACCGCCGACGATGCCCGCCGAGCGCTCGACGATTTCTCCATCCCGGTCGTCATCAAGGCTGACGGACTCGCCGCCGGTAAGGGCGTGACGGTGGCCACGACCCGCGAGCAAGCCGAAGCGGCGGTCCGTTCGGGCGACGGTCCGCTGGTGATCGAAGAATTCCTCGAAGGCGAGGAAGCCAGCCTGTTCGCGCTGGTCGACGGCGCGACCGCCGTCCCCTTCGCCTCCGCGCAGGATCACAAGCGGGTCGGGGAGGGAGACACCGGCCCCAATACCGGCGGCATGGGCGCCTATGCTCCCGCACCGGTGCTCACGGCGGAGCTCCGGGACCGCGCGATGGACGAGATCGTGCGGCCGACCGCGCGCGCGCTGGCCGAAGCCGGCACGCCGTTCACCGGGGTGCTCTATGCGGGCCTGATGCTGACCGCAGAGGGGCCCAAGCTGATCGAATATAACGTCCGCTTCGGCGATCCCGAGTGCGAGGCGATCATGCCGCTCGTCGAAGGCGATTTCGCGGCGCTCCTCCACGCTGTCGCGACCGGACGGCTCGCCGATCTCGCTCCGCCCGGGCTTTCGGCCAGGCACTCGATGACGGTGATCGTCGCCGCGCGCGGCTATCCCGGCACGCCGGCGAGCGGGGGCCCGATCCGCGAGATCGCGGCGGCCGAACGGATCGATGGCGTCACCGTGTTCCACGCGGGGACGGCCCTGAGCGGCGGCGGGCTCGTCGCCAAGGGCGGACGAGTCTTGGCGGTCACCGCTGTCGCCGACACATTCGCCAACGCGCGGGCGCGCGCCTATCGCGCGGTCGACCAAATCGATTTTGCCGACGGTTTCCACCGCAGCGACATCGGCTGGCGCGAACTGGAACGCCTCGAATCATGAACCCCCTGTGGGACTATCTTTGGCCGCTGTTTGTCGCCGGGCTGGTGATCGGGGCGCTCGCCGCAACGATCGGCTTTCGCCGAGGCGGCGTCCGGCCGGCGCTGGCCGTTGGCTTGGCGGCGACGCTTGCCGCGGCTGCGTTGTGGCACGGTCCCGTCGGCGCCGCCGGCCGCTTCACTGGCACCATCGAGCGCGGCGCCCGCCAGGCGCTCAAACATTATGAAATGAGCGCGGTGACCGCGCATCTCCACCGCGGCCCGCTGAGCCGGCGGCTGATCCTGTCCGGGTCCGCCGACGATTTCCAGCGGAGCGAACTGGCCCGGCTGCTCAGCCAACTGCCCGGCGTCAGCGGGGCGACGTGGAGCAACCGGTCGACTGGCCTCCCGCTGATCGTCGAAGGCCTTGCGGCGGCGGTCGTCGGCTTCCTGATCGGCGCTGTGCTGGCCTATGTGGTCGAGCTTCGGCGGCGTTATAATGCCCAGTGGAGATGGTGATCGAATGGATTTGATCCGCGAATATTGGTGGCTGATCGTGGTCGTGGTGGCGCTGGTCCTGGCGTTCGTGCTGCTCCGGCCGCGGCAGCGAGTGAGCCTGACCGACAGCGCTCCGGTCCGGCCGCACATGGCCCAGGCGAAGCGGCCCGAGGGACGCGGCCTCGCCGGCGAAGCGGCCGCGGCGGCAAGCGACGTGACCGGGCAGCTGCTCGGCGCCCGGGTCCACCGCGAGCTGGCCGGCGAAAAAGAGCCGGGCGACGATTTCTGCCGGATCAAGGGCGTCGGCCCGAAGTTCGCCGACGCGCTCCATGCGCTCGGCTTCACGCGCTTCGAGCAGGTCGCGCACCTGACTCCGACCGAGGTCGACCGGATCGATGCCCAATTGGGCGCCTTCGGGGGGCGCCTGACCCGTGACCGGATCGTCGAGCAGGCCGATTACCTCGCGCGCGACGACCTGGACGGGTTCGAGCAGAGGTTCGGCAAGCTCTAGCCGACCGCTTCGGCTTCGGCTTCGGGCGCCTTGCGCCGCGGCCGTGAGGCGATCAGTTTGTCGATCTTGCGGCCGTCCATGTCGACGACCTCGAACTTCCAGCCGTCGTGGCGGAAGGTCTCGCCGGTGTCGGGGAGATGCTTGAGCACCGACAGCGCGAACCCGGCGACGGTCGCATAATCGCGGTCGCCGGGCAAATTGATCCCCAGCCGGTCGGCCAACAGGTCCGCGCTGGCCGCGCCCGACACCAGCCAGCTGCCGTCCTCGCGCTCGACCAGCGGCGGCTCCTCGCCCTGCTCGACGTCGTGGGCGAACGTCCCGGCGAGGGCGGCGAGGATGCTTCCCGGAGTGACGATGCCGTCGAAATGGCCATATTCGTCGTGGACCAGGGCAAGCGGCACGTCGGCGCTGCGCAGGACCGCCAGCGCATCCATCGCGTCCATCAGGTCCGGGATCACCGGCGCGGTGCGCGACAGCTGACCGAGCTCGATCGGCCGGTCCTCAAGCACGCAGGCGAGCACGTCGCGGGTCTGTATCACCCCGACGATATTGTCGATCGAGCCGTCGGCGACCGGAATCCGGCTGTGCGGGGTATCGAGCAACGCCACGCGGACCTCCGCCGAGGTTGCGCTGACGTCGATCCAGTCGACGTCGGTGCGGGGGGTCATTACTTCACGCACTGGACGGTCGGCGAGACGGACGATGCCCGAGATCATCGCCCGCTCGTCCTCCTCGAGGACTCCGGCCGTCTGCGCTTCGGCGACCACCAGGTGAAGCTCTTCCGCCGTCACATGATTCTTCGATTCGCGATCGAGCCGGAGCAGTCGGAAGATCAGCCGGCTGGAGAGGTCGAGCAGCCACACGAACGGCGCGGTGACCCTCGACAGCCATTTCATCGGGCGCGAGACGACCACCGCGATCGGCTCGGGCGAACGAAGCGCGATCTGCTTCGGCACGATCTCGCCGATCACCAGTGAGACGTAGGTCGTGACGACGATGACCAACCCGAACCCGACGCTATGGGCGGTGTTGGTCGATAGCCCCGCGAGCTCGAGCCTCTGGGCAACCGGTTCTCCCAGGCTTGCGCCTGAAAACGCGCCGGCGAAGATCGCGATCAGGGTGATTCCGCTCTGCGCAGTCGAGAGGAAGCGGCCGGGATCGGCGGCAAGGTCGAGCGCGCATCTGGCGCCTGCGCTGCCGCTCTTGGCCATCGCCTTCAGCCGCGCTTCGCGCGCCGAGACAATCGCCAGCTCGCCCATCGCCAAGGCGCCGTTGAGCCCGATCAAAGCGAGGATCAGAAGAACATCAAGCCAGGGTATGGGGGAAAGTTCGCTCATCGGCGTCGAAACGAGTCTAGCCTGTCGCAACCGCGGTTCACAAGCGGTGGTTTGGTTCACTCGCGGAACCATCCGTGGCATGGACCGGTTTCATCGCGTCACCCAGTCCGAAAGGCCGCCAATGAACCGAACCCGCAGCAGTCTCGCGGTTGCGCTTTGCACCCTACCGCTCGCCGGTTGCGGGGTCGGACCGTTCGCCCAGCCGGCGCCGCCGCCGCCGCTGCCGATCGTTCGGCCAACCGCGTTCATCGCGCTCGGCATCGGCGCCGCTTATCTCAACGGCGACGTGATCGGCGGCCGCAAGGCGCGCGCCGCCAAGCTCAAGGCCGCCAAGATCCGTCCGCTGAGCCCGGCGGCCGCGCCCAATTACATGTACCGGGCGGAGCAGGAGCTTCGGCGCCAGACCGCGGGCATCGGGATCGACGTCGTCCAGCTGCCCAACGGGCTGCTGGTGCGGATCCCGGCGACCCTGACCTTCGATCAGGGCAGCGCCGCGATCAAGCCCGAGATCGGCGCCACGCTCACCGAGATCTCCCGGACGCTGAAGACATTCAACCAGACCTATGTGGACGTGCTTGCCCATACCGACACGTCGGGAACGCCGCAGGTCAATCAGGCGCTGTCGCAAAAGCGCGCGACCGCCGCCGCCACGTTCCTCGGCAGCCATGGCGTGTCCAAGGCGCGCATCGCAGCCAAGGGCTATGGCGAAAGTTCGCCGCTCTACGCGGTGGAGAGCAGCGAGACGGAGCGAGCGGCCAACCGCCGCGTCGAAATCCGCCTCGTCCCTTATACCGGTTAGCGCCGCGGACAGGGCTTCGGCCAATTCTCCTTGCCGACAAGGAGCAGCTCGCCCGAACGGCCGTCGTCGAGCGATCTCGCGAACAGCCACGACCGACCGCTCGGGGAGAAGGCGGCGCCGATCTCGCTGCCGTTGGCGTTGATCTCGCGGCCGAGGCGGACGCGCTTCGACCAGCCCGGTCCGGCGCGCTCCGACCGGTAATAGCCGTCGGCGGAGAGCAGCAGCCATTTGCCGTCGGGGTTAGGCAGCGCCTCATATTCGTCGCCGTCGCTGTTGATGTTGGGTCCGGCATTCTCGACCATCCAGCGGCCGCGCTTCGCGCGCGCGCGCCAGATATCGGTCTTGCCGAAGCCGCCGGGCCGGTCGGACCCGAAATAGAGCCAGCCGTCGCGATCGACGCGCGGATACCATTCGTTGCCCGGCGAATTGATCGGCTCGGGCAGCCGCTCGGGAGTGCTCCAGCGGCCGGCGCGGCCGCGGGTCGCGCGCCAGATGTCGATGCCGCGGCCCTTCACTCCGTCGGTCGTCCGGCTGGAGATGAACCACAGGGTCCGGCCGTCCGGGCTGAACCAGGGGTCGGCCTCGACGCCATTGCCGGCGAGCGGCGGATCGGCAGGCGCGCTCCACCCCGTCGTGGTGCAGCGGCTGACCTTGAGCCGCCAGCCGCGAAATTCGGGAGTCGAACGGACGAACCACAGGTCGCCGGTCCGCGGATCGAAGGCCGGGTGCGATTCGAACTGTTCGGTGGATATGGGCGGCGCCGACCACACGGTCGGCGCAGGTAACGCGACCGCCTGAGCGGATGCGAATGCCAGGGACAGGATCGCAAGCCCGCGCATGGTTTCATCAGAGCATGCCCAGGTCGCCGACAGAAGCGCGCTTCGACGAACCGCCTAGCGCCGTTCGGCGAAGAAGCTGCGCAGGAGCACCGCCGCTTCGGCCTCGCCGATCCCCCCGAGCAGGTCGGGCCGATGATGGCAGGTCGGCTGGGCGAAGATCCGAGCGCCGTTGAGGACTCCGCCGCCCTTGGGATCCTCGGCACCGAAGCGCAGCGCCTTGAACCGCGCCAGCGTGATCGCCGCCGCGCACATCGCGCACGGCTCAAGCGTCACCCAGATTGTGCAGTCGTCGAGCCGCGACGTGCCGAGCTTGGCCGCGGCGCCGCGGATCGCTTCGATCTCGGCGTGCGCCGTCGGGTCGGCCGAGCCCCGCATCGCGTTGCGCGCCTCGGCGATGATCTCGTCGCCGCGGGTGACGACCGCTCCGACCGGAACCTCGCCGGCTACCGCCGCCTCGGCCGCAAGCTCGAGCGCGCGGCGCATCGGCGGAGGCAGCGGAAACGTCATCGGCGCGGCCTAGCCAAGGCCGCGGCCGCTGTCAGCTACATCGCGTTGACGCTGTTGTTCGCAACCAGGTTGTCGGCCGGCGGCTTCACCTGGACTTCGGGGACCGTGACGGTGGCGTTGCGCGTGCCGATCTCGACCGATCCGGTCTGGACGTCGAACGCCGGCGCCTGGCCGCCCTTGGCGACGACCCCATTGTGGGTCGCCGACACCGCCGGCACCTGCACGCCGCGGATCTGGTTGATGTCGAGGAAGCCGGTGGCGACCCCGGCCAGCAGCACGAGCACCACGACGATGAGGATGAAAAGGATCGCGCGCATGGTGCTTTCTCCCGAGCAGGTCGCAATCCACAACGCCAACTGCCATAGAGAGTTTCCCCGGCTCCGGCAGTCGGCTCCGTTGACGAACACAGCCCCAGCCGCTAACGGGCGGCGCTTTCCGGGCGCATCCACGTGCTCGAACCAAAATCAGGATTAGAACCATGTCGCGGGTTTGCGAGCTGACCGGCAAGGGCCGGCAGGTGGGCAACAACGTTTCCCACGCCAACAACAAGACCAAGCGCACGTTCCTGCCCAATCTGCAGAACGTGACTCTGATCTCCGACGCGCTCGGAACGAGCGTGAAGCTGCGCGTTTCGACCCACGGCCTGCGCTCGGTCGAGCATGTCGGCGGCCTCGACAACTGGCTGTTGAAGACCAGCGACGACAAGCTCTCGCGCAAGGCGCGCAAGCTCAAGCGCGAGATCACCAAGAAGGGCGCCGAACAGGCCGCGTGAGACCGGCTCTAACCAGCTGAAAGTTCACTGGAATTCCTGAACGCAGGCTGCACCCTGCGTTCAGCCTCCATTGCCCGCGAATCGGCCATAAGCCCCGCATCGGACGGGGTTTTCCCCTTTTTCCCGTCGCGTCTGGAA
>JBJMUB010000009.1:0-16792 GCA_045811385.1 Sphingomicrobium sp. | reverse complement strand
CGGCGGTCGTTCATCGTGTCGAGCATGTCGACCTGGCCGTCCTCGACCAGCTGCATCAGATCCTTGTCCGAGCTGACGATCGTCACACGCCAGCCGGCTTGCTTCGCAGCAGTCACATAGCAGGCAATGATGTCATCGGCCTCCAGCCCGTTCTGCTCGATGCACGGGATTGAAAAGGCGCGTGTCGCAACGCGGATCAGCGGGAACTGCGGGACGAGGTCCTCGGGCGGCGGCGGCCGGTGCGCCTTGTAGCCGTCGTACATTGCGTTGCGGAACGTCTGCTCCGACTTGTCGAGCACGACCGCCATGTGGGTCGGCCCGTCGGCCCGGCTGAGGCCGTCGGCGAGCTTCCACAGCATGGCCGTGTAGCCGTAGACGGCGCCGACGTTCATCCCGTGCCGGTTGGTGAGCGGCGGCAGCCGGTGATAGGCGCGGAAGATGTAGCTCGACCCGTCGACCAGGTAGAGGTGGTTCTGGGCGGCGGGCGCGGCGACCGCGATCGCGGGCGCTTCGGTCGTTTCTGTTTCGGACATGAGGCAGCGGGTTTAGCAGGGTGGCGGCTAGGCGCTAGCTTCTGTCTTTGCCGGCGCTGCGGGGACAGTTGGGGCAGGGAATGATAGCACGAGAAAGTGTTTGAATTTATAGAACTTTTTCAGGTGAGGTCCGAGGCGCTCCGCCACATCTCTCGCTTGCTTCGCTGCGTCTGGCAATCCCGTAGCAACGGCGTCGCTCAAGGTCCGTAGTTGAATTAGCGTCGGCGCGATTTTTACGAGTTGCGCATGGTCCGCTTCGAACGAGACGGTTTCTCCTTCTACGGCCGTCTCCAAGCCGAACGATCGGAATTCGATTCGAAGCTCATCGAGCCGTCGGAAGCACTGTGTATAGATTCGATGCGCGGCTTCGACCTCGCCAATTTGCGTGGTCAGATCGGTATCACGCGTCAGAGCGACGACGGTGAGGTCCTCCGCCGCGACAGAAACTGGGTCTGAGTGCCCGATGTTGATTGGCATTTTGGCCCAAAGCTCTCCGTGAACGCCGGCGGCCTCGGCTTTGGCGATCCCACTCTGAACATCCTGTTCCATCTTTGTGAGGTCGTCCGACAACTTTATGATGGCGAACATCAAACTGTAGGCTCGACCAAGTCTCTCATTTTTGGTGCGACGTCTCTCAAATTGGTAGGTGACAAGATAGGTTAGCAAGCCGCCAAGCAATACGCCTGCGAGGCCGATCCAGGCATTCAGCCACTCAAAGGCTGGCGCGGCTTCCACGACGATGGGCATTTTTCAGTATTACTCTACGTTTGGCCCGGTCGAAAATGCTGTCCTATTTGACCCCGTTTTTGATCCAAGCTGGTCGATGGGCCAGCCCGAGTCCTAACCGCGGGTCAGGAAGTGTCGCGAACCACCATCGGACGCGAACTGTGTGACCTTTGCCCTAACCGAACAGCAGCGGCCACAGGACCATGCCGAGGCCGACCATGCTGATGGTCCACACGACGGTGCGGTAACCGCGAACGCCGGTGGCGTAGAGCGGCAGGTAGACGAGGCGCGCGCCGAGCCAGATCCAGCCACCGATTGCCGTCCATTGGCTGGTGCGGCCGACGATCACCACCCCGAGCAGGGCGATGATCGCAATGGGGAAGGTCTCCTGGAAATTAGCCTGGGCGCGCATGGTGCGGCCGGTCACCGGGTTGGGCTCGGTCAGCGCCTCGTCGCGGGCGCCGACGTTCCACTTGCGGCCCCATTGCGCGGTCTTGAAGCGGGTCGCGGTGAAGATGTGGACGAACAGCAGCACCGCGCCCAGCGCCAGGATTGTGAGCTCGATCGGCATTGGTCAGTCCCCCTTTTGCTTCGTGATCCAGTCCGCCAGCGCATCGAGCGCTTCGGCCTCGGCGTCGGCCGGAGTGCGGCCGCTCTTCGCGGCGACCTTGAAGCTGTGATCGGCCTGGTCGACCAGGTGCAGCGTGGCCCGGCTGCCGAGCCCGACGACGACCGGCCGCAGCAGATCGAGCTCGGCCAGCGCGTCGCGGCTGCCCGAGACGAACAGCATCGGAATCTGCACCCGCTGCAAATGCTCGGCACGCTCGGTTCCGGGCTTGCCGGCGGGGTGGAGCGGGAAGCTGAGGAAGGCGAGGCCGCGGACACCGGGCAGCGGCGCGTCGGCCTGGGCCTGCGAGGTCATGCGCCCGCCGAACGAGCGGCCCCCGGCGAACAGCGGCAGGTCGAGCGCTAGCTTCGCTGCCTCGGCGACGGCGGCGCGCACCGCGGCATGCGCGATTGTCGGCGGATCGACGCGCTTACCGCCCTTCTCCATGTACGGAAACTGGTAGCGCAGCGTCGCGATGCCGCGCGCGGCAAGCCCTTGCGCGTTCGACTCCATCGCCCGGTGAGTCATCCCGGCGCCCGCGCCGTGGGCGAAGACGTAGAGCGCCTCGGCGTTGTCCGGACACAACAGCAGGCCCGACACGCTCTCCTCGCCGACGGGGATGCGGACGTTCACGGCACCAGCACCGTGTCCTTCGCCTCCCGTTCCGCCTCCGGGAAATCGAGGACGTAATGCAGCCCGCGGCTCTCGTGGCGGTGGAGCGCGGAGCGGACGATGAGGTCGGCGACCTCGACCAGGTTCCTGAGCTCGATCAGGTCGGGCGTGACACGGAAGTGAGCGTAATAATCGAGCACCTCCTGACGCAGCATATCGATGCGGCGCTTGGCCCGCTCGAGCCGTTTGGTGGTCCGGACGATGCCGACATAATTCCACATGAAGCGGCGGATCTCGCCCCAGGTCTGGGCGATCACAACTTCCTCGTCGCTGTCGGTCACCCGGCTTTCGTCCCACGCGCGGATGTCGGGCACGTCGGGCAGCTCGCCCCAGTTGGCGGCGATGTGCTTCGCCGCGGCCTCGCCGAACACTAGACACTCGAGCAGGCTGTTCGAGGCGAGCCGGTTGGCGCCGTGAAGCCCGGACTGGGTGACTTCGCCCGCGGCGTACAATCCCGGCGCGTCGGTCCGCCCATCCAGATCCACCACCACTCCGCCGCAAGTGTAATGCTGGGCGGGGACGACCGGGATCGGCTCTTTGGTGATGTCGATGCCGAGGCCGAGCAGCTTCTCGTAGATGTTGGGGAAGTGCGCGCTGACGAACTCGGGCTCGCGGTGCGAGATGTCGAGGTGGACGTAGTCGAGCCCGAGCCGCTTGATCTCATGGTCGATCGCGCGGGCGACGATGTCCCTGGGCGCGAGCTCGGCACGCTCGTCGAACTGGGGCATGAAGCGCTTGCCGCCGCCCTTGACCCCGGGCGGCAATTTCAGCTGCCCGCCCTCGCCGCGCACCGCCTCGGTGATCAGGAAGTTCTTGACCTCGAGATTGTACAGGCAGGTCGGGTGGAACTGCATGAACTCCATGTTGGAGATCCGGCAGCCCGCCCGCCACGCCATGGCGATCCCGTCCCCCGTCGCTCCGCGCGGCGCCGTCGAATAGAGATAGACCCGCCCGGCGCCGCCCGTCGCGAGGATCGTCGCGCGGCCGGTCAGGGTCTCGACCCGCCTGGCCTTGCGGTTCCACGCGTAGAGGCCGTGGACCGCGCCGCTGGTCGAGAAATGGGTCGCGTGGCGGCCGGTGACGAGGTCGATCGCGACCATGTCGGGGACCAACGTGATGTTGGAGTGCTTCGCCGCCGCACTTTCGAGCGCCTGGCTGATCGCCCAGCCGGTGGCGTCGGCGACGTGGACGATGCGGCGGTGGCTGTGCCCGCCCTCGCGCGTCAGGTGCAGCGCGCCGTTCTCGGATGCGAACGGTACGCCGAGCTCGATCAGCCGCGAAATCGCCGCGGGCGCGCGTTCGACGACATGCTCGACGACCGCGAGGTCGTTGAGCCCGGCGCCGGCGATCATCGTGTCGTTGACGTGCGCTTCGAAGCTGTCACCTTCCTCCAGCACCGCGGCGATCCCGCCCTGCGCCCGCGCGGAGGCGCTGTCGCCGAGCGCCCCCTTTGCGATGACCGCGACCTTGTGCGTTTCGGCGAGGTTGAGCGCGGCGGTCAGCCCGGCCGCGCCCGAGCCGACGATGAGGACGTCGGCGGCGATGCTCACGCCGCTTCCTGCGCCGCCGCGGTGAGGCTCAGGAACACATCCTCGAGATCGGGGTCGCGGGTCGAAACGTCGACAATCGCGAGGCCTTCGGCGGTGAGCGAGGCGAGGACCTGGCCCGCGTTGACCTTGTCCTTGCGGAAGGTGATCTCGAGCGTCCGCTCGTCGATCAGGGCGATATTCTCGAAGCAGGCGTTGGTCGGCACCTCGCCGATGTCGCGGTCGAAGGTCACGACCACGGCTTTCTCCTGGGCCTTCGACACGAGCTCGCGGGTCGGCTCGTTGGCGATGACCCGGCCGTGGTGGATAATCGCGATGCGGTCGCACAATTCCTCGGCTTCCTCGAGATAGTGGGTGGTGAGGACGATGGTCACGCCGTCGGCGTGGAGCTTGCGGACATAGTCCCACAGCTGGCGGCGGAGCTCGACGTCGACCCCGGCGGTCGGCTCGTCGAGCACCAGGATCGGCGGCGAGTGGACCATCGCCTTGGCGACCAGCAGCCGCCGCTTCATTCCGCCCGACAGGGTGCGCGAATAAGCGTCGGCCTTATCGGTGAGGTGCATGGCCGCGAGCAATTCGTCGCTGATCCGGTCGCCGGGCGGGACCCCGTAGAGGCCGGCCTGGATCTCGAGCGTCTCCTTGGGTGTGAAGAAGGGGTCGAAGATGATCTCCTGCGGGACGATGCCGATCGAGCGTTTGGCGTTGCGCGGGTGCTGGTCGATGTCGAAGCCCCAGATCGACACCTGGCCGGCGCTCTTCGTGACCAGCCCGGCGAGGATGTTGATCAGGGTCGACTTGCCCGCGCCGTTGGGCCCGAGCAGGCCGAAAATCTGGCCGCGCGGGACGTCGAAGCTGACACTGTCGAGCGCCCGCTTGCCGCCCGCATAGGTCTTCGACAGGGATTCGATGCGGATCGCGGCGTCGTCCATTGCGCCACGGCGCATAAGAGCGGTGACCGAAAGCGACAAGCGAAGAGGGTAAATGGGCCGTTTACCCTAACCGTCAGAGTGATCTTGACGTTAACCCTGTACCGCCCGCGGCTGAATGAGCCGGCTCTTCCCGCTTCGCCTTCTGGCGCTGACCGCGTTGCTCGTCCCGGCGACCGGCGAAGCCGCGCCCAAAGCCGCGCCGACTCCGGCCCGGGCGAATGCGGTGATGCTGTTCCCGCTCGAGATCGTGAAGAAGCGCGATCTCGACTTCGGCAATATCGCGACGACGGCGACGGCCGGCACGGTCGTCATCGATCCGGAGACCGATACGATCTCGGCGACCGGTGGCGCGCTGCTGGTCGGCGGCGGCACGCCGCACGCGGCGCAGTTCACCGGCGCCGCCAAGGGCAACAATGTCGTGCTCATCCGCATCCCGAAGCAGCCGGTGACGCTGACGAGGGTCGGCGGGACCGAGACGATGACCGCCAACAATTTCACGCTCCAGGGCCTCGACAAGCGCGCCGTCGCCGCCCGGGTGGCGTTCGATTTCCGGGTCGGGGCGACGCTCAACGTCAGCGCCAACCAGGCCGAGGGAACCTACGTCGGGACGTTCGACGTCAGCATCCAATATCCCTGATCGATACGGTAAATTTCGCGCGAACCATGGGCGTTGAACCCCCGGTCAGACGTCCCCGGCATAATCGGCGGCATGATCGGACGCATGACCTTGATCGCCGCAGCGCTTGTCGCGCTCGCAGTCCCGGCGGCTGCCGCACCCGTTGCCGCGCCGACTCCGGCGCAGGGCAAGGCGCTGCTGCTCACTCCGCTGACCCTGACCAAGGTCGACGACCTCGACTTCGGAACCGTCGTCACCTCGCCGGTCTCGGGGATCGTCACGATCAACCCGGCGACCGGCGCCCGCGGCTTCGCCGGCGGCGCCAGCGGAATGGCGAGCGACGCCGGCCATCGCGCCTTGTTCGCCGGCGCGGGAACGCCGAGCCAGCAGGTGATCGTGTTCATCACTCCGCCGGCCAGTCTCGCGAACGGCGCCGGCGATACCATTCCGGTGCTCGCCCTCACCCTCGACAATGGCGGCAACCCGATCCGAACGATCGATTCGACGCGGGCTTTCTTCGTCGGCGTCGGCGGGATCCTGCAGATCAACGCCGACCAGGCCGAAGGCATCTATCAGGCCAATTTCACCGTCACCGCCAATTATCTCTGAAGCTCGGCGCATTGAACGCGGCTGGCGCGGTTGCTACCTGAGGCACATGCCAGCGATCCCCCCGCCCGAAGTGTTCAAGGTCACAGCCAGCCAGGTCTATTGCGACGGCTCGGGCGAAGTCGATCCGGCGCTCGGCCACCCCCGCATCTACCTGCGCATCGATCCCGACGTCGGCTTCGTCGAGTGCGGCTATTGCGACCGCCGCTTCGTCCTCGAGGGGGGACCAGCCGACAGCCAGGCGGCATGACCGGTCCCGACCCCCGCCGCTTCCTCTACCGCAGTCTCGATCCGGACGGCGCTCGGCGGCTCGCGGCGAAGCATCTGTCCGGCTGCGACGACGGCGAATTGTTCCTGCAATATGCGGCGAGCGAATCGTTCGGGTTCGACGACGGCCGGCTCAAGACCGCCGATTACCATACCTCGTCCGGCTTCGGCCTTCGCGGAGTGACCGGCGAGACCACTGCCTTCGCCCATGCCAACGAGATCAGCGAAGCGGCGATCGAGCGCGCCGCGGCGACCCTCAAGCTGCTCGATCCGCGCAAGGGCGAAGCGGCGTTGCCGCCGCCGCGGACCAACCAGGCGATGTACGGGTCGGACGATCCGCTCAGCCTCGTTCCGTTCGCCGAGAAGGTCGCGCTGTGCGACCGGATCGACGCCGCGGCGCGGGCCCGCGACCCGCGCGTCGCCCAGGTCAGCGTTGCGCTGGCGGCAAGCTGGAGCGTGGTCGACATCGTCCGCGCCGATGGCTTCGTCGCCTCGGACATCCGGCCGCTGGTCCGGCTCGGAGTGCAGATCGTCGCCGAGCAGGACGGCCGCCGCGAGACCGGCTATCACGGGCTCGGCGGCCGCTACCTCTACGGCAAGCTGTTCGAGGACGCGGAGTGGAACCGGGCGATCGATCTCGCCCTCGCGCAGGCCTCGATAAACCTCGAATCGGTCGCCGCTCCGGCCGGCGAGATGCCCGTCGTGATGGGCTCGGGCTGGGCCGGGGTGCTGCTCCACGAAGCGGTCGGCCACGGGCTTGAGGGCGACTTCAACCGCAAGGGCACCTCGGCGTTCTCGGGACGGATCGGCGAACGCGTCGCGGCGCCCGGAGTCACGGTGATCGACGACGGCGCGATGGACCGGCGGCGCGGCTCGCTGACCATCGACGACGAGGGCACGCCGACCCAGCGCAACGTGCTGATCGAGGACGGCATCCTCAAGGGCTATCTCCAGGACCGGCTCAATGCCCGGCTGATGGGCATGGAAGCGACCGGCAACGGCCGCCGCGAAAACTTCGCCCACGCGCCGATGCCGCGCATGACCAACACCTTCATGCTCGCCGGAACGGACGAGCCGGGCGAGCTGATCGGCCGGGTCAAGGACGGCATCTATGCCAAGAGCTTCGGCGGCGGCCAGGTCGACATCACCAGCGGCAAGTTCGTCTTTTCGTGCACCGAGGCCTACCGCATCCGCGGCGGCAGGATCGCCGAGCCGGTCAAGGGCGCGACCCTGATCGGCGACGGGCCGACGGTGCTGACGAGAGTCTCGGGGATCGGCAACGACCTCGAACTCGACGAGGGGATCGGCATCTGCGGCAAGGGCGGCCAGAGCATCCCGGCGGGGGTCGGCCAGCCGACCCTGCTGATCGATGGGCTGACGGTGGGAGGCACGGCCGCTTGAGCCTGTCGCAGGCTGACCTCACGGCCTATTTCGATCGGATCGGCTTCGCCGGACAGGCGCGGCCCGATCGCGAGACGCTGGCGGCCTTGGTCGCGGCGCATCCCGGGGCGATCCCGTTCGAGAATCTGAATCCGCTGCTCGGCCTGCCGGTGGCGCTCGATCCGGAATCTTTGGTCCGCAAGCTCGTCCACGACCGCCGCGGCGGCTATTGCTACGAACAGAACGGGCTGTTCGCGCTTGTGCTCGAAACCATCGGGTTCGATTTCACGCCGCTTGCCGCGCGGGTCCTGTGGAACCAGCCCGAAGACGCGCTGACGCCGCGCACCCACAAGCTGCTGCTGGTGAACCTGCCCGAAGGCCGAGTGCTGGCCGACGTCGGCTTCGGCGGCGCGGTGTGCACTGGGGTGCTCGATCTCGTTCCCGACCTTCCGCAGCAGACTCCGCACGAACGCTACCGCCTGCTGCAATCGAACGGCGAATGGCGCGAGCAGATCGAGATCGGCGGGGAATGGCGCACGACGTTCCGCTTCGACCTCACGCCGCAGCTCGCGATCGATGACGAGCTCGGCAACTGGTTCACCTCGGCCAGTCCGAAATCGCATTTCACTTATTCGCTGACCGCGGCGCGGTCGCCCGCGGGCCGCCGCCACGCGCTGCGCAATTTCGATTATACCCTGCACGTGCCGGGGTACGAGAGCGAGAAGCGCCGTCTCGACGGGCCCGAGGAGGTGTGCGAGGTGCTCGGGCGCGATTTCGGAATTCGGCTTCCCGATCGCTCGGCGCTGGTCGCGCGGCTGGAGGCGATCGCATGAGCGACTGGCGCTCCGACGTCCTCAAATTCTGGTTCGGGCTGAAGCCGGAGCAATGGTGGAAGGCCGATCCGGAGCTCGACCACCGGATCCGGCAGACCTTCCTCAAGCTGTGGGCGGCCAAGCGCCAATTGCCGGCCGACAACTTCCTGACCGATCCGCTGACGGCCGCCGCGGCGGTGATCCTGTTCGACCAGTTTCCGCGCAACATGTTCCGCGGCGACGCCGAGCAGTTTGCGACCGATCATCTCGCGCTGGCGATCGCCAAGGGCGCGCTCGACCGGGAATTCGACGACAAGCTCGAGGCCGACGAGCGCAAATTCCTCTACATGCCGTTCGAGCACAGCGAAAATCTCGACGACCAGAATCGCGCGATCCTGCTGTTCACCCAATTGGGCGACGAAGACCAGCTGCTCTATGCGAAGAAGCACCGCGACGTGATCGAGCGCTTTGGCCGCTTTCCCCATCGCAACCAGATGCTCGGGCGCGCTCCGCGGCCCGACGAGCTCGCCGCCGGCGAAGTGTTTCCCTGGTGAGCGGGCTGGTCGAAGCCGGCCGATTCAACTGGGCCTATCAGGCGGAGCTCGCCCGGGCCTTTCTCGAAAGCCACGGCGTCCATGCGGTCGTGTTCGATACGCAAAGCAATGCTTATTCCGATGGCGCGATGGTTGGCGTACGCGTGATGGTCCTCGATGAGGATCTGGACTCGGCCCGGACGCTCCTGAAGGAGTACGACCGCTAAAGCAGGTGGGCGATCGGCGCGACGTTGAACCCGGCCGCCGCCACTTGCTGCTCGACCTCCTCGCGCGACCGGCCTTCGGCGCGCATCGCAAGCGCCCAGGCGAGCGCTGAACGATTGCCGGAGCGGCAGAAGGCGAGCGTGCGCCCGGTGCCCGCCGCCTTCAGTGCCTCCTGCATCGCTTCGACGTCGGCCGGTCCGATGCCGCGGACGATCGGGACGAGACGGTAGGAAATGCCCGCCGCTTGCGCCGCCCCCTCGATGTCGGCGGCGAGCGGCTGGCCGGGCTCCTCGCCGTCGGGCCGGTTGTTGACCAGCATCGTCACGCCATGCTGCTCCGCGATCCCGGCGACGTCCTCGGGGCGGATCTGCCCGCTGACCGAGGTTGTGTCGTCGAGCCGGCGGATCATCGGCTTAGCGGCCGCGCTCGGTCGGGTTAGCCGGCGCCGGCGCAGGCGCCGGGGCCGGCGCAGCGGCCGGAGCCGAGACGTTCGGCAGCCCGTAATAGTCGATATAGGGCTGGATGCTCGGGTCGTGGCCGGCGAAGGCGCGGTACATGGCCGCATAATCCTCGGTGTTGCCGCGCGACAGGACCATGTCGCGGAAGCGCTGGCCGTTCTCCCGGGTCAGGCCGCCATGGGTCTGGAACCAGTTGAACGCATCCTGGCCGAGCATCCGGGTCCAGGGATAAGCGTAATAGCCGGCCGAATAGCCGTTGCTCCAGATGTGGAGGAAATAGCTCGAGCGGTAGCGCGGCGGAACGTCCGCCACGTCGAAGCCGCTCCGCGCCAGCGCATCGGTCTCGAACCGGTCAACGTCCTGCAGGCCGGCGGTCGCCGGAAGCGAATGCCAGTCGAGGTCGAGCCGCGCCGCCTCGAGCACTTCGCCGACCTCATAGCCCTGGTTGAACGTGCGCGCGGCGAGGACCTTTTGAATGAGCTCCTGCGGGATCGTCTGGCCGGTTTTGTAGTGCACCGCGTAGTGCGGCAGGATCTTGGGGTCGAGCGCCCAATTCTCATTGAACTGCGACGGGAACTCGACGAAGTCGCGCGCGACGTTGGTGCCCGAGAGGGTCGGGTAGGTCTGCGCCGCGAACATGCCGTGAAGCGCGTGGCCGAATTCATGGAACATCGTCGTCACGTCGTCCCAGCTGATCAGCGCGGGCTGGCCCGGTGCGGGCTTGGAGAAATTCTCGACGTTGAACACGACCGGCTTGGTGCCGCGGAGAACCGACTGGTTGACGAGGTTGGACATCCACGCCCCGCCGTTCTTGTTGTCGCGCTTCCACGGGTCGATCATGAAGATCGCGAGCGGGGCGCCGTTGGCGTCGATGACGTCGAATACCCGCATGTCCGGGCTCCACGTCGGAATGTCCTTCCGCTCCTTGAACGTCAGCCCGTAGAGCTGGTTGGCGGCGTAGAACACGCCGTCTTCGAGGACCTTGTTGAACTCGAAATATTGCTTCAGCTGGTCGCTGTCGATCGCATAGCGCTGCTTGCGGATCTGCTCGGCGTAATAGTTCCAGTCGGCCGCGGTCGGAGTGAAGCCGGCGCCTTGCGACTTGGCCAGCGCGCGGATGTCCGCTGCTTCCTGGCGCTGCTTCGCGGCGACCGCCGGAGCCAGCCGGTCGAGGAAGCCGACCGCGGTCTCGCGGTTCTGCGCCATCTGGTCGTAGAGCGTGTGATCGGCCCAATTGGCGCTGCCGAACAGGGCGGCCTTCTTGGCGCGCAGCTGCGCGATCTCGCGGACGATGGCCCGGGTATCGTTGGCGTCGCCGTGCTCGGCCCGGTTGAGGCTCGCCTCGAGTAGCCGCTGCCGAGTGTCGTGATTGGTCAGCGAGGCCAGCGTCGGCTGCTGGGTGGTGTTGATCAGCTGGACGACATAGCCGCCGACCTTGCGGTCCTTGGCCGCTTCTTGGGCCGCGGCGAACTGCTGCTCGTTAAGCCCGGCGAGCGCTGAGGCGTCGTCGAAATGCAGCGCTCCGGCCTTGGCCGCGGCGAGCAGCTTCTGGCCAAACCGAGTCTGAAGCGTGCTGAGGCGCTGGTTATAGGCCTTGAGCTGGGTCTGCTTCGCCGCCGGGAGCTCGGCTCCGGCATGGACGAACTGCTTGTAATAGACGTCGAGCAGCTTGGCCTGTTCGGGGTTGAGGTTGAGTGACGCCTGGCTGTCGTGAAGCGTCTTCACGCGCTGGAACAGCTTGGCGTTCAGATAGATGAAGTCGGTGTGCGCGGCGAACAGCGGCGCGGTCTTGGTGTCGGTCGCCTGGAGCGTGTCGTTGGTGTTGGCGCCGTTGACCGCGCTGAACGCCAGGTTCGCGCGTTCCAGCAGCGCGCCCGAGCGCTCGAGCGCCACGAGGGTGTTGTTGAAAGTCGGAGGTGCCGGGTTGTTGGCGATCGCCATCACTTCGCGCTTCTGCTCGGCCATTCCGGCGAGCAGCGCCGGGAGATAGTCGCTGTCCTTGATGCGCGAGAAATCGGGCGCCTGAAACGGGAGCGTGCTCGGCTTGGCGAACGGGCTGGACGCCGGCAGAGTCGCGCCGCTGGCGGCTTTGCGGGGAGCGGGCGCGGCGACCGCGCTGGTGGCGACGGCGACCGCGGCGGTCGCGAGAAGGATGTTGCGGATCATGGAATTTCCTAGGGAAGTTGAACGGCGAATCGCCCCCCTTCAACCGACTCGGCACTTACGCAAGCCTGAACATCAGCCGTTCGTCGAAAGGGCCTCAAGCATCGCTTCGCCGTAGCGTTCGAGCTTGACCGCACCGACGCCCTGGACTCGAGCCAGCTCGTGCAGCGTCGCGGGTTTGTTCGCCGCGATCTCGCGCAGCGTCGAATCGTGGAAGATGACGTAAGGCGGAACGCCGGCTTCGGACGCGAGCTTCCGCCGCGCTTCACGAAGCGCGTCGAACAGGGGATCGGCGGGACCGTCGGTGCGCTGGCGGCTGCGCCGCTTGCGCGGCGGCGGAACCGCGATTTCGAGCTGCTGCTCGCCCTTGAGAATCGGGCGCGCGCCCGGCCCGAAGCTGAGCCCGCCATAAGCGTCGGAGCGAAGCGCATCGCGGGCGATCAGCGCCCGGGCGACCGGGCGCACCAGCGCCAGCTCGTCGGGCGAGGCGATGCCGAACACCGACAGCCGATGGTGACCGAAGCGCTGCACTTTGTCGCTTTCGGTGCCGGCGAGGACTTCGGCGAGATGGCCGACGCCGAACCGCATTTCGGTGCGGAACGCGGCCGATAGCAACTTGCGTGCGACTTCGGTCGCGTCGATCGCCGCCGGCGGCTCGAGACAATTGTCGCAATTGCCGCAGCGTTCGGGCGGGTCCTCGCCGAAGTGCCGGAGCAGGATCGCGCGGCGACAGCCGGTCGCTTCGACGAACATCGCCAGCGCGTTCAACCGCTCGCGCTCGGCCGGTCGGCGATCGGGCTCGATCTCCTGCTCGATCCGCTGCCGGGCGAGCGCGAAGTCCTGCGCCGCCCACAACAGCCAGGCCTCGGCCGGCTCGCCGTCGCGGCCGGCGCGGCCGGTTTCCTGGTAATAGGCCTCGATGCTCTTCGGGATCGCGGCGTGGGCGACGAGCCGCACGTCGGGTTTGTCGATGCCCATGCCGAACGCGATGGTCGCGGCGATCACCATGTCCTCGGACTCGACGAACGCCGCCTGGTTGCTCGCCCGGACCTGCGGTGGAAGGCCGGCATGGTAAGCGCGCGCCGGCCGGCCGTCGCGGCCCAGCGCCTCGGCCAGCTTCTCGGTCTTGTCGCGGCTCGGGGCGTAGACGATCGCCGGCCCGGGCTGGGCCGCGAGCAGCTCGCGCAGCTGCTTGCCGGTCTGCTCGCGGTGGCGGACGCAATAGCGGATGTTGGGCCGGTCGAACCCGGCGACGATCAGGCCCTCGGCCGGAATTCCGAGCTGAGTGAGGATGTCGGCTCGGGTCCGCCGGTCCGCGGTCGCGGTCAGCGCCAGCCGCGGCACTTCTGAATGTTCGTCGAGGAGCGGCCTCAGCTTGCGATAGTCGGGGCGGAAGTCGTGGCCCCATTCGCTGACGCAATGCGCTTCGTCGATGGCGATCAGCGCCAGGTCGACGCGATCGACCACGCGCCGGAAGCTGTCGAGGGTCGCTCGTTCCGGGGCGACGTAGAGAAGGTCGAGCTCGCCGCGACGGAACCGCTCGATGGTCTGCTCGCGGTTGCCGTCGGCGGAGGTCAGCGACGCGGCCTGGATTCCGATCGCCTGGGCGCTCCTGATCTGGTCGTGCATCAGCGCGATCAGCGGCGAGACGACCAGCGCGGTGCCGTCGCGCACGAGCGCCGGCAGCTGGTAGCACAGCGACTTGCCGGCGCCCGTCGGCATCACCGCGAGGCTGTGGCTGCCGGCGAGGACGCGCGCGATCACCTGCTCCTGCACCCCGCGGAAACGGTCGAAGCCGAAGGTCGTCTTAAGGATCGTGTGCGGGTCGGTCATATCGCTTTCACTGGCGCGGACCGAGCTCCGCGCGAAAACGCCTAGCGCTTATTCCGCCGCTTCGGCAATCTGTTCCGCGAGCCGCTCCGTCGCCTGGCGCTGCCACAGGTCGGCGTAAACGCCGCCGCGCTCGAGCAGCTCGTCATGGGTGCCGCGCTCCACGACCCGGCCGTCGTCCAGCACCACGATCTGGTCGGCGTTGACGATGGTCGAGAGCCGGTGCGCGATCATGATCGTCGTGCGGCTTTGCGCGACCTGGTCGAGCGTCTCCTGGATCGCCTGCTCGGTGCGGCTGTCCAGCGCGCTGGTGGCTTCGTCGAGGACCAGGATCGGCGGGTTCTTGAGCAACGTCCGGGCGATCGCGACGCGCTGCTTCTCGCCGCCCGAAAGCTTGAGCCCGCGCTCGCCGACCATCGACTCATATTTGTCGGGAAGCGCGGCGATGAAGCGGTCGATCGCGGCGCCGCGGGCGGCCGCCTCGACCTCGTCCTGACCGGCCCCGCCGCGGCCATAGGCGATGTTGTAGCCGATCGTGTCGTTGAACAGCACCGTGTCCTGCGGGACGATTCCAATCGCGGCACGAAGGCTCGACTGCGCGACCTCGGCGATGTCGTGGCCGTCGATGCAGATGCGCCCGGCGGTCGGGTCGTAGAAGCGATAGAGCAGGCGGGCGATGGTCGACTTGCCGGCGCCCGACGGACCGACGATCGCGCAGCTGGTGCCGGCCGGAATGTCGAGGTCGAGCCCCTTGAGGATCTCGCGCGCCGGCTCGTAGCCGAAGCGGACCTGGTCGAAGCGGACGGCGCCGTCGGTGACGTGCAGCTGCGGCGCTCCGGGCTTGTCGACGACCTCGGCCGGAGTGTCGAGCAGGTTCCACATCGCTTCCATGTCGATCAGCCCCTGGCGGATCGTGCGGTAGACCCAGCCGAGCATGTCGAGCGGGCGGAACAGCTGCATCAGGAGGCCGTTGATCCACACCACGTCGCCCGGCGAAAAGCGGCCCCGGCTCCAGCCCCACACGGTGAAGATCAGAGCTCCGGCCATCATCAGGTTGGTGATCAGGGCCTGGCCGATGTTGAGCCAGGCGAGCGAGACTTCGTTGCGCACCGACGCTCGGGCGAAGGCGCCGACGGCTTCCTCGTAGCGCTTGGCTTCGCGGTCCTCGGCGCCGAAATATTTGACGGTTTCGTAATTGAGCAGGCTGTCGACGGCGCGGCCGATGGCCTTGTTGTCGACCTCGTTCATCTGCCGCTGAATCTGCGAGCGCCAGTCGGTCACCCAGCGCGTGAAGGCGATGTAGACGACGACGATCGCGAGGGTCGCGGCGACCAGCCCGACGCCGAACTTGACGTAGAAGATGATGCAGATCCCGGCCAGCTCGATGACCGTCGGAGCGATGTTGAACAGCAGGAAAAACAGCATCATGTCGATGCTCTTGGTGCCGCGCTCGACGATCTTGGTCAGCGATCCGGTGCGGCGCTCGAGATGGAATCGCAGCGACAAATCGTGGACATGCCGGAACACGGTGCCCGCAAGCCGCCGGGCGGCGTCCTGCCCGACCTTCTCGAACACGGCATTGCGGATGTTGTCGGACAGCACCCCGGCGAAGCGCGCCGCGGCGTAGGCGAGGACGAGGCCGGCCACGACCGCAAAGGCGGCATGGCCGCTCATCCGGTCGACCGCCACCTTCAGCGCATAGGGCCCGATGAACCCGATCCCCTTGCCGGCGAGGACCAGCAGCACCGCGGCGACGACGCGCGCCTTCAGTTCGGCCTCGCCCTTCGGCCACAGCATCGGCAAAAAGCGCCACAGCGCGGCGAAGCCGTTGTTGGGCCTGGTTCGCTGCAGAGCTGAAGGGTCCGCCATCCCGTCTTAGGTAAGGAGCGCTCGGTCAGGCGGCAAATCGGCGCCGTAGGCCGCGGAACGCCAGCGGACGCCAAGCGGTTCTATGGCCGAGGAGATTTGCCATGTCCGAAGTGATGGAACCGATGATCCACGAGGATCGGTTGCCGGGCCATGAAAGCGAGCTCGAGCCCAAGCCCGACTGGGCTCCGCGCTACGCCGGGTCGGATCGGCTCAAGGGCAAGGTTGCGCTGATCACCGGCGCCGACAGCGGCATCGGCCGCGCCGTCGCGGCGCTGTTCGCGCGCGAAGGCGCCGACGTCGCGATCCTCTATCTGTGCGAGCATGACGATGCCGCCAGGACCAGGCAGATCGTCGAGCAGGAAGGGCGCCGGGCGATCGCGATTGCCGGCGACATCGGCGACAAATCGTTCTGCGAGAAAGCGGTGAGGCAGACCGTCGACCAGCTCGGCCGCCTCGACATCCTGGTCAACAACGCCGGCGAGCAGCATCCCGACAAGGACCTCCGCGACATCACCGAAGAGCAGCTTCGGCGCACTTTCCAGACCAACATCTTCGGCATGTTCTATATGACGCAGGCGGCGATGGATCATCTCGGCGAGGGCTCGGCGATCATCAACTGCACGTCGGAGACGATGTACGCCGGATCGCAAGACCTGCTCGACTACAGCGCGACCAAGGGCGCGATCACGGCCTTCACCCGCTCGCTCGCCAAGAATCTGGTGAAGAAGAAGATCCGCGTGAACGCAGTCGCTCCGGGCCCGATCTGGACCCCGCTCAACCCGTTCGGCGGTCAGCCGCCCGAGGATGTGTCCAAGTTCGGCAAGGACACGCCGATGGGCCGGCCCGGCCAGCCCAACGAGGTCGCGCCGAGCTTCCTGTTCCTCGCCTGCGAGGATTCGAGCTACATGACCGGGCAGGTGCTGCATCCCGACGGCGGGGATACGACTTCGAGCTGAGCGTTGACGGCGCCGCGCCCGGCTTCCTAGGGCTTCGCGGTGGTCGCGGACGAGGCTTTTCAG
>JBJMUB010000008.1:0-4183 GCA_045811385.1 Sphingomicrobium sp. | reverse complement strand
GGCGAGGCCCTTGGCGCGCAGCCAGTCGATCGCCGCTTCCATCTCACCGTTGTTCTCGGACAGCGCTTTCTTGCAGTCCATCATGCCGGCGCCGGTGCGCTCGCGCAGTTCCTTCACCGAAGCAGCGGTGATCTCGGCCATCTTGTTATTCCTTTGCACTATGCCGTTCGCCCTGAGCCTGTCGAAGGGCTGCCTTGTTCTTCCAAATGAAAGACAGGGCTTCGATTTCACTCAGCCCGAACGGAAGAGGGGTATCTTCGCGTCAGGCTTCCAGCGCCGCTTCCGCCGGCGGCTCGGCCATCTCGCCGATGTCCTCGCCCCGCGACTGGCGCTCGCCGGTGCGGCCCTCGTTCACCGCCTGGGCGACGACGTCGCACTAGAGGCGGATCGCGCGGCTCGCATCGTCGTTGCCCGGGACCGGGAAGGCGATGCCGCTCGGATCGCTGTTCGAATCGAGGATCGCGACCACCGGGATTCCGAGCACGTTGGCTTCCTTGATCGCCAGCTCTTCCTTGTTGGTGTCGACCACGAACATGACGTCGGGGAGCCCGCCCATGTCGCGGATTCCGCCGAGGCTCTTCTCGAGCTTGTCGCGCTCGCGGGTCAGCTGAAGGACTTCCTTCTTGGTCAGGCCCGCGGTGTCGCCGCCGAGCTGTTCCTCGAGGCTCTTGAGGCGCTTGATCGAGTTGGAGATCGTCTTCCAGTTGGTCAGCATGCCGCCGAGCCAACGATGATTGACGAAATGCTGGCCCGAGGCGTGCGCCGCCTCGGCGATCGGGTCCTGCGCCTGGCGCTTGGTCCCAACGAACAGGATCTTGCCGCCGCGCGCCACGGTCTGCTGAACGAACTCGAGCGCGCGCGCGAACAGAGGCACGCTTTGCGACAGGTCGATGATGTGCACCCCATTGCGGTCGCCGAAGATGTACGGCTTCATCTTGGGGTTCCAACGGTGGGTCTGGTGGCCGAAATGCGCTCCGGCCTCGAGCAATTGCTGCATGGTGACGACCGTGGCCGCCATAATCTTTCTCCTTCCGGTTCTGCCTCTGGGAAGCGATGCGGACGTGGCAATTAGGCCCCGACCGACCGGTGTATGATGCTTCCCATGCGGGTTGAGGCGCGGCCCCTAGCCGAAGCCGGCCGCAGTTTCAAGCAGTTGGATGCCGCCGCGGACCGCCTGTTGACAAACGAGAACAAAGAGTGAACATTTCACCGTCTCGAAGGAAGCTGACGAGATGATGACCGCTTTAGGCACCCTGCCCTTTCTCGCCACTCTGTGGCTGCTCGTGGTCCTGGGTGCGCGAGTTCTTGAGGAAAGCGGCGCGAAGATCGCCGCTGCCCTCAAGGGCCAGCCGCTCGATCGGCCGGCCGGTGGCGGACGGACCGTCCGGATCCGGATGCAGTCGGCGCCGGCGCCTAGGCGCGCTTCGAGGCAGTGGCGCGCCGCCGCTTGACCCGGGCGTAGCTCGCCAGGCCGAGCGGGATCATCAACAGGTAGAGCGCGGCGACACACAGCAGCGTCCACCATGGAGCAACCACCAGCGCCGCGCCGAGCAACGCTACGCCGGCGAGCGCGAACAGCCGCCAGTCGCGGCGGATGCGGATGCTCGACCAGCTGTAGGTCGGCAGGCTCGAGATCATCAAAGCGGCGATGAACAGGGTCCATGCCATGACTCCTTCCCAGCGGCGGAACAGCTCGCTGCCGGTGACCAGCCACAGGAACATCGGAACGAAGGCCAGCCCGGCCCCGGCCGGCGCCGGAACCCCGGTGTTGAACCCGGCGCTCTTGTGCGGCTGCTCGGCGGCGTCGAGCCGCGCGTTGAAGCGCGCCAGCCGAAGCGCGCAGCACACGGCCAGCGCCAGCGCCGCGATCCAGCCGAACCGCGGCGCGGTCTGCAGCGACCACAGGTACAGGATCAGCGACGGCGCGGTGCCGAAGGCGATATTGTCCGACAGCGAATCGAGCTCGGCGCCGAACTTGCTCTGGGCGCGCAGCAGGCGCGCGATTCGGCCGTCGACCCCGTCGAGCACTCCGGCAAGGACGATCGCCGCGAGCGCCCGCTCCCATTCGCCGCGGATGGCGAGGCTGACGCCCGTCAGTCCCATGCACAAAGCGACCGCCGTGATCGCGTTCGGGATCATTGCCCGAAACGGGATTCCGCGCGGCTCCCGGTCGGACCCGGCTTCGTCGCTCACTGGCTGGTTCCGGTCACCGGAATGTCGAGGCCGACGATGCCGAGGATCGTCTCGCCGGCGATCGCCCGCTGACCGAGCAGCACGCGCGGGGCGACTCCGGCGGGTAGATAGACGTCGACGCGGCTCCCGAAGCGGATAAGCCCGATGCGCTGTCCCGCGTCGACCGGGTCGCCTTCCTTGACGAACGCGACGATCCGCCGAGCCACGAGGCCGGCGATCTGCGTGAAGCCGATCCTCAGGCCGTCGCCGCTCTCGACCAGGAGATGCTGCCGCTCATTATCCTCGCTGGCCTTGTCGAGATCGGCGTTGAGGAACTTGCCGGGTACGTAGGCGATGCGCCGGACTCGCCCGGAGATCGGCGACCGGTTGATGTGGACGTCGAACACACTCATGAAGATCGAGACGCGCGTATATTCGCCGTCGGCGAGGCCCTCGGGCCCGCGCAGCTCGGCCGGCGGCGGGACGGTGGCGATCATCGTCACCAGCCCGTCGGCCGGAGCGACGATGAACTTGTCGTTCGCCGGCGTGGTCCGCACCGGATCGCGGAAAAAGGTTGCGACCCAGATCGCGCCCCCGACCAGCAGCCAGCCCAGGAAATGGCTGATCAGCAGATAGACGACGACTGCGATCGCCGCGGCGATGACGACATATTTGCGGCCCTCCGGGTGGACCGACGGGAAGCGCCATTTGACGGTGGTGGTCGGAAGCGGGGTCTCTTGCTTGTCGAGTGCGGGCATCCGGCGGTCCTTAAAGCCGTGCCGGTGGAGGCACAACGGCGCGGTTGCGCGGGAGCGGCCTGCATCCTAGAGCGCGGCCCAATCCACGCATCGCAGGAACGCAAATGGCCAAGATCAAGGTGACGAACCCGGTCGTCGAGCTCGACGGCGACGAGATGACGCGCATCATCTGGCAATGGATCCGCGAACGGCTGATCCAGCCGTATCTGGACGTCGACTTGATCTATTACGACCTTTCGATCGAGAACCGCGATGCGACCGAGGATCGGGTCACGGTCGAGGCCGCAAACGCGATCAAGCAGCACGGCGTCGGCGTCAAATGCGCGACCATCACTCCGGACGAGGCGCGGGTCGAGGAATTCGGCCTCAAGAAGATGTGGAAGTCGCCCAACGGGACCATCCGCAACATCCTCGGCGGAGTGGTCTTCCGCGAGCCGATCGTCATCGCCAACGTGCCGCGCCTGATCCCGGGCTGGACCGACCCGATCGTGGTCGGCCGCCACGCCTTCGGCGACCAGTACAAGGCGACCGATTTCCGAGTTCCCGGTCCCGGCAAGCTGACCATCAAATGGCAGGGCAATGACGGCGAGACGATCGAACACGAGGTGTTCGAGTTCGAGAGTTCGGGCGTCGCCATGGGCATGTACAATGTCGACCAATCGATCCGCGACTTCGCCCACGCCTGCTTCAATTACGGGATCAACCGCGGCTGGCCGGTCTATCTGTCGACCAAGAACACCATCCTCAAGGCCTATGACGGCCGCTTTAAGGATATTTTCCAGGAGATTTACGACAGCGAATACAAGGCGAAATTCACCGAGCTTGGCATCGAATATCAGCATCGCCTGATCGACGACATGGTCGCCTCCGCGCTCAAATGGAGCGGCAAGTTCATCTGGGCGTGCAAGAATTACGACGGCGACGTCCAGTCCGACCAGGTCGCGCAGGGCTTCGGCTCGCTCGGCCTGATGACCTCGGTGCTGACCAGCCCCGACGGCAAGACGGTCGAGGCCGAGGCAGCGCACGGGACGGTCACTCGCCACTATCGCATGCACCAGCAGGGCAAGGCGACCTCGACCAACCCGATCGCCTCGATCTTCGCCTGGACCGGGGGCCTCAAATATCGAGGCAAGTTCGACGATACGCCCGAGGTGGTCCGCTTCGCCGAAACCCTCGAGCGGGTATGCGTCGAGACCGTCGAGGGCGGCCAGATGACCAAGGATCTCGCGATCCTCGTCGGCCCGGAGCAGGCG
>JBJMUB010000007.1:0-27620 GCA_045811385.1 Sphingomicrobium sp. | reverse complement strand
CGTGCCCGAAGCGTCGTACAGCCCGACCAAATCGTCGCCGTCGTAGAGGAACCGCGTCAGGTACGGCGACTGGCTGACCTCGACCAGCCGCCCGAGCGGATCGTAGACGAAGGCCGGGCCGTTCTGCACCGACACCAGCCGTGGACCGGGTCGTAGGTGTAGTCGGTGACGTTGTTGCGAGCGTCGGTGACGGACGTCGGCTTGTTGCAGATAATGATGTTCGAACAGGTCTCCGGGAAGGATGATGACGTGGCGATCGTCGGCAGACCCGTCCCCGGCTTGGCGATCGCTGCACTGCTGATCTGGTTGCCCCGGCTGTCGTGCTCATAGGCAAGCTGGTTCTGTTCCGGAAAGATGACGTGTTCGAGCTCGCCCGAAGCGACAATTTGCGTAAGCCCGTCCGGAGCCCCCACGCCCTCGTCGTCATAGCCAAATGCCGTCTCGCGATTGAGTGGATCACGGATCAGCGTGAGCTGCGCCGCGGCATCGACCGTCGCTGTGGTCGAGCCCGACACTCCGGTCTGCGTGAAGGACGTCGTTGCGCCGGACCAGTAGCTGTAATCGGGGTAGCCCAGCCGTGCGTCACGCTGAGACATCGGGCAGAAACTTGTGTCGTAGGTGTACGTGTAAACGCGCCCGCTGCCGTCCTGCTGCGAAGTCACCGGGTCATGGAGCCTTGTGCTCGGTTGTACATATCCGAGTTCAGGGTCGTCGGGGCATGACGTATAAGTGTTCTGGATGCGGCAGGTGCTCTGACCGGGATCCTTGATGCAGCTGACGTGGTCGTCGTTCCAGGAATATTCGTAGGTGCGGGTGTTCCCGCCGATCGTCACTCCCGTGAGGATCTTGCCAAGCGAGTAATAGAAGCCGTTGCCATAGGTGTATGTCGCGGTTTGCGCACCGGCGGGACAGGTCGACAGTGCCGTCACATAGGTCTCGGCAGTGTTGACGATGCAGGTCTTCTCCGCGCTCTCGAACAGGACGGCCCAGCCGCGATTGCTGAAGACGGTCTTCAGAGCATTGCTGCCCGTCGTGGTGTAATTGAAGTCGAGCCGAGTGCCGTCGGGCATCGTCCACACGCTCGCTCGTGGAAGGGCCGTCCCCGAGGCAGTGAAAACGATCTTTGAACCATCGGAATTGGTGAATTCGAAGTGACCCAGCGGCGAGCCGGCGATGAACTCGAGCTTCTGCCCGGTAGGAACCGTCGGAGTATAGGTGTCGGGCACGTTGCCGCCGCAGCCGAGCGAATAGGTCGTTCCCGTTTCACCGGCGGGGGTGAAGAACTGGACGGAACTCGCGCCGCCCGTAACGCTGTAGACGCAGGCCTCGTGATAATGCTCGGGATATTCCACGCCCGGGTAATGCGGGACCTGCGATGACGTGATGTAGATATCGAAGTTGTTCGTCCAGCCGAGAGCGCTCGTGTACGGCTCCGAGATCGGCATTGTCGAACTGTTGTAGCTCCTGGTCAGCGACAGCCCGTTCGGAAGTCCGCCCGCGACCGACAAGTCCACTTCTTCGAACGAGAACGCACCGCCCCGGTAGCTCACTCCGGTCGCGGTTCGGGCATTGTGCGGCGGCGGCGGCACGATCTGTGCCGTAACCGGAGGTGAAAGAGCGGCAGTGGCAAGCAGCGCGCAGGCAAACCCGCGCCGCGAAAGGCACTTGGTCATTGCTTTCTCCAATCGTTTTGTTCTTGCCGGCCGCGCAGGCAGCCGGTGGGGCCTCTCCCCGCCAAGGGGGCAAGCGGGGAGAGGCTGTGCAGCGCGTCTAGGGCGCGCCGGACACGTTCTTGTTCGTGCGGTTGTCGGCCTTGTCGTAGCTGTAGTTGGCGACGACGTTGTTGTTGACGCTGCCGCTGTGGCTGACCTTCACCAGCCGCCCGCGCGAGTCATAGTTGTATGTGACGGTCTCGCTGGCCCCAGCCGCCGCCGCGACGAGCGCGAGTGCGCTCAGCGCGGTCGCGGCGCTCAGCAGGAACAGCTCGGTTGTCCTGCGCTTCGAAGGGTCGTTCATTTCTTATGTTCTCCTTCTGCGGCCGCAAACGACTCGGGCCAGTGATGAGAACAGAAGTAGAACATACATCCCGCCCGGTCAATAGGAAAAAACCTATAAACTCCTAGCGGATGCCTGTCCCGCAGGTAAAGAGAAGGAACGCCGGAGGAGGCGCACGCACCAAAAGCCTTATCCCTCGCTTGCGGCGAGCGTCGGAATCAGCTCAGCACGACCCAAGTCGGCGCATGATCCGACGCCTTGTCCTCGCCCCGCGCCGACTTGTCGACGCCCGCCGCCTCGAGCCGGTCCGCCGCCTCGGGCGAGCACAGCAGATGGTCGAGGCGGAACCCGAGGTCGCGCTGCCAGCAGCCGGCGGTGTAGTCCCAGAAGGTGTAGAGCTTCTCCTCGCGCGGGTGCAGTGCGCGCAGCGCGTCGGTCCAGCCCTGGTTGACGATCCGCCGCCACGCCTCGCGGGTCTCGGGCTGCATCACCGCGTCGCGCGCCGTCGCGCGGGCCGAGAAGACGTCGCGGTCTTCGGGCACGACGTTCCAGTCGCCGCACAGCAGCGCCGGCCGCTCCTCGCGCAGCAGCTCGGCGGCGTGGGCGCCGAGCCGCTCCATCCACCTCAGCTTGTGAGCGAACTTCTCGGTGCCCACCGGATTGCCGTTGGGCAAATAAAGCGACGCGACAATGACGCCGCCCACCTCGGCCTCGATGTAGCGGCTGTGCGTGTCGTCCGGATCGCCGGGCAACCCGACCCGCCGAAGCTCGGGCGAACCCTCACGGGCGAGGATCGCGACCCCGTTGAATCCCTTCTGCCCATGCCACACCGCGCCGTAGCCGACCGCCTCGATGTCGCCGATCGGCAGCGCCTCGTCGGCGCATTTGAGTTCCTGCAGGCACGCGACGTCGGGCTTCTCCAGCGCCAGCCACTCGAGCAGCCGAGGCATCCGCGCGCGGATTCCGTTGATGTTGAACGAAGCGATCTTCATCGCGACCGCTTAGCGGCTGGAAATCAGACCGAGAAGCTGCTTCCGCAGCCGCAGCCCGACTGGGCGTTGGGGTTGGTCACGCGAAAGGCGGCGCCGCCGAGATGCTCGACGAAATCGACCGCGGAGCCGTTGACCAGCTCGAGGCTGACCGGGTCGACGACCAGCTTCACGCCAGCCGTCTCGGCGACCGCATCGCCGCTTTCGGGCGTGCCGAGCTCGAACGTGTAAGTGAAGCCGGCGCAGCCCCCGCCGTCGACGGCGAGGCGGAGGACCGCCGGCTTGTGCTGGCGCTCGGCGATCGCGGCGACTCGCTTGGCCGCGTTGTCGGTCAGGCTGATTGGCTCCGTCACGTCGCTCAGATAGGAAGCGCGGCCCGGGCGGGCAAGCTCAGCGGCCGCCGGTCGGTCCGCCGATTGCCAGCGATTCCATCGGCGCGCCCGAGCGCCGCTGCATCGCCAGCACATAGTCGGTCGACTTCATGAACGGGATCGGATTGACCGCCCGGCCGTCGATCCGGACTTCGTAATGCAGGTGGTTCCCAGTCGACCGCCCAGTCGATCCCATGCGGCCGACCTGCTGACCGCGGGTGACATGCTGACCGGCGCTGACGAGGATCGCCGACATGTGGCCGTAGCGCGTGCTGATGCCGCGGCCATGGTCGATCTCGACCAGGTTGCCGTAGCCGCCGCTGTTCCAGCCGGCCCGAAGGACGGTGCCGTCGGCGGTCGCGTAGATCGGCGTCCCGTACGAACCGGAAAGATCGATGCCGGGGTGCATTGCGGCGCGATGATTGAACGGGTCGGACCGGAATCCAAAGGCGGACATCATCGTCACGCTCGCCTGCACCGGCTTGTCCGACGGAATGGCGATCACCCCGTCCTGAAGCCGGTCGAGCTTCTTCCAGCTGTTGAACAGCGCCTTGAAGGTCGGATTGCCGGCGCTCTCGAACGGGCCGCCGACGCCGTCCTGGCCGGACTTGGCCGGATAGAAACCAAGCCGGCGCAGCGTCGCTTCGTCGATATCCTCGCCCTGAAGCGCGGCGGCGAGCGCCAGCTGGCGTTGCTCGATGGCTTGCACGCGGCGATCGGTCTCAGCGGCGAGCTGCGCGACCCGCGCCGAATATTGGTCCGCCGAGACGCCAGCCACGGGGACTGCCGGAGCATTGGAAGCGAAGCGGGCGGTGGCGTAGCTCGACCAGGCGACGAGCCCCATCAGGACCAAAAAAAAGACCGCCTGGACGGGGGCCGAAACACGGAAGCGGCGGAGCTTGGAGCCATCATGGACGAACAGATCGCGGTCGCGGAACAAGGCGCCCGTCGCTGCCAAAACCTGCGTCATCTGTTCCCCGCTCCCAAAGCTCCAAGCGAACGCGCAAACGCGCCCCGCATCGTTCTACCGAAGAGGAGCTCCCCAGCCCCATCTGCCGAACCCGCAATTGCCCTTCGCGAGATGGCCAAGTGGGTGTCACCCCGAATGATTAATCATTTCAACCTTGGAATCCCGACGGAGGGACGAGTTGCGGGGTAACTGCGGTGAGTCGAACCGGCGTTCTCGTTACGGACCCGTCCCACGAGCAAAATCAGCACGTTGTGCGACGCAGCAAGCGAATCTTTCGCGGCCGCCTTGCCGATGCCGCAATCGGCCCTAGAACCGGCGTCGGGCCACGCCGTCCCAACGCGGCGCGAGCTCTCTGGAAGGAGAGTTTTTCGATGGATCGTCCTGGCGCCAAACCGGTGCGCCCTCAATTCTCGTCCGGCCCTTGCGCCAAGCCGCCCGGCTGGTCGCCGGAGCTACTTCGCACGGATGCGCTCGGCCGGTCGCATCGCGGAGCGCTCGGCAAAGCACGTCTCGCCGAAGCGATCGAGCGGACCCACGCCCTGCTCGGCCTTCCTGCCGACTATAAGCTCGCGATCGTGCCCGCGTCGGACACCGGCGCGATGGAGCTCGCAATCTGGGCGCTGCTCGGCGCCCGGCGCGTGACGATGCTGGCTTGGGAGAGCTTCGGCGCCGGCTGGGTCACCGACGTCGCCAAGCAGCTCAAGCTCGACGCCGAGATCCGCGCCGCCGATTACGGGGCGATCGCCAATCTCGCCGAGATCGATCCGGCGCGCGATATCGTCTTCACCTGGAACGGGACGACGAGCGGAGTGCGGGTGCCCAACGCCGACTGGATCGCCGCGAACCGCACCGGCCTCAGCATTTGCGATGCGACCTCGGCTGCCTTCGCGCAGGATATCGACTGGGCCAAGATCGATGTCGGCACGTTCAGCTGGCAGAAGGCGCTCGGCGGCGAGGCCGCGCACGGCATGCTGGTGCTCAGCCCGCGCGCGGTCGAGCGCCTGGAAAACGGGCCGGCGCCGCGGCCGCTGCCGAAGATTTTCCGCCTGACGAAGGGGGGCAAGCTGATCGATGGAGTCTTCCGAGGCGAGACCATCAACACCCCCTCGATGCTGTGCGTGGAGGACTGGCTGTTCGCGCTCGAGTGGGCCGAGCGCGTCGGCGGTCTCGAAGGGCTGATCGGCCGCGCCGACCGCAATGCCGCTGCGCTCGACAAGTGGGTGCAGTCGGCGGACTGGGTCGAGCACCTCGTCGCAGACCCGATGATCCGCTCCAACACCTCGGTCTGCCTGCAGTTCACCGACCGTTCGGACGAGGAGGCGAACCGCGCTCGGCAAAGGACGATCGCCAAGCTGCTCGAGGAGGAAGGCGCGGCCTACGACATCGGCGCGTATCGCGATGCGCCGCCGGGGCTCAGAATCTGGTGCGGAGCGACGGTTGACGCCGGCGACATCGAGGCGCTCGGGCCCTGGCTCGATTGGGCCTGGGAGCAGACAGCATGAGCGACACCGTCAAAGTGCTCATCTCCGACAAGATGGACTCGCGCGCCGCCGCGATCTTTCGCGACCGCGGCATCGAGGTGGATGAGAAACCCGGCCTCTCGCCCGACGAGCTCGCCGGGACCATCGGCAACTACGACGGGGTCGCCGTCCGCAGCTCGACCAAGATCAACGCCGCCACGATGGACGCCGCTTTGCCCCGGCTAAAGGTGATCGGCCGCGCCGGGATCGGCGTCGACACGATCGACGTGCCCGCGGCCTCGGCTCGCGGCATCGTCGTCATGAACACCCCGTTCGGCAATTCGATCACCACCGCGGAGCACGCGATTGCCATGCTGTTCGCGCTGGCGCGCGAAATCCCGCAGGCCGACCAGTCGACCCAGTCCGGCAAATGGGAGAAGAACCGCTTCATGGGCGTCGAGCTCGCCGGCAAAACGCTCGGCCTGATCGGTTGTGGCAACATCGGGTCGATCGTCGCCGACCGCGCCCACGGCCTCAAGATGAAGGTCGCCGCCTACGACCCCTTCCTGTCGCCCGAACGGGCGGTCGAACTCGGGGTTGAGAAGGCCGAACTTGGCGAGCTGCTCGCCCGAGCCGACTTCATCACCTTGCACACGCCGCTGACGGACCAGACGCGCGGCATCCTGTCGCGCGAGGCGCTGGCGAAGACCAAACCCGGCGTGCGCATCGTCAACTGCGCGCGCGGCGGGCTGATCGACGAAGTGGCGCTGAAGGATGCGCTGGAGAGCGGCCATGTCGCCGGGGCGGCGCTGGACGTGTTCGCCGTCGAGCCGGCGACCGAAAGTCCGCTGTTCGGAACCCGAGGCCTGATCTGCACCCCGCACCTCGGCGCTTCGACCACCGAGGCCCAGGTCAACGTCGCGATTCAGATCGCCGAGCAGATGAGCGACTACCTGCTGCTCGGCGGAATCACCAACGCGGTCAACGTGCCCTCGCTTTCGGCCGAGGAAGCGCCCCGACTCCGGCCGTACATGGCGCTGGCCGAAAAGCTCGGCCGGCTGGTCGGTCAGATCGCCGGCACCGAGATCCGGTCGATCGACGTTGAGGTCGAGGGCGCCGCGGCCGAGCTCAACATCAAGCCGATCACCGGCGCGGTGCTCGCCGGAGTGATGCGCAGCTGGTCGGACACGGTGAACATGGTCAACGCGCCCTATCTGGCGAAGGAGCGGGGAATCGCGGTGCGCGAAATCCGCAACGAGGCGGAGGGCGATTATCACACGCTCGTCGCGGTGACCGTCGGCACCGAGCATGGCGAGAAGCGCGTCGAAGGCACCCTGTTCGGCAACCGTGCCCCGCGGCTGGTCAACATCTTCGGCGTGCCGATCGAGGCCGAGCTCGCCGGCCAGATGATCTACATCGTCAACACCGACGCGCCCGGCTTCATCGGCGCGCTCGGAACGCGGCTGGGCGAGAACCGCATCAACATCGCCACCTTCGGCCTCGGCCGGCGCAAGGAAGGCGGCGAAGCGGTCGCCTTGGTCGCGGTCGACGACCCGATCACCCCGGACGTCTCGCAGCAGCTGCACCAGCTCCCCGGCGTCCGCGAAGTCGTGCCCTTGAGCTTCTAGACTGTCAGCTTCGACTCATTCAGGACATTAGCTGGGACTCGGCCCCGGATGCTTCTCCAGTATTCCTCCTCGACGTCGGCATCGATTTCGACCGTCTTTGAACTGCCGTCATAAAGTCCATCCTTCCCGTCCTTTCGGGGACCAGAGATCCAAAAGTGGTCACCGGTCTCAACATCGTAGTAATTCGCTTTGAAGCCCGTGCCCTTGAGGCTCTGAAAGGTGCGTCCACCATAGTGAAGTGAGCGCCCCGACTTGGAGAATGTGACTCGGCCAATTCTTGCCGGTCCGTCCAGACCTGCCGATTTGTCCTCAATGTACATGATCCGAGTTTTCGCCTTGCTCATGCGGGTTTACTGCCGTGGATCATTGGACAGCGCAACGTCCGCTTTCCACCCGAAGCAGAAGCTAACCTAGACGCCCGCGCCCCTTCCCCCTAGAGCCGCGCGGGCCGCACAGCAGGACGCAGACAAAGTGGGAAACGTCACGGTCATCGGCGCCCAGTGGGGCGACGAAGGCAAGGGCAAGATCGTCGACTGGCTGGCGAGCCGGGCCGACATGGTGGTGCGCTTCCAGGGCGGCCATAACGCCGGGCATACGCTGGTCGTCGGCGACCAGGTGTACAAGCTCTCGCTCCTCCCGAGTGGGATCGTCCGCGGCACGCCGTCCGTGATCGGCAACGGCGTGGTGCTCGACCCGTGGGCGCTCAAGGCCGAGATCGCGAAGCTCGCCGAGCAGGGCATCGAGGTCACGCCCGACGTCCTCATGATCGCGGACAATTGCCCGCTGATCCTGCCGATCCACCGCGACCTCGATGCGCTCCGCGAGGATGCGTCGGGCGCGGGCAAGATCGGCACCACCCGTCGCGGCATCGGCCCGGCCTATGAGGACAAAGTCGGCCGCCGCGCGATCCGAGTCTGCGACCTTGCCAAGCGCGACGACCTTGGCCCGCTGCTCGACCGCTTGTGCGCCCACCACGACGCGCTTCGCGCCGGGTTCAACGAGCCCCCGGTCGATCGCGACCGCCTGCTTCGCGACCTCGCCGACATCGCGGAATTCGTCCTGCCCTTCGCGCGGCCGGTGTGGCGGGACCTCGACGTCGCCCTTCAGCGCGGCCGGCGCATTCTGTTCGAAGGCGCGCAAGGCGTGCTGCTCGACGTCGACCACGGCACCTATCCGTTCGTCACCTCGTCCAACACCGTCGCCGGAACGACCGGGTCCGGGACCGGGATGGGGCCGCGCGCAGCCGGTTTCGTGCTCGGCATCGTCAAGGCCTACACCACCCGGGTCGGCTCGGGCCCATTCCCGACCGAGCAGGACAATGAGATCGGCCAGCGGCTCGGCGAGCGCGGCCACGAGTTCGGCACGGTCACCGGCAGGCAGCGGCGCTGCGGCTGGTTCGACGCCGTGCTGGTGCGCCAGGCGGCTGCGGTCAGCGGAGTCACCGGGATCGCGCTGACCAAGCTCGACGTGCTCGACGGGTTCGAGAAAGTGAAGATTTGCACCGGCTATATGCTGAACGGAGAGAAACTCGATTACCTGCCCGCGCACTCGGCGGACCAATCGCGGCTCGAGCCGATCTTTGAGGAAGTCGAAGGCTGGCCCGGCTCGACCCGCGGAGCGCGCAGCTGGGCCGACCTGCCGGCGCGAGCGATCAAATATGTCCGCCGGATCGAGGAACTGATCCGCTGCCCGGTGGCGCTGGTTTCGACCTCGCCCGAGCGCGACGACACCATTCTCGTCCGCGACCCGTTCGCGGGTTAAGGACGAACCTCGAAATCGTCGAAGTCGAACAGCTCGACGTTCCACAGGTGGACGTCTTCGACGTGCGCTGACGGCGGCCCGCGATGCAGCCGCTGGACGAGCTGCTCGACCGCTGATTCTTCGCCCTCGATATGCGCATCGACCCGCCCGTCCGGACAGTTGCGGACCCAGCCGGTCACTCCGAGCTCATTCGCCTGGTCGCGCAGCCACGCGCGGAAAAAGACGCCCTGGACGCGTCCAGTGACGGTAACGTGCCTGGCGACCTTGGCCATCACACCGTGGAAATGTCGGGTGCGTCCTCGGCTTTCATCCCGACGACATTGTAGCCGGCGTCAACATGATGGATCTCGCCGGTGACTCCGGCCGAGAGGTCGCTGAGCAGGTACAGCCCGGCGCCGCCGACATCCTCGATGGTCACGTTGCGCCTGAGCGGCGAATTATACTCGTTCCACTTCATGATGTAGCGGAAGTCGCCGATCCCGCTCGCGGCGAGGGTCTTGATCGGCCCGGCCGAGATCCCGTTGACGCGGATCCCTTCGGGCCCAAGGTCCATCGCCAGATATTTGACGCTCGCCTCGAGGCCCGCCTTGGCGACGCCCATGACGTTGTAGTGCGGGATCACTTTCTCGGCGCCGTAATAAGTCAGCGTCAGCAGCGAGCCGCCGTCGGGCATCAGGGCCTTGGCGCGCTGCGCGACGGCGACGAAGCTGTACACCGAAATGTTCATCGTCATCAGGAAATTGTCCATCGTCGTGTCGACGAACTTGCCGCGCAGCTCATTCTTGTCCGAATAGCCGATCGCGTGGACCACGAAGTCGAGCGTGTCCCACCGCTCCTTCAGCTCAGCAAACGTCTTGTCGAGCGCCTTCATGTCCGACACGTCGCAGTCGACGAGCATGTCGGAGCCGACCTCTTGCGCCAGCGGCCGAACCCGCTTCTCGAGCGCTTCGCCCTGGTAGGAGAAGGCCAGCTCGGCGCCGTGGCCGGCCACCGCGCGAGCGATGCCCCAGGCCAGCGAACGATCGTTGGCGAGGCCCATGATCAGCCCGCGCTTGCCCTCCATCAATCCAGTCAAAGTTGCGGTCCCCTTGTTTCCAGCTCGGCTTCGACATCTTCCCCAGGCTGCGGCTCCTCGACTTCCAGCTCGTCGGTATAGGGCCCGGTATAGACCTCGCCCTTTAGCGCGGTGGCGCTGCTTTCCGCCAGCGCCGCATTAAGCTCGGCGCCGATCACCACGCCCAGGCCGACGACGAAGAAAAACAACAGAGCGATCATGACCCCGGCGAGGCTGCCGTAGGTCAGGCTGTACCCGCCGAGTAGGCCGAGCACGCTCGGCAGAACCTCGACCGTCGCCAGCCACCAGGCGGTGATGAACAGGGCGCCGGGCCATTTGCGGCACTCGTACTTGCGGTAGCGGGCGGGGGTGAGCGCGAAGAACAGACCGTAGAAAGTGACGAACAGCGTCGCCGCCGGGAGCAGGCGATACAGGCCAAGGGTCGTCCCAATGCCCTGGGCGAACGGGAACCATTCGACGAGCAGATGGTGGGCGAGCGTCAGCGCAGTCGAAACGGCGAACGCGACCATCAGCAACAGCACCGCGGCGAAAATCAGCAGGATCGAACCAATCCGATATTCCCAGAACGGCGCGCAGAATTTGACCCCGTAGGCGCGTCGCAGAATGTCGCGAATGGTCTCGACGAAGCTCGCGGCGGTCCACAGTCCCACGATCCCGCCGAACCACAGCAACGGACCGGTGCGCACGGTCAGCACTTCCTGGATCGGCTCCGCGAGGGTCGAGGCGACGGTCGGCGGCAACCGCCGGAGGACGTTGGCCACGGTCAGCATCGCATCCTCGCTTTGGCCGAGCAGGTGCGCGACAGCGGCAGCAAAGATGAAAAAGGGGAACAGCGCGAGAATCGCGAGATAGGCGAGGTTGCCGGCATGAATGAAGCCGTCGTTATAGACTCCAACCGCAACCCGCTTGATCACCTCCCATGCCGTGACTTGCGGCTTGAGCTTCTCTTCGACGTCCGTACCGAACGCCGCTCGCATGCTCGCGAGCCGCTTGCGCCGTGACTCGGGCGATTGGGGCGAAATGTCTCTCATTCAGTGGTTGCGCTGACTAACCGCTGCGAGGCTAAACCCCAAGCGAGGCTCGCGGGTTGCCGCCGCCGTCCCATTGCTCGGCAAAGCGCTGCAACGCCGCGTCGTCCGCTGGAACCTGGACTTCGACCGTTACCAACTGGTCGCCGCGCTTGCCGTCACGGCGGGTGAAGCCCTTTCCATTCAATCGGAGCACCTTTCCCGAACTGGTGTTCTTCGGAATGGTGAGCATCACCGGCCCCTCGGGCGTCGGCACTTTCACCTTCGCGCCGAGCACGGCTTCCTTGAGCGTCACTGGAAGTTCGAGGCGAATGTTGTTGCCCTCGCGGGTAAAGAAGCGATGCGGCGCGATTTCGATCGTGACGATCGCATCGCCCCGCCCGCCGGGCCCTTCGGCCCCTTTCCCGGCAAGCCGGATCTTGGTGCCGTCTTCGAGGCCCCTGGGCAGCTTCAAGTCGATGGTCTTGCCGTCGGCGAGCGTGATTCGCTGCGGCTTCAGGGTCACGGCATCGAGGAAGTCGACCTTCAGCCGGTAGGCGACGTCCGCGCCCTTTTGCGGCGCCCGCGACCGCCGCCCGAAAGAGGAGAATCCGCCGGGACCACGGCCGCGCGTCGCGGCGCCGAACAGGCCCTCGAAGAGGTCGCTGAGATCCGCCGCATCGGCGCCCCCGCCGTAATCGAAATTGTCGAAACCGGCGCCGGGCTGCGGCCCCGCTCCGCCCGAATAGCCCCCGAAGCCCGAGCCGAACGGCATCTTGGGATTGCCCTGCTCGTCGATCTCGCCGCGGTCGTATTTGGCGCGCTTGTCCTTGTCGGACAGCAGGTCATAGGCCTGGGTCACCTCGGCGAAGCGTTTCGCCGCGTCCGGCTTGTCCGTGTTGCGGTCGGGATGAAGCTGCTTGGCGAGGCTGCGATAAGCCTTCTTGATCTCGGCCTCGCTCGCGCCGCGGTTCACTCCCAGCCGTTGATAGAGATCCAGCGCCATTGCACTCCCATGCCGGAACGATTCTCGGCTGACCAGATGGGTTGCGGGGCGCGCCGAGCCAAGCCTAAGGCGCGGCGAGCATGGCGACGAACCCCTTCCCCTTGTTCGATCAATGGTTCGCCGAGGCGCAGGCGAGCGAGCCTAACGATCCCGAAGCGATGGCCCTGGCGACGGCCAACGCTGCCGGCCGCCCGAGCGTGCGCATGGTGCTGCTCAAAGGACATGGCCCGGACGGGTTTTTGTTTTACACGAATGAGGGCAGCGAAAAGGGGCGCAATCTCGCCGAAAATCCCGCCGCGGCCGTCCTGTTTCACTGGAAGAACCTGCGTCGGCAAGTCCGCATCGAGGGCGGCGTCGAACTTGCGCCGGACGAAGATGCCGATGCCTATTTCGCCACTCGTTCGCGCGACTCGCAGCTCGGGGCCTGGGCGTCCGATCAGTCGCGACCGCTCGACAACCGCGCACTGTTCGAAGCCCGCTACGAGGAAATGAAGCGGCGCTTCGACGGTCAACCCGTGCCTCGCCCGGGCTATTGGCGAGGGTTCAGGCTCGTGCCGGCACGCTTCGAATTTTGGCAGGATCGGCCGCACCGGCTTCACGAAAGACGCCTGTTCACGCGCGCTGGCCAAGGCTGGTCCGAAGGGCTGCTGTACCCGTGACCGACAGCTCGATTCCGGCGGACGAACGGTCGAAACTCACCGATCGCGCGGCGCTTGCGAGCATCGCCATGGCCGTGGTCCTGATCGTGCTCAAAACCTGGGCGGCGTGGCGGACCGATTCCACCGCCATGCTGGGCTCGCTGGCCGACAGCGGCCTCGACCTCGTCGCCAGCCTCGTCGTGCTGCTCGGGGTGCGTATCGCCGCGCAGCCCGCCGACTACGACCACCGCTTCGGCCACGGCAAGGCCGAAGCCCTCGCCTCGCTCGTTCAGGTGATCCTGATCACGATCTCGGCGATCTTCATCGGCTTCCGCGCCGTCGAGCGCCTGCTCACCGGGGCGCAGACGGCCGACGCCGAAGTCGGGATCGCCGTGTCGATCGTCGCGATGATCCTGACCGCCGCGCTGATCGGCTATCAGCGCCACGTCGTCCGGCGCACCGGATCGCTGGCGATCGGCACCGACCGCCTGCACTATTCGTCGGATCTCCTGCTCAACGGATCGGTGATCGTGGCCCTCGTCCTCGACCAGTTCGCCGGGCTCGCCGGCGCCGATGCCGTGTTCGGCCTGCTGATCGGATTGTGGCTGCTGTGGGGCGCGTGGACCGCGTCGAGCCATGCGCTCGATCAGTTGATGGACAAGGAGTGGCCTGACGAGTTGCGCGAGCGGTTTCTCGCCGCCGCGAAGGAATATCCGGAGCTCGCCGGACTTCATGATTTCCGCACGCGAACGAGCGGGACCTACAATTTCGCCCAGTTCCACGTCTGGGTGCCACCGGAATGGACCGTCCAGGAGGCGCATGACCGGCTCGACCGGGTCGAGGAGCAGCTTCAGCAGCGCTTCCCCAACACCGAGATCCTGATCCACGTGGACCCCGAGGGCCAGATCGATCGCGAGACGATGCTCCCTTCGGAGATCACGGAGAGCGCGAAATGACGACGATTCCCTTTTTCCAAGTCGACGCCTTCGCGGACCGCCCGCTGACCGGCAATCCTGCCGCCGTCATGCCGCTGGAGCGCTGGCTCGAGGAGCCGGTGATGCAGTCCATCGCCGCCGAGAATAATCTCGCGGAAACGGCCTTCACCGTGCCGTGCGAAGAGGACATCGCCGATTTCGACCTGCGCTGGTTCACGCCGACCGTCGAGATCAAGCTTTGCGGTCATGCCACCCTCGCCGCGGCGCACATCCTGATCCACTCCGAACCGGTGCGCTTCTCGACCCTGTCGGGAATCCTGACGGTCAGCCGGCGCGACGATTTGCTCGAGCTCGAGATGCCTGCCGCGATGCCCGAAGCGGCCGAGCTGCCTGAGGTTCTGCACGCGCTTGGGATTTCCGGCGAAACGTTTCTCAGCCAAGCCGGCAACGGCAATGCGCTGGTGTTGGTCGAGGACGAAGCGGCCGTCAGAGCAGTGCGGCCGGACTTCGCCGCCCTGGCGAAGCTTCCGTATCTCGTTTCGGTCACGGCGCGCGGCGACGAACAGGATATCGCCAGCCGGGTCTTCGCCGCCTTCCATGGCGTGCCCGAAGATCCGGTCACCGGGTCGGCCCACACGACCCTCGTGCCGTTCTGGACCGAGCGGCTCGGTCGCAAGGAGTTCACCGCGCTCCAGGCGAGCAAGCGCACCGGCGTGCTTCACTGCCGTCTCGAGGGCGAGCGGGTGATGCTCGGCGGCCATTGTCAGACGGTCATCGCGGGGCAGTTCCAGCTTTGAGCGACGCTCGCCTCGGACGGACCATCGGTCTTCGGGGCGCGGCGCTATTGTCCTTCAACGGAGCCGTTGGAGCGGCGATCTTCGCGTTGCCGGCAACGCTCGCGACCGACTTCGGCGCGTTCTCGCCATGGCTGTTCCCCTTAGTCGCGGTCGGCGCAATGCTCGTCGTCTGGCCGTTCGCCCGAAGCGTCGCCGCGTTCTCGGAAAGCGGCGGTCCGGCGACCTACGGACGAGTGTTCGGGCGCCTCGCCGGGTTCGAGCTCGGCTGGGTCTATTATGTCGCACGAGCGGCCGCATTCGCGGCCAACGCCAACGTGCTGGTCGCGTATCTCGGCCGCTGGGTGCCGGCGCTCGAGCAGAGCCTGTGGCGGGGGGCGACCCTGGTCGCGATCTGCGCCGGGCTAGCGTTCGCTAACATCGTCGGCGTCCGGCGCGCATTGGGGCTGCTCGCCGGACTGACCTTGCTCAAGGCGCTGCCGTTGCTGATCGGAGCCGCTGCGGCGCTGGTCCTGTTGCCCATTCCTGCACCTGGACCGCCGCCGACGCTGTCCGATACCGAAACGGGTGCGCTGCTCGTCTTCTACGCGTTCGTCGGCTTCGAGAACCTCGTCGTGCCGGCAGGTGAAACGAAGCGCCCGTCGACCACCCTGCCCCGGGCCATTTTCGTCTCGATGGCGACGACGACGCTGCTCTATTTTCTGGTCCAGCTGACGTTCGTCACCATCTTTCCCACCGGTCGCGCCGACACGGACGCGCCGCTGGTCGACGCCGCCACCCGGCTCGCCGGGCCGGCTGGCGCAGCGGTGCTGATTCTCGCCGCGATCGCTTCGGTCGGCGGCAACCTTCACGGAATCATGACGTCGGTTCCCCGGCTGACCTACGCGATGGGCGAGCGCGGCGACCTGCCGCGCTGGTTCGCGGCGGTAAATACCAGCTACTCGACCCCGGGCAATTCGATCGTCTTCCTCGCGCTGTTCGCCGCGGCGCTCGCAGTCAGCGGCAGTTTCGTGTGGCTGGCGGTGGTCAGCACGCTCGCCCGGATGTTCGTCTACGCTGTGACGATCGCCGCGCTGCCGCGAGCGCCGGAACGGCCGCGAATGACAGCTGCGCACTGGCTTGGCGGCGCCGTCGGCATCATCGTCTGCGCCTGGGCCGCGGCCCAGGCGGATGCGAGGGCGTGGATCACGCTCGGATTGCTCGCCGCCGCGGGGCTGGGACTCTATGGACTCGCATCGCTGGCTTTGAAGAGGGACCAGGAATGAAGAGCGCAGCGCTGATCGCCCTTACGCTCGTCGCCGCGGCGGCCACGGCCAGTCCCAGGTCCGAACGCGCTGCGATCCTCGGCACCGTCGCGCGCATGGAAGCGGCCTGGAATCGCGGGGACTTCCGCGGTTACATGGCCGGGTTCAAGAACCCAGACGTCGTGTTCGTGTCCGGCGGCAAGTTCCAGGACGGCTGGGAGGGCACGCTCGACCATTACATCCGCGATTATGGCGGCTCGGCCGAACGGCGCGGCCGGCTCCACTTCTACAATATGAAGGTCGATCTGCTTGCGCCTGACGCGGCGATACTGATCGGGCAGTACCGGCTGGTTCGCGGTCGGCGCGTAACCGAGGGTGTCAACACGCGGCTGTTCCGCAAGATTCGCGGGCACTGGCTGATCACCATGAACCACGTCTCTGCCTACGACGTCAGCGCTCCGAGCGCTCCAGAAGCGCGCTGAGGTCCGCCTTCCAGAATTTCGCCCACGTATGCGTGCCGTGGCCGCGCGTGTCGGGAGTCTCGGGGATCAAGCGGAATCGCGCGGTCGGCATCCGCTTCAGCGCGCGCTGCGGGACGTTGAGGTTGCGCGGGTTGATGAAGTCGTCCGCCGAATTGATCCACGTCAGCGGCACCCGAATCTTCTCGAGGTCCGGCCAGGGATTGTACGTCCGCGACGAATCCAGCTGATAGATCAGGTCGTTGGCGTCGAGCTCCTTGACGCCCGACGTCACGCGCTCCCGCGCATAAGCGATCGCCGTCGTCCGGGTCGGATATTGCGCCTGATAATGGAGCGGCGCGGCGCCGGCGACGAACAGCAAGGATTCGGCGGTTCGGAGCCCCTGCGCCGGCTGGGCCGAATAATTGCCGCCGTTCCACGCCGGATCGGTCTCGATCCCGTCGACGGCGAGCTGGCGCCACATCCGGTTGAGCCCGGCGATCTCGATCGGCTCGCAGGCCAGCGGCATCAGCGCGCTGGCGAACGTTGGATGAGCCTCGCCCCAGACGAAGCTGTGCATGCAGCCCATCGACGTGCCCATGATCAGCCGCATGTGCTTGATGCCAAGGCCATCGGTCAGCATGCGATGCTGCGCTTCGACCATGTCGGCATAGTCGTATTTCGGGAACTTCATGCGCAGCCCGTCCGACGGCTTGGACGATTTGCCGTGGCCGATATTGTCGGGAAGGATGATCCAGTAGCGGCGGATGTCGAGCGGTTGCCCCGGACCGTACAGCTCGTCCGCGAACTGGGGCCGGAGGAACTGCTTGCCGTCCCCGCCGGTGCCGTGAAGCACCATCACCGCATTGTCGATCTCGCCCGCCGAATTGCGGTGCGGCCGGCCGAGGGTCATATAATGCATGCGGAGTTCGGGCAGACTTTCCCCGTCGCGGAAACGGAAGTTCCTGAGGACGACATCGCCTTCGCGCGTCGGCCACTGCTTCGCGGAAGCGGGTGCCGAAGCGCCCCATCCGGATGGCGGTGCGCTTGGCGTTTGAGCAGCGAGGGCGGCGAGCAACAGAAGCATCAACTATCCCCTAATTTCGCTTGCAGTGCATCGAGCAACGGAAGCTGGCTGGGAAGCATAAGCCCCCGCGCCTCCTCAAGCGACATCCATCGGGCCTCGACGACTTCCGGAAAGCTTTGCCGCCGTCCGCTTCGCGGCGGCCATTCCATCTCGAACTCGTTGGACCGGATTGCCGCTGGATCGAGCTCGCCTTCGACCGCGAAGGCTTCGACCAGCTTGCCGCCGGCCTGGCGGACCGTTGCCAGCGGGAACGGCTCCGACGTCAGCCGAGTGCCGGTTTCCTCCTCGAACTCGCGCAGCGCGGCTTCGGCGGCAGCCTCACCGGGCTCGACCATGCCCTTCGGGATCATCCACGCGCCCACGTCCTTGTTCCGCCAGAACGGCCCGCCGGGTTTGACGAGCAGCACCTCGAGCCGGTGCGCGCGCTGACGGAACAGCAAAATCCCCGCGCTAGGCGGCGGCGGCATCCAGGCTGCTCATCTCTGCCGCGGCGGTTTCGGCAATCCATCCGCCGCCCAGCAAGCGGCTGCCGTCAAAGGCGACCGCGGCCTGGCCCGGAGCAACGCCGAATTCCGGCTGGGCGAAGCGAATCCATTCGCCGTCGACCGTCGCGGGTACCGCCGGGGCGAGCGAACGGACCTTCACGCAAATCTCGCTTTGGTCTTCCGCGATCCAGTTCCAGTCGCTGACCCGCATCGCTTCGACCGCGAGGGCGCGCCGGGGACCGACGACCAGCCGCCGCTCCTCGGGATCGATCCGGACGACATAGAGCGGCTCGTTCTGCCCGCCGATTTCGATCCCGCGCCGTTGCCCGACGGTGAAATGAACGACTCCGCGATGCTGCCCCAACACTCGGCCGGCGAGATCGACGATCTCACCAGGCGCTTCGGTTTCCGGACGGATGCGCTTGACCAATCCCGCATAATCGCCGTCGGGAACGAAGCAGATGTCCTGGCTGTCGGGCTTGGCCGCGACCTCCAGCCCGAGTTCGGCCGCGAGCCGCCGAACCTCGGGCTTGGGCAGGTCGCCGAGCGGAAAGCGCAGGAAATCGAGCTGCTCGCGGGTCGTGCCGTAGAGGAAATAGCTCTGGTCGCGGCGCGGGTCGGCGCCCTTGTGAAGCTCGGCCCGGCCGTGGCCGACGATCCGCCGCACATAGTGGCCGGTGGCGAGGCAATCCGCGCCGAGCTCGCGCGCGAAGGCGATGAGATCGGTGAACTTAACGCCCTGATTGCACAGCGAACAGGGGACCGGCGTTCGGCCGCTGGCATATTCGTCGACGAACCGGTCGATCACTCCGGAGCGGAAGCGGCTTTCATAATCGAGCACATAATGGGCGATGCCGAGCCGGTCGGCGACCATCCTGGCGTCGTAAATGTCCTGGCCGGCACAGCACGCGCCCGATCGGCGCGCGGCCTCGCCATGGTCGTAGAGCTGGAGCGTCACCCCGATGACCTCGGCCCCGGTCTGGGCGGCAAGCGCGGCGGTGACCGAGCTGTCGACGCCGCCGGACATGGCGACGACGATTCTTGCGTCCCTCGCGGGCCGGACGAGATCGAAACTGGGGGACATCGGCCGGGGTCTTTACCCGAATTTCACTCCTGACGGCTAGAGAAACCGCAAGTCGAAAACTTCAGGGGCATGGCTTTGGCGCGTCACGAGGCGGAATTTTGGGCTGCCGCGGATCGGCCGCTGACCGTCGCCGAGCTGCTGTCGCTGGTTGGCGATGCGAACGACGATGCCGAGCGCGACCGCCACGAGGCAATCGCCTGTTACCTCTCGGCAAGCGAGGGCTGGGCGGATGCAGTGCAACGGCTCGGCGGAACCTTCGCCGCCGAAGCGAGAGAGTTAAGGGATCGTAAGATTGATTGAGTGCCGAATTAACCACCGCGTTTCACAATCTTTTCAATGGCGCGCGGCTAAAGTGAACGCATCGACGATGATTAAGCAGGTTTAACCAGGAATGCTTGAGAACCAGAAGATCCGTCCAGCTCAGGTTATCGGCCCGCTCGGCGAGCCGCTGACTCTCGACAGCCTGCCGCCGCCACAGACCACCCGTTGGGTGGTTCGGCGCAAGGCGGAGGTGGTCGCCGCCGTTTCGGGCGGGCTTCTGACCGTCGACGAGGCGTGCCAGCGTTATTCGCTGAGCCTCGAGGAGTTCACCAGCTGGCAGCGCGCGGTCGATCGCAGCGGCATGCCGGGCCTGCGCGTCACGCGGATCAAACAGTATCGCGACCAGTACGAGCGCCAGCAGCGCTACTAGTCGATTTCTCGGGGGCGGCATTCGTGCCGCCCATTCTTCGTTTCATTCCTTCTACTTCGATCTGAAAGCTCTCCCTTCGAGCGGCCGCAACAGGGTCGCGGCGCTCGCGTGGCCCCGCCCTTGTTCAGCGGCGACGAAGTCGGCTGAACAACCTGGCAAGGAACCCGGCGCCGGGTTTTGCGGGCACTTCGGGCTCAACGAGGGTGATGCGCTGGCGAATCGTCGGCCCGCTTGCAGGCGCATCCGCAGTCGGATCTTCACGCGGGACCCAGGGCTTGACCGTGAGCGGCGCGAAAGCCGGCTCAGAAACGGGCGCCGCATTCGTAACAGCAGCGCCTGACCCCTTGTTTCCAAGGATGGTCAGGAAGTCGGCGTTCACGTCGACGGTCCCAACGATGAGCCGGCATCCGGTGGGCAGATCCTGGCCCGTTACGACGCGGCGCGCCGCCTGCAGGAACCGTGTTGCCAAGAGCCAGCTTGCGAGCACGAACTCGACATAGCCCCCAGGTGCCCGACCCTGGACGCCGTCGCGCCCGTCGCGAAGGAAGCGCCGGTGCTTGCAATGGATGATCGCCGTGTTGAGCTCGGCAAGCCCGGACATCGTGCAATAGAATTCGACATCCTCTTCAGCGCCAACCCAGGCCGGCAGCTCCTTTCCGCACTCGGCGAGGATTTCGGTCTCGCTCGCCTTGCTGAAGGGGAACGCCTCGTCCGAATAGAGACCGAGCAGCAAGTCTGGCTCCTGGCTGCGGCCCGCTTCAAAGACGAGGTCGGGCGGGTTGGTGAGGCCGAGCGTGATTGCCGTAACCGGTGGACCTTCCCATTCGGCAAGAATCGGAAGGAGATCCTCAAAGCCTTCGAGCGCGACATCGGCGGCCGCCGTCGCCCTGCACAGGCGCGCAAGTGCGCCGTCGAATCCGGCAATCTCGGCCGATAGCCGCGCATCGGCCTCGTCAGCGCGTCCACCCGACAGCAGGCCACGGATTTCTTCGATCCAGGCCCGCTCGCCTTCCGCTTCGAGGAACGTGACCTGCAGCGGGTGCGGCTCTTCCGGTTCGCTGTAGGAGCGCACGCCCTGCACGTTCTGCGGGTCCGGAATTGACACGAAATGCGGATGCTGCGCAGCGCCGCCGCGATTAGCACTCATCGGCGATGGTCCCTAAAACCCGCATTGTCGAAGCGAGCCTAGGGCGAAACGGTTAAGCGAAGGTGTCCAGGCAAAGGGCCCGATGAGGCTGCTCGCGAGTTCCCTTTTACCTCCCGCCGATTAACCAAATTTCTGGACGAACCCTTCCGTTTGCGGAACAATCGTTCCGCATCACGCGTCTGTGGTGCCGGAACGGCCGGCCAATGCCTGAGGCGGCCGAAAAATAGGAGGGAAGGCTGATGGGTATTATCATCTGGCTAATCGTCGGCGGTATTTGCGGCTGGCTTGCGAGCCTGATCATGCGGACCGACGCTCAGCAGGGGATCATCCTCAACATCGTCGTCGGCATCGTGGGCGCCGTGATCGCGGGCCTGCTGTTCGGTGGCGGCACGTCCTTGAACAACGGCATCTCGATCGAGACATTCCTTTATTCGCTGATTGGCGCGGTGATCCTGCTTGCGATCGTCAACCTGGTCCGCCGGGGAACCGTCCGCTAGACGCACCAATAATTCGTCAAAGCGAGGCCGCGCGGCACCGTCCGCGCGGCCTCTTTCTTAAGCCGTCACTGGAGCTCGAAGGTAATCGCGAGGCTGACCTGCAGCTTCTGCTCGCCCGGCTCGATCCTCGTGGCGGCGGCATTTGCGGCGCGGGCCTCGTACATCGGAATCTGCTGCGGCACCGGGTAGCTTCCACCACTTTCATTGACCGAGACAACGCGCACGACGCGCATCCCCAGCGAGCGCGCATAGAGTTCGGCGCGGGCCCTCCCCGTCGCGATCGCCTTCGCACGCGCCTCGTCAAGCGCAGCTTCGGGTTTGTCGACGGTGAGGCTTGGGCCGTTGATCTGGTTGGCGCCCTGAGCAACCAGCGCATCGAGGATGCGCCCGGAGTTTCGAATGTCCCTGAAGCGGATGCTAAGGGTGTTCGTCGCGGAATAGCCCACGAGCTGCGGCGGCTGGTTGTTCTCGTATCGATATTCGGGACTGAGATTGACGCTGCTCGTCTGGATATCCCGGTCCTCGATACCTGCTCGCTTGAGCGCGGCGATCACGCGCTGCATGCGATCGGCAGCATCCTGAAGCGCGGCCGAGGCCGTTGCGGATCGCGACACGACGCCGGCGGAGATGATCGCCACATCGGGAACGCGCGTCACCTCGCCGGTTGCATTGATGTCGAGGCGCGTTCCCGCGATCGACTGGGTTATCGATGCCTGCTGCGCTTGTCCTCGCGACGGCAGGGCAAGAGCGCCAAGCGTCAGCGCCGCGATTAGGGCGGTCTTCATTTTCAGCGTCCCCCTGGAAGTTCGTTTCATTACCCGAACGGTTGCCGCTCGGGCCATGGACGCTTCCTGAACAAGCGTGGCAGTCCCGGTTAAGCGCGGCGTCCGGCGACTATCCGGTAGATCAGAAGCAGCAGGAATGCGCCGACGATGGCAGCGACGAACCCCGCGCCCTCGCCCGTCTCGTACCAGCCGACCGCATGACCGATCCATCCGGCCACCAGCGCACCGGCAATGCCAAGCAAGATCGTGATGATGCACCCGCCCGGGTCCCTTCCGGGCATCAGGAACTTGGCGATCGCTCCCGCGATGCCGCCGATCACGATCCAGCCTATGATCCCGTATTGTTCCACTGGCTTCCCCTTTCCGGTCCCTTGCTCTATTGTTGTTCAACCAGCCTTCACAGCAGCCGTGCCAACGCGCGCTTGCGACGCTGGTGCCACCGTTGGTCGAAAAGCACTAGCACCGCATGTTTGCGCAGCCTCTGTTGCGCGCGGTGAGTTATTCGGCTAATACAGTGGCCGGGTAGGGCACCAGAGATTCGTCACAGGTATGGATAGCATGAACAGGGAAACGTCGATTCACTCGTCCGACACGCTCGTAGTGGTGGATCGCTCGCGGCGGCGTCGCCAGTTGATCATCGCGGCTGCGGTTGCCGCGGCCCTGCTCGTTGGAGCATTGGTCGTGTTCTTCGCTCGCGGCGGCTCCGACAAGCCGGCGCAGACGGCTGCAGGCTCGGGCCAGGTTCCAAGCGTCACCGTCGTCGTCCCGGGTCGCAGCCAGGTTGGGCGCGTGATCGCCGCCAGCGGACCCCTCGGCGCCAAGCGCGACCAGCCGATCGGCATTGCGGGAACGGGCGGCCGCGTCGTCCGCGTCCTCGTGGATGCCGGCAGCTGGGTCCATGCGGGACAGGTTCTTGCGGTGGTCGACCGGTCGGTGCAGGTCGAGCAAGCGGCGCAGCTTGCTGCCCAGGTCGAGGCGGCCCGCGCGAATGCTGTGCTTGCCCAGAACAACTACGAGCGCGCCGTCGCGCTCCAGGGCCGTGGCTTCGTGTCCAAGGCCGAAATCGATTCGAAGAAAGCGGCTCGCGACGCCGCAAACGCGCAGGTCCGCGTCGCTCAGGCGCAGCTCAGCGCCACGCGAGCGCAGATCGGCCAGCTGAACGTACTGGCTCCGGCCGGTGGGCTCATCCTCTCGCGCAGCGTCGAGGTTGGTCAGATCGTGAGCCCCGGCTCGGGCGCGCTGTTCCGCCTTGCCGAAGGCGGCCAGATGGAAATGCGCGCGCAGCTTTCGCAGCAGGATCTCCGCAGCATCCACGTCGGCATGCCCACGCAGGTCACCCCCGTCGGTGCCGGCAACAGCGTGACCGGCACGGTCTGGCAGGTTGCGCCCGTGATCGACCCGCAATCGCGGCTCGGCGAAGTGCGCATTTCCGTCCCCTACGATCCCGGAATGCGTCCTGGCGGCTTTGCCGAGGCGCGAATCACGGCGGGCACCACCACAGCGCCGCTCCTGCCGCAGAGCGCGGTGCTGAGCGACGACAAGGGCAATTACGTCTACATCATCAACGGCAAGAACGAAGTCGAACGGCGCGACATCAAGATCGGCACCGTTGAGGACAGCGGCGTCACGGTTGCCACCGGCCTTTCCGGCAGCGAGGCGGTCGTGCTTTCGGCCGGTCCGTTCCTCAATCCGGGACAGAAGGTAAATCCGAGGCGGCAGGCGGCACGCTGAGGCTCAAGACGAAAACGAAAGCAGTAAACCCATGAATTTCCGCAACATCTCGTCCTGGTGCATCCGCAACCCGGTTGGCCCCATCGTGCTGTTCGTCGGGCTGATGCTCGCGGGAATCATCGCGTTCGCCCGCATGCAGGTGAATAACGCGCCGGACATCGATTTCCCGGCCGCGATCGTCTCCGTATCCCAGCCTGGTGCAGCACCGGGCGAAATGGAGACGCAGGTCACGCAGCGGATCGAATCCGCGGTGCGCGGCATCACCGGCGTCGAGGAGATCAGCAGCACGGTCGTCGAAGGCAACAGCACGACCTTCGTGCAGTTCCAGCTCGGCACGCCGACCGACCGCGCGGTCAACGACGTTCGCAACGTCGTCTCGCAGATCCGCAGCAATCTTCCCGACGGGATCCTGGAGCCGCAGGTCCAGCGCGTGGACGCCGAGGACGAGCCTTTCTCCTATATCGGCGCCCAGACCACCGACATGACGCTGGAGCAGCTCAGCTGGTACATCGACAATACGGTCGCCAAGCGGCTCTTGGGCCTCGAGGGCGTCGCCGCCGTCTCCCGGGTCGGCGGCGTGAACCGCAACATCCGCGTCATCCTCAACCCCGCGGCTCTGCAGTCGCAGGGCATCACCGCGGCGCAGGTCAACCTGCAGCTTCGCCAAAGCAACATGAACGGCGCCGGCGGACGGGCCGAGGTTGCCGGATCCGAGCAGTCGGTCCGAGTGCTCGGCAACGCGCAGGACGCGTACGAGCTCTCGCAGACCCAGATCTCGCTTCCCGGTGGACGGTTCGTGAAGCTTGCCGATCTCGGCGAGGTGAAGGACAGCAATTCCGAGCAGCGCTCGATCGCCAAGATGAACGGCCGCCAGGTGGTGACCTTCATGATCCAGCGCGCGAAGGGCTCGTCCGAGGTGACGGCCTACGACAATAGCTGGAAGGAACTGAAGAAGCTCGAGAAGGAGAACCCGAAGGTCCACTTCTCGGAGGTCTTCAACACCGTCGATTATACCAAGTCGCAATACCGCTCGGCGATGGAGGGCCTGATCGAAGGCGCCGTGCTCGCGGTTCTCGTCGTCCTCATCTTCCTTCGCGACATCCGCGCCACCGCCATCTCTGCGCTCGCCATTCCGCTCTCCGCGATCCCGGCATTCTGGTTCATGAGCATGATGGGCATCACCATGAACTTCATGTCGACGATGGCCATGGGTCTCGTCGCAGGCGTTCTCGTCGATGACGCGATCGTGGAGATCGAGAACATCGTTCGGCACATGCGCATGGGCAAATCGGCCTATCAGGCCTCGCTCGACGCCGCCGACGAGATCGGTCTTGCCGTGCTCGCGACGACGATGGCGATCGTCGCAGTTTTCTTCCCGGTCGCGCTGATGCCGGGGATCGCGGGCCAGTACTTCAAGGCGTTCGGCTTTACCGTCGTCCTCTCGGTGCTGATGAGCCTGTTCGTCGCGCGCATGATCACGCCGCTGATCGCCGCCTACTTCCTTCGCTCGCACGGTGCGCAGCCGCACGCGGCATGGAAGTGGATGGATTTCTACCTCAAGGTTCTCAACTGGAGCCTCGACACCTCCCGCGCGAATGCGCTCCTCGCCAAGCTGCCCAGGCCGGCCCGGAGCATCGCTTATTACGCGCTCGGAGCCCTTCTGCTTCTGCCCGTCATCGCGGTCTTCTTCGCCGTCACCGGCGCAGTAATGATGCCGCTCGGCAAGCTCGGTGTCCCTGGCGCGATCGGCTTCACAATTGCCGTCCTCGTCGCCGCCGCTGCAACCTATGGCGCCGCCAAGCTCGTTTCATTCCTCGTCCAGCTGCTTGGCCGCGGCCGTTTCGCCGAGTGGCACGGCATCATGTCGGCACGCTGGAACGCGCGCATGCATGACCATCGGCTTGCAATGGTCGCAGCGGGCTTTGGCACGCTGCTCCTCAGCGTGATCCTGTTCGGCACGCTGTCGATGTCGTTCTTCCCGCCTCAGAACTCGGACTATTCGCGGGTGAACATCACGCTGCCCCCGGGCAGCACGCTCAAGCAGACCGAGGCCGCAACCGACCGCGTGGCGGCGCTCGTGCAAAAGGATCCGACGGTCGAGCGCGTTTTCGAGCGCGTCAACGTCGGCACAGGCCGCGTCAACATCGTCCTCAAGAAGAACCGTGAGCTCACCAGCACGGAGTTCGAGCGGCAGCTCTCGCCGACGCTCTCCGCGTTCCCGGACGCGCGGGTCAGCTTCATGAGCCAGAACGGCGGCGGCCCCGATGCCGACCAGCGCGACATCATGCTCTATCTCGGGGGCGATGACCCCGTGCAGCTCACCGCTGTCGCCAACCGGATCGCCAAGGAGATGGAGACGGTTCCGGGCTTGAGGGCGCCGCGCGTCGGCAGCCAGCTCGCGCAGCCTGAAATCACCATCAAACCGCGGTTCGATCTCGCGGCGGACCTCGGCGTCACGACTGCGGCGCTCAGCCAGACGATCCGGATCGCGACGCTTGGCGACATCGAGCAGAACAGCGCGAAATTCTCGCTGTCCGACCGACAGGTACCGATCCAGGTGTCGCTCTCCGAGAACGCTCGGCGGGACCTTGGTACGCTCGAGAACCTGCCGGTGCCGACCTCCAGCGGAGGCTCGGTGCCGCTCAAGTCGGTTGCCGAGATCGGCTTTGGCTCCGGTCCGACGACGATCCAGCGCTCGAACCAGCTCCGCCGGCTTGCGATCGGCGCCGACCTCGCGCCAGGCGTCGTCGAAGGCGACGTGTGGGCAAAGGTGAACCTGCTCCCGTCGGTCAAGAACCTCCCGCAGGGCGTTCAGAAGATGAACCTCGGCAACCAGAAGTGGCAGTCGGAGCTGCTCTTCAATTTCGCCGTCGCCTTGATCTCAGGCGTGCTGCTCGTCTTCGCAGTGCTCGTGCTGCTCTACCGTCGCTTCCTCGCGCCATTCGTGAACATGGGCTCGCTGGTCCTTGCTCCGCTTGGGGCGGCGATCGCCCTGCACATCGCCGGCCAGCCGATCTCACTGTTCGTGCTCATCGGCATCCTGATGCTCTTCGGCATCGTCGCCAAGAACTCGATCCTGCTGGTCGACTTCGCGGTCGAGATGATGAACCACGGAATGGCGAAGAACGCGGCGATCTGGGAAGCGGGCCACAAGCGCGCGCAGCCAATCGTCATGACGACGGTCGCGATGGTCGCGGGCATGCTCCCGACGGCGGTGTCGATCAGCGGCGACAATAGCTGGCGCGCGCCAATGGGCATCACCGTGATCGGAGGCCTCATTTTCTCGACGCTTCTCACGCTAGTGCTGGTTCCGGCCTACTTCTCGATCGCCATCTCGATCGAAAGCCGCATCGGCAAGCTGTTCCACAAGCTGATTGGCAGCGATGCGCATGCTGCCGGCACGCCTGTTCCGGCGGAGTGACACGCCGGGGCTTGTGAACCTGAGCGCCGGCTCGTTTATTGAGCCGGCATGAGAGCGATGACCAACGGCGCTCTGTCCCGCTTCAACCCCGCGCAGCCCGGCGCGCAGGGCATGAAGGTCGTCGCTACGGGACTATTGGTCGTAATGGCGGCGGTGTTCTTTGCAGCCCGCGCCTTTGAGCTCCAATATCCGGGCCTTGGTTATCTGAAGTCCTTTGCGGGGGCGGCAATGGTCGGCGGGCTTGCCGACTGGTTCGCCGTCACTGCGCTGTTCCGGCATCCGCTCGGAGTGCCGATCCCGCACACCGCAATCATCCCGAGGAACAAGGACCGGATCGGAGAAACGCTGGCCCGTTTCCTCC
>JBJMUB010000006.1:0-8720 GCA_045811385.1 Sphingomicrobium sp. | reverse complement strand
GCTCAACCGCCGCGAGCAGTTCGCGCTTGAGAAGGTCCTCGTCGACGAACTGCTCGGACTCGGTCCGCTCGAAGAACTTCTCGCCGACCCTGCGGTCAGCGACATCATGGTCAACGGCCCCGAGCAGACTTACGTCGAGCGCAAGGGCAAGCTCGAGATCGCGCAGATCCAGTTCCGCGACGAAGAGCATCTGTTCCAGATTGCCCAGCGCATCGTGAACAAGGTCGGCCGGCGCATCGACCAGACCTCACCGCTCTGCGACGCCCGTCTCCAGGACGGCAGCCGCGTGAACGTCATCATCCCGCCGCTGTCGCTTCGCGGCACGGCCATCTCCATTCGTAAATTCTCCGAGAAGCCGATCACGCTCGATATGATGAAGGGCTTCGGCTCGATGTCGGAGAAGATGGCGACGGTGCTCAAGATCGCCGGCGCCAGCCGCATGAACGTCGTCATCTCGGGCGGTACCGGTTCGGGTAAGACGACCATGCTCAATGCCCTATCGAAGATGATCGACCCGGGCGAGCGCGTGATTACCATCGAGGACGCGGCCGAGCTTCGGCTTCAGCAGCCGCACTGGCTGCCGCTCGAAACCCGCCCGGCGAACCTCGAAGGCCAGGGCGCGATCAGCATCCGCGACCTCGTCATCAACGCGCTGCGCATGCGCCCCGACCGCATCATCCTCGGCGAGATCCGCGGCCAGGAGTGTTTCGACCTGCTGGCGGCGATGAACACGGGCCACGACGGCTCGATGGCCACGCTCCACTCCAACTCCCCGCGCGAGTGCCTCGCGCGTATGGAGAACATGGTGATGATGTCGGACATCAAGATCCCGAAGGAGGCGATCAGCCGCCAGATCGCCGACTCGGTCGACCTCATCGTCCAGGTCAAGCGCCTGCGCGACGGCTCGCGCCGCACCACCAACGTCACCGAGGTGATCGGCATGGAAGGCGACGTGATCGTCACCCAGGAGCTGTTCAAGTTCGAATATCTCGACGAGACCGCCGACGGCAAGATCCTCGGCGAATATCGCTCGATGGGCCTCAGGCCGTACACGCTCGAAAAGGCCAAGCAATACGGCTTCGACCAGCCCTATCTCGAGGCGTGCCTGTAAGGCGAGTGCCCTGCCGGCGGCCTAGACCGCCTGGGCCTCGGTCAGGATCAGGGGCTCGTCGGTGCGCTCCTCGCGGGGGTCGTCGCGGCGCTCGGGCGGTTGCCGTTCGTCGTGCCGCGCCCGCGCCGCTTCATGCTCGTGCGACGTCGACCCCGAATCCCACATCTGCCGCAACCCCTTGGGCAAGGAGTCGCGAACCTTGTGGCACTGGCCTTCGGATATGTGCCGCGACAGCACTCCGAACACCGCCCGGACGGCTTTTTCCGGATCGACCGGCCGGCTGTCGCTGAGCCATTTGGCGACGTCGGCGACGAACTCCTCGCGGCTGCGGAAGCCGCTCGGCATCTTGCCCGGCTCGAACTGGTCGTAATAGACGCCGCGGATCAGCAGCGGCAGCTGCGCTCCCAAATGCGCCGCGAGGTTGATCGTCAGCCGGTCGCGCAGCTTGTGCAGCACGGTCGACAGCACCTTCCAGGCGAGCTGCTTGTCGGGCCCGATCTCGTCGCAGATCTCGTTCAGCCAGACATGCGTGGTTTCGACCGTCCGGTCGAACACGTCGAGGCCGCTCGCGCTCATGATGCTTCTCCCGAGTTGGTTCGCGCTCTGTCACGCGAACGATTCCGCGCCGTCGAACGTTCCGTGTCCCGTCGTGCCGTTCGGGCGGTGCGGCCGTCCGTAGATCGCACCGTCGGCCCGCGCTCCGCCGCGTTGACTTTCGCTGCTGCCGGGCGGACTGTCGGTGGCACTGGGGGGCGCCAATGCCGTTTGCCGCTCTGCTCATCGCCTTGGCCGCAGCGCCGCCCGGAGCCGCGCCGCAGGCTCCGCCCGCGGCCAGGCTCATCTGCCGGTCGAGCGAGCGCGAGGTCGGCAGCCGAATCCGCCGCGGCCGGCAATGCAAGAGCGCTCAGGAATGGGAGCTGGACGACGCTCGGCGCGACCGCCGGCCGGCCGACCTGCGCGTCACCGAAGGCCAGCCGGTCGTCACCGGCGCGGCGCAATCGCCGCACTAGGCAACCGGTTCATCCGGAAGGAAAAAATGGTGGGCGTGGCAAGGATTGAACTTGCGACCCCTGCGATGTCAACACAGTGCTCTACCACTGAGCTACACGCCCACTCGGGCGGCTAACTAGGGTGCGCTTGGCGCTCGCGCAACCCGTTTGGGGTTCGCATCAATCTCCGCTGTGACTGCCTCCAACACCGCCGACATGCGCGATCGGTCGCCCGAGCCGTCTAAAGCGTTCAGGACCGAACGGCTGCGGCGGCTGATGCCGGACAGGTCGAGCGACAAACGCCGTTTGAAGGGGCCGATCGCGTTCAGCACCCGCAACATCGCGTTGCGCAGCCGGCGCAGCACCGGGGACCGGACCACTGCCAGCCGAGTCAGGCGGGACGCCAGCGCGAGCACCTGCTTCGCCGCCGGACGCCGCACTTCAGCGTAGCGGTCGAGCGCTGCATCCCGGCCATTATGCACGGCCTCGGTCAGTGCCTGCCCAAGCACCATCGCGTCGACCAGTCCCGTGTTCATTCCCTGGCCGCCGGCGGGGCTGTGCACATGCGCGGCATCGCCCATCACGACGAGGCGCGCATGGCGATACGTCGAGGCCAGGCGGTGATGGACGCGAAAGCGCGTGCTCCATGTCAAGCTGTGGACCTTCGCGGTTCCGGAGATCGGGCCCCGCGCGTCAAGCAGCTGCTGGATGAACTCGATCGAGGGATGCTCCGGCGCCGTCTCGACCGTCGCGACGATGCGCGTGCTGCCGTCGGGCAGCGGCGCAACCACGACCAGGCCGTCGGGCGAGAACAGCAGCGACACTTCGTCGCGACCCAGCGGCCAATCCATCCGCACGTCGGCAAGGACGAACGATTCCCCGTAGGTCGCGCCTTCGAACTCGATCGCGGCCGACTGGCGGACGATGCTGTGCATTCCGTCCGCTCCGACCACATAGCGCGAGCGAATGGAGCGCTCGCCGGTCGGGCACTGGACCGTGACGGTGACGCCGTCGCCGTCCTGCGAAACGCGGAGGACGCGGTGCTCGCGCTGGATCGATCCGCCGAGCTCCAGCAGCCGCGCCGTCAGGATCGCCTCGGTCCGATTCTGCGGGATCATCAACGTGTACGGATAGGCCGACGGCAGCCAGTCGAAATCGAGCTCGAGCAGCGCCGAATCCCGGTCGCGCACGGTGAACTTGCCGAGCCGCAATCCTTCCGCCTTGAGCTGGTCGACGACTCCGATCACTTCGAGCATCTCCAGCGTGTGCGCATGGACCACCGCGGCGCGCGATGTGTTGCTGCCCTGCGGCTGAGCGTCGAGCAGCACGTGGTCGACTCCCGCCATCTGCAGGCGGGTCGCGAGCGCAAGCCCGGTGGGGCCGGCACCAACGATCAGAACGTCCGTATCGAATTTCGTCATCTGCCGGCTCCAATAATGTCAACGAGTGTTGAATTATGGTGCACGGTTGCATTTGTCAACAGATGTTGGCAAATAGATCGGATGCCGAGGGGAACCACAGCCAAATCCGAGCGAACCAGGGCCGCGATCGAGTCCGCGGCCAGCCGTCAGTTTCGCGAGCGCGGCTACGACTCGACCACGATTCGCGACATTGCCGCGGAGGCGGGCACCGATCCGGCGCTGGTCATTCGCTACTTCAAGAACAAGGAGAGCCTGTTCGCGAGAGTTGCCGAGCCGCGTCTCGAGCTGCCGCCCTTGGGAGATGTCGATCCCGGTCAGATCGGGGACACGCTGATCCGCCGCTTCCTGGCGATTTGGGAGGGGGAGGACAGCGGGATGCCGATCCTGCTGCGATCGGCCGCGTCCAATGAAGCGGCTGCCCGGAAGCTCCGCCAGATCTTCGCAGCTCAAGTCGTGCCGGCGATCGCCGCCGTTCGCCCCGACGACAAGGTCGAGCAGAGAGCCGCCTTGATCTCCTCGCAGCTGCTCGGGCTCGCGCTCACGCGCTACGTCCTCAAGCTACCCCCGGCCGCAGCGCTCGACCGCGAGACGATCATCCGCGAAGTCGGCGCCGCACTCCAGCGCTTCGCGACTTCCGACTAGCGTGGCCGAAACCCCTAGAGCCGCCCGTGCTGGTCCTCGGTCTGGAAGATGCGGTCGACCTCGAGCACCAGATCCTTCAAATGGAACGGCTTGGACAGCAGCTTGGCCTCCGGCGCCGTGCGCCCGCCCTGCAAGGCCACGGCGGCGAAGCCGGTGATGAACATCACCCGGATGTTGGGGTCGATCGCGCTCGCTTTCTGGGCGAGCTCGATGCCGTCCATCTCGGGCATCACGATGTCGGTCAGGAGGAGGTCGAACTGCTCGGTTTCGAGCAGCGGCATCGCCTCGGTGCCGCAGCCGACCGCTGACACCTCGTAGCCGACGCGCTGCAGCGCGCGCTGCAGATATTCGCGCATCGACCGATCGTCTTCTGCCAGAAGGATTCTCGCCATCGCCTTTGGACTATGCGCTGAACATTCGACTTTTGCCAGAAGCGAATGAACGTTTCGCGCGTTGCAGGGCCCTCATGTCCGTCTTAATTTGGCACGGAAATTAACCGTGACCCCGCTCGCCCCTCCCCTCGTCCACCAGCCGCGCGGCGACCTGCCGGTGCTGCTGTCGGTGCCGCATTCGGGCCGCGACTATCCCGAGTGGCTGGTCGAGCTCGCCGCGGGCGGACGCGCGACCCTGGTTCCGCTCGAGGATCCGCTGGTCGACCGGCTGGCGTGGCGAGCGCTTCGCCGCGGCATCGGCGCAGTGGTCGCCCGGGCGCCCCGCGCAGCGATCGACTGCAACCGCGCCGAGGACGAGATCGACCCGGCGGTGGTCGAGGGAGCGCGCCGTTCGTCGCTCAGCGTCCGCGCCCGCGGCGGCCTCGGCATCATCCCCGCGCGCACGCCCAATCACGGCTTCCTGTGGCGCCGGCCGGTCAGCGCGAAGCAGTTGAGCGACCGGCTCGACCAGGCGCACCGGCCCTATCACCGCGCAGTCGCGGCGGCGCTGGCCGCGCTCGTCGAGCGCTTCGGGGCGGCGGTCCTGCTCGACTGCCATTCGATGCCGCCGCCGCCGCGCGGCGTCGCCCAGGTCGTGATCGGCGACTGCCGCGGCCGCAGCGCCGACCCGTGGGTCAGCCTCGAGGCGGTGCGCATCGCCGCCGGCTGCGGCTATTCGGCCGGGCTCAACGACCCGTTCGCCGGCGGCCATGTGATCGCTCGGCATGGCCACCCGGCGCGCGGCGTCCACGCGCTGCAGATCGAGCTCGACCGCCGCTGCTATCTCGATCCGGCGCTCGGCGCGCCGGGCCCCGGCTTCGACCGCGCCGCACGCTTCCTCGAAACGCTGGCCGTGCGGCTCGGCGAGAGCCTGCTCGGCCGCCACTTCGCGACCGCCGCGGAGTGAACCGCGGCCAATGGCTCCAGGCGCTGCGTTAAACTTCTGTTTAATCGATTGCTAACCGGCGTTTAAAGTTGTCTAGCTTGCCGTTCTGGCGAGCCGTTGCCCGACGACCTGCTGCGCGACGGCGTTCAGATGCGATCCGCCGATCCTGACGGGTTGTGACGCATTATGGGGGAAAGCTCATGTACAGGACCATCCCGGCGGCGCTGGCCGCCGCATCACTGCTTGCGCTTGCGGCCTGCAATCAAGCCGCGCCGGAGGCCAAGGCCGCGGCCATCGACGGCACCTGGAAGGCGGATGTGGACAGCGTCCAGTTCGATCAGAAGCCCGATGAAATGCTGCTTCAGGCCGGCCAGTATTCGTGCAAGTCGTGCGTCCCGGCGGTGACCGTCCCCGCGGACGGAGCCTTCCACCCGATCACCGCGCCTTACGCCGACAGCCTGTCGGTGAAAGTGGTCGACGATCACACGATCGTCCGGGCCAGCAAGAAGGGCGCCAAGCCGATGGGCGAGACCAAGGTGTCCGTCTCTCCGGACGGCAACACCTTGACCGGATCGTTCACCGACACGTCGGGGTCGACGACCGCCACCGGCACTTTCGTCGAAACCAGGGTCGGCGCCGCGCCCGCGGGCGCGCACGCGATCTCCGGGCAATGGAAGCCGTCGAAGCTGCAGGACTTCAACGCGGCCGCCCTGACCTTCACTTACAAGGTCGATGGCGACACGCTGCATTCGACCAGCGGGACCGGCCAGAGCTACGCCGCCAAATTCGATGGGCCTGACGTTCCGATCAAGGGCGACGACGCCGGCACCACCGCCGCCGTGAAGAAGACCGGGGACAACAGCTTCGTGGAGACGGACAAACGCGGCGGCAAAGTCGTCGGCGTCTTCAACTTCTCCGTCGATTCGAGCGGAGTCGGTCACGGGGTTTACGAAAACAAGGAAGACGGCTCGAAGGTCACGTACACCGCGAGGCGGTGATTGCAGGAAAGTGGGCGGCCCGGGACGGGCCGTCCACGACCTTCTAGACCATCGCCGGGGCCGGCTGCGGAACCTGCTGCGGGGCCTTGCCCTGGCCGAGCTGGCGGGCGAACACTTCGCGCATCTGGCTCAGCGAGAACAAATGGGCATAGAGCAGCGGCAGCATGCCGTTCTGGTTCATCTTCCTCAGCTCGTCACCGCGCAGCTCGCGCAATTTCTCTTCGTCGATCATCTGGAAGCCGCGGTAGATGAACGGCTGCTCGTAGCCCTCGGGCTGGATCGCGACTTCGCCGTCCATCAGCAGGCCGGACTTCTTGACGTCCTCCATGAACGCCGCGGTGCGCTGACCGGCGGTCTCGAACTGCTCGCAGAATTCGAGGATCGCCTTGGTCGCGTCGCTCGGGCCTTCGCCCTCGAACAGCGGCTGGCCCTCGTCGAACGCGCCGACCGCTTCCGAGGTCGGGTCGAAGCACAGCGACAGCTCGTCGCTCTCCGGATTGAGCCGGGCGAGCAGGAACGGATAACGGCGGATGTAGGCCGGGATGTAGAGGTTGGCGTCGACCGGCCGGCCGTCGTCGTCGAGGAACACGTTGACGCCCTCGTTCAATCCCATCAGCGCGATCGGGATCGGACTGTCGCCGATCGAGAAGACGATCGGGTAGTTGCGCTGGACCAGCCCGAACTCGTCGACCGTGACCGGGATCGCGTGGGTCTTGGCGATGACCGGCGACTTTTCGATCTGGCGGACTTTCATCTGGCCGTGCTGCGTCGCGTTCAGCGGTTCGATCGCATTGTAGAAAAGCGGAAGGTTCTGATTCGGCGCGGCAGTCGCCATTGCACTCTCTCTCCTGGGGCCCGGGCTCAAGGCGCGGATAGTTCAGCTGGCCGGAGCCGGCCCGCACTCGGCGGGCGCTCTATTGGGCAAAGGCAGTTTAGGCAAGCCGCGCCCGCTCCCCCTGCGACCACCGCATCCGCGGACAATTCATTGATTGTTCAACGCCTGACTGCAAAGCCCGGCGACAGATGGTGGGGATTTGCTGACTTCGACAGCTCTGGACGTCATTCCGCTGATCCTCGGCCTGTTCGCGTGGCAGCCCGGGGATTCGACGGTGACCCGGCTGGTCGTCCAGGACGAGGTGATCCTGCGCGTCCCGGTCCAGCCGCGTCCCCTCGTCCCGCACGTCGACTGGCGCGAGAAGAAGGGCCCGAAATGCATTCCGGCGGGGCTGATCCGCCGCGCCTCGCTGTCCGGCTCGGAACAGGTCGACCTGATCCTCTCCGGCGGCAGCCGCGTCCGCGCCCAGTTCGAGGACGATTGCCCGGCGCTCGACTTCTACGGCGGCTTCTATCTCCAATACGGCCGCGACCAGCAGATTTGCGCCAAGCGCGACGCGGTCCAGTCGCGCATGGGCCGGAATTGCACGATCGAGCGCTTCCGGCTGCTGATTCCCAAGTTCAAACATTGACTTTTTCGCGATTGGCCGCATAGCCGCACGCGCCGCGTGCCGAACGGGCTGCGCCCCTTTTCTTCCGGAACCTGAATGACTTTTGCCGATCTCGGCCTATCTGACGAATTGCTCCGCTCGGTCGCCGACAGCGGCTACGGCGAGCCGACTCCGATCCAGCGCGCCGCAATCCCCAACGTCCTGATGGGCAAGGACCTGGTCGGAATCGCCCAGACCGGGACCGGCAAGACCGCCGGCTTCGTCCTGCCGATGATCGACATCCTGCACGAGGGGCGCAGCCGCGCCCGGATGCCGCGCTCTTTGATCCTCGAGCCGACCCGCGAGCTGGCCATGCAGGTCGCCGAGAATTTCGAGAAATACGGCAAATACCACCCGCTCTCGATGGCGCTGCTGATGGGCGGCGTGCAGATGGGCGACCAGGTCAAGGCGCTCGAAAAGGGCGTCGACGTGCTGATCGCGACGCCGGGCCGGCTGATGGACCTGTTCGGCCGCGGCAAGATCATGCTCAACGACTGCAACCTGCTGGTGATCGACGAAGCCGACCGGATGCTCGACATGGGGTTCATTCCGGACATCGAGGAAATCTGCTCGAAGCTTCCCACGAACCGCCAGACCCTGCTGTTTTCGGCGACGATGCCGCCGCCGATCCAGAAGCTCGCGGCGAAATTCCTCACCGACCCCAAGCGGGTCGAGGTTGCCCGGCCGGCGACGGCGAACATCAATATCGAGCAGCGCCTGGTCGAGGTTCGGGCCGACAAAAAGAAGGACGCGCTGCG
>JBJMUB010000005.1:0-38353 GCA_045811385.1 Sphingomicrobium sp. | reverse complement strand
ATTTGGCCAGCCAGGAACGGATCGAAGTCAGCTCTCCGACCTGTTCGATGCCCGAGATCGAAGGGCCGGTTCCAACCGACCTGGTCGAGCGCGCGCTCAAGCCCTTGTGGGCCTGCTGGCGGGCGCTGCAGGCTGCGCGCGACAAGCGGCAGCCGCTCGAGCTCGACCTGCCCGAGCGGCAGGTGGTGCTCGACGAAAAGGGACGGATCACGTCTGTCGCGCCGCGCGAGCGGCTCGACGCCCACCGGCTGGTCGAGGATTATATGATCGCCGCCAATGTCGCCGCCGCCCGGGCGCTCGAAGCGAAGAAGGCGCCGGTCATGTACCGAGTCCACGAAGCGCCGAGCCGCGAGAAGCTGGTCGCGCTCAAGGACTATCTGAAGACGTTCGGGGTCGAATTCGCGCTCGGCCAGGTGATCAAGCCCGGCACCTTCAACCGGATCATCGAGCGGGTCGGCGACGGCGACGGCCGCGAGGAGGTCATGGAGCAGCTCCTGCGCACCCAGATGCAGGCGCGCTACGGACCCGAGCGGCTCGGCCATTTCGGCCTGGCGCTCGCGACCTATGCGCATTTCACCTCACCGATCCGGCGCTACGCCGACCTCCTCGTCCACCGCTCGCTAGTCGACGCCTACAAGCTCGGCGACGGCGGCCTGCCGCGCGGCGAGGAGGAGCGCTTCGAGCAGATCGGCGAGCAGATCTCGATGCTCGAGCGGCGCGCAATGGAGGCCGAGCGCGACACCATCGACCGCTATGTCGCCGCCTACCTCTCCGACCAGGTCGGCCAGCTGGTCGAATGCCGGATCACGGGGGTCCAGCCGTTCGGCTTCTTCGCCACGGTCGAGGACCTCGGCGGCGACGGGCTAGTGTTCGTCCGCGATCTCGGCACGGAGTATTTCCGCTACGACGAGGGCGCCCGGCAGCTGGTCGGCGAGCAGAGCGGCGAAACCTATCGCGTCGGCCAGCGGCTGACCCTGCGGCTCGCCGAGGCCAATCCGGTCAGCGGCTCGCTGCGTTTCGAGCTTCCCGAAGGCAGCTACGGTGGCCCCGCCCCTCCTCGCCGCGACCGCCAGCGCCCGACCGGCAAGCGCGGCCGGCCGCCCAACATCCGCCACCAGGGGAAACGACGCTAATGGCCACGTCCGGGGTCCATCTCATCGCCGCCATGGCCGCCAAGGCGCGCCGTGAGGTCCGCGAGCATTTCGAAGTGCGCGATGCGTTCGGCCCCGGGCAGGCGGTCGCCTACGATCCGCCGAGCCCGATGCATCGTCGGCAATTCGATTCCCTCGTCGGCCGCGCCATCCTTCTCGCTACCGGCGACGGCCGCTACTGGCTCGATCGCGCGGCGGTTCGGCGCGAAGAGGAGCGCCGGCGCGCCGCCGCGATCCTCATGCTGAAGATTATCGTGGTCATGTCCGCGCTGTCGGTCGCCGCGGCGGCGCTGATCGTCGCGCTGCGTTGAGAAGGTCGAGTCGCGGACTCTGAGCGGCTGTTTATGTGGCGTTCATCGACAAACGGCGTTCGTCGCCATTGCTTCGACCAACCGGCCTTTCGCCTCGGCGAGAGCTTATGGCTAATCCGCGCGCTACAGATGTAGCTTCGGCCTCACCCAAACAGGGAGATGGACCATGCCCAAGCTCATCGTGTTGCCGTTGATCGGGTTGCTCACTGCCGCCGCCGCTCCGGCCAATTCACCCGCCTCGGCGGTTGCCCAGCAGGCCGCGGCTTCGGCTGCGGCCCAGCCGGCCGCCGGGCTCTCCGGCGCGAAAGCCCCGGCCGCGGAAGAAAAGAAAATCTGCCGGCAGATCGAAGTGTCGGGCAGCCGCATGTCGAAGCGGGCGTGCCTGACCGCCAAGGAATGGAAGCAGGTCGAGGACGACTTGCCGCAGTGACCGCGCACGGGTCCGGGCCGCCAGATTAAGCCGGCCCGCCCCGAACGGCCGTCGCAACTTTCCGCGCCGAGGCGTATTGGCGGGCGGAAGGAGAGTTCGCATGGCCTACAAGATCGCGATCATCGTCGGCAGCCTCCGCAAGGACAGCATCAATCGCAAGGTCGCACGGTCGATCTGCGGCCTGCGAGGCGATAATCTCGACTGCTCGATGATCGAGATCGGCGACCTGCCGCTGTACGACCAGGACTTGGACGCCGATCCGCCCGAGCAATGGCAGCGGTTCCGCCAGCAGATCGCCGAGGCCGACGGCGTGCTGTTCTGCAGCCCCGAATACAATCGCGGCGTCCCGGGCGTGCTCAAGAACGCGATCGACGTCGGCTCACGGCCGTATGGCCAGAGCGTCTTCGACAAGAAGCCGGGAGCGATCGTCACCGCCTCGCCCGGCGCCATCGGCGGGTTCGGCGCCAACCACCAGATCCGTCAGGCGGCGGTGTTCCTGAACATGCCGATCATGCAGCAGCCCGAAGCCTATCTTGGGCACGTCAGCGACGCCAGCTTCGACGAGAGCGGTTGCCTGAAGGAAGGGCCGCTCAAGGACCTTGTCGCCGTGCTCGCCCACGCCTTCGCCAACTGGGTCGACATGATCCATCGCTCGCGCCAGTTGCTAGCCGAAGATTCGGCGCATGCCGCGCAACAGGCGCCCAGGACCAAGGAACCCGCCTGACTGGGCGACGGTTGGACCGAAGCTTCAACTTGCGACGACAAATAAGCGGAGGACGAGGATGGAATTCACCTGGCTTCAGCGCTGGCAGCCGCAGCTGCAGGCGGTCCTGAGGATCGTCACGGGACTCCTGTTTCTCGAGCATGGAACGGCCAAGCTCTTCGGCTTCCCGGTATTTCCAGAGGGCGTGCCGCATCCGCTTCCGACCCTGATCCTGGCTTCGGCAATCATCGAGCTGGTTGCCGGACTGCTGGTTGCGCTCGGCCTTTTCACGCGCCTTGCCGCGTTCCTCGCAGCCGGCGAGATGGCCGTCGCTTACTTCATGGCTCATTTTCCCAAAAGCTTCTGGCCGATCGTCAACATGGGTGAGGCCGCGATCCTCTATTGCTTCATCTTCCTGTTTCTCGCCGCAGCCGGCGCCGGCGCGTGGAGCGTCGATGGAGCGCGGTTCCGGGCGCGAATGCCTAGGTGACTTTGGCCCGCGCCTTGAAGAGTGGCTGGTCCCATTCGCGGGTGTTAAGGATGTCGGCGAGAATTTCGGCGGCGCGGACCATCTCGGCGAAGCGGTTGTAGAGCGGCGAGAAGCCGAAGCGCATCAGGTCGGGCGCGCGGAAATCACCGATCACGCCGCGCGCGATCAGCGCCTGCATCACGGCATAACCTTCGGGATGGGCGAAGACGACATGGCTGCCGCGCTGGGTTGGATCACGCGGAGAGGCGAGCCGGACCACATTGCCGCAGCGCGCTTCGACTTCGTCGACGAACAGGCGCGACAATGCGCGCGCCTTCGCCGCGAGATCGCGCATGGCGATCCCGTTGAACGTGTCGAGGCCGGCGTCGAGCGCGGCGAGTGCGAGGATCGACGGGGTCCCGGTGAGGAAGCTGAGGATTCCGGGCGCCGGGCGGTAAGCCTCGTCGAAGGCGAACGGCTCGGCATGCCCCATCCAGCCCTGGAGCGGCGAGCGCAATTCGGCCTGCAGCCGCTCGGCGACATAGAGGAAGGCGGGAGCGCCGGGTCCGCCGTTGAGATATTTGTAGCCGCAGCCGACCGCGAGGTCGCAACCGGCTTCATCAAGCTCGAGCTCGAGCGCGCCGGCGCTGTGCGACAGGTCCCAGACCGTGAGCGCTCCGGCCGCATGCGCCGCGGCGTTGGTCGCGGCCATATCGTGGAAGGCCGCGCTGCGGTAACCGACGTGGGTCAGCGTAACGGCCGCCGTGTCCTGGTCGATCGCGCCGATCACCTCTTCCGCCGGCACCGCCTTGAGCGTCAATCCGAGCATGTCGGCGAGGCCTTGTGCGACATAGAGATCGGTCGGGAAATTGCGCCGCTGAGTCAGGATCGTCCGCCGCCCCGGCCGCGCGCGAACCGCCGCGGCGAGCAATTTGAACAGGCAGACGCTGGTCGAATCGGCGATCAGCAGCTCGCTGGGCCTCGCGCCCACGAGCGGCGCGAGCTTCGCCGCAATTCGCGTCGGCCAATCGATCCAGCCATTCTTGTTCCAGCTGGCGATGAGGTCTTCACCCCATTGCCGCTCGGTGACCTCACGCAGCCGGTCCGCGGTCGCGACCGGCAACGCCCCAAGCGAATTACCGTCGAGGTAGACGACGCCATCCGGCACCACGAAGCGCTCGCGGGCGAAGGCCAGCGGATCGGCGGTGTCGAGGGCTCTTGCGTCTTCGAGGGTCATGGATCGTCATTGCGAGGAGCGACGCGACGAAGCAATCCAGAGTTGGCGTAAAGCTGGATTGCTTCGCTACGCTCGCAATAACCCCCTAGAGCTTGGGCAGGGTCACGCCCTTCTGCCCCATATATTTGCCGGCGCGGTCGGCGTAGCTGACCTCGCACGGCTCGTTGCCCTGGAGGAACAGGAACTGGCACGCACCCTCGTTGGCGTAGACCTTGGCCGGAAGCGGCGTGGTGTTGGAGAATTCGAGCGTCACGTGGCCTTCCCAGCCGGGCTCGAGCGGAGTGACGTTGACGATGATCCCGCACCGCGCATAGGTCGACTTGCCGAGGCAGATCACCATCACGTCGCGCGGAACGCGAAAATATTCGACGGTGTGGGCAAGCGCGAAGCTGTTGGGCGGGATGATGCAGACGTCGGTCGTCCGATCGACGAAACTGTTGGCGGCGAAGTCCTTGGGATCGACGGTCGCCGAATCGACGTTGGTGAAGATCTTGAAGTGGTTCGAGACGCGCGCGTCATAGCCGTAGCTCGACAATCCGTAACTGATACAGCCCTCGCGCCGCTGAGCCTCGACGAACGGCTCGATCATGCCGTTCGCCTGCGCCTGCTCGCGAATCCAGCGGTCGGACAAAATCGCCATAGCGAAGGCCTAACGAGGCGATCCGAAGGCATCAATTTGGGCCCGATTATTTCTGTGGATGATGCGCTTTCCAAATTCGGGAGTTCTGGCGAACCGCTACCCGATTCGCGCACATCCCATCCACAGATGTGCTACATTCGTTCTCATTGGACGTGTGGGGCCGCGCACGCCAAGGATGGGCCATGGCTGAAATCGTCCGAATCGCCGAGTCCGCGTCCGAACCCGCACCCCAAACCCTTCCCCAGAATGTCGAGGCCGAGGCGGCGCTGCTCGGCGCGCTGATGATCGACAACCGGCTGGTCGAGGATGTCCAACTGAAGCTCCGGCCCGACCATTTCTTCGAGCCGCTGCACGGGCGGATCTATGAAGCGATCCTCCGCATGACCGACGCCAACCGCGTTGCCAACCCGGTCACTCTGAAGCCGATGTTCGACGGCGACGAGGCGATGAAGGAGGTCGGCGGTCCGGCCTATCTCGCCCAGCTCACCGGCTCGGGCGCAGCAATCATCGGCGCGCGCGATTTCGCCGCGCAAATCTATGATCTGGCGCTGCTCCGCGCCCTCGTCGGCGTCGGCCGCGACCTGGTCGAAGGCGCGCTCGACACGAGCGAGGAGGTCGCCCCGCTCGCCCAGATCGAGAAAGCGGAGACCGAGCTCTACAAGGTCGCCGAGGAAGGCGGCGCCGAGGGCAAGGCGAAGAGCTTCGGCGACGCGTCCAAGCTCGCGCTGGAAATGGCCGAGCGGGCGCTCAACAGCGGCGGCCACCTGTCCGGCCTGACGACCGGCCTCGACAGCCTCAACACCAAGATGGGCGGGCTCCACAAATCCGACCTGACGATCGTCGCCGGCCGCCCGGGCATGGGCAAGAGCGCGCTGGGCACCAACATGGCCGTCGCCGCGGCGCAGCGCTTCCTGCGCGACGCTGAGGACGGCATCGAGCCGGAGAAGTCGGCCGGCGCCCCGGTCGTGCTGTTCAGCCTCGAAATGTCGGCCGACCAGCTGGCGACTCGTATCCTCGCCGAACAATCCGGCATCACGTCCGAGAATCTGCGTACCGGCCGGATCACCCAGCACGAGTTTCGCGACCTCGCCCGCGCCGCCGCCGAATTGCAGAGCCTGCCCTTGTACATCGACGACACGCCCGGGCTGACCATCGCCGCGCTGCGCACCCGCGCCCGTCGGCTCAAGCGGCAAAAGGGCATCGGCATGATCGTGGTCGACTATCTCCAGCTGCTGCAGGGAACTGGCCGAGGGAACGACAACCGGGTCCAGGAAATTTCCGAGATCAGCCGCGGCCTGAAGCAGCTTGCGAAGGAACTCGACGTGCCGGTGATCGGGCTGTCGCAATTGTCGCGTCAGGTCGAGCAGCGCGAGGATAAAAGGCCGCAGCTGTCCGACCTCAGGGAATCGGGCTCGATCGAGCAGGACGCCGACATCGTGCTCTTCATTTACCGCGAGGATTATTACGTGAAGGGCGTCGAGGTTGAGATGCCGACGCCTGAAGAAGCGGCATCGAACCCCGAGCGGCGCCAGAAATACGAGGACTGGGACAGCAAATATCAGGCCGTGAAGGGCAAGGCCGAGATCATCGTCGCCAAGCAGCGTCACGGCTCGACCGGAATCGTCCGTGTCCGCTTCGACGGCCGCACGACCAAGTTCAGCGACCCCGTCGACGAGGGTTATCTGCCCGAGATGCGCAACTAAGTCCCGTTCGGGGTGGGGGACGAGGGCGCCGGCTTGGTCCGGCGCCCTCTGCGTTTCTAGCGTCCGCGCTCCGTCCCGGATGCCGCTGAGGGCGGCGGCGCCGGCGTCGGCGGCGGCGGCATTCCGAGCCAGCGGCCGAACCAGCCGAACACCTCGTCATACCATTGGATCGAGTTCTTCGGCTTCAGCACCCAATGATTCTCGTCCGGAAACACGAGCAGCCGCGACGGGATGTCGCGGCGCTGGAGCGCGGTGAACGCGGCGATGCCCTGCGTATAGGGGATCCGGAAATCGTTCTCGCTGGTGATCACCAGCTGCGGAGTCTTCCAGTTCTGGACGGTATTGACCGGGTTCCACCGCTCATATTCGGCCGGCGCCTCGTAATAAGGATGGCCGCCATGCTCCCATTCGTCGAACCACAGTTCCTCGGTCTCGTAAGCCATGGCGCGGGCGTCGAACACGCCGTCGTGCTGGACGATGCAGCGGAAGCGGTCGGGCCAGCGCCCCTCGATCCAGTTCATCATATAGCCGCCGTAGGAGCCGCCGGCGGCGCAGGCGCGATTTCCGTCGAGCTGCGGGTCGTGAGCCACGGCGTAAGCCAGGCCCTTCTGCAGATCCTCGAGCGGCCAGCCGCCCCAGTTGCGGTTGATCGCATCGGTGAAAGCCTGGCCGTAGCCCGTCGAGCCGTGGAAATCGACGCTGACCACGCCATAGCCGGGGCCGGAGAACACTCGCGGGTTCCAGCGGTACGACCAGCTGTTGCTGAACGTCCCCTGCGGCCCGCCGTGGACGAGCAGGATCATCGGCAGCATCCGGTTCATGACCGGCTTCAGGGTCCAGCCCCAGACCCGGTCGTTGTTGGCTCCGGCGAAGCTGAACTTGTTGAACACCACCGGGTCCAATTGCGCGAGAAGACCGCGGTTGACGCTGGTCAGCTGGGTCACTCGGCCGCGGCTGTCGATGCGGTAAAGATCGTCCGGCGCCATGATGCTGTTCATGGTCGCGAGCGCCGCTCCGCCTGGAAGCGCGTGGACGTTGCCGAAATGGCCGTCGCCAGTGAGTCGAGTTACCCGGCCGGTCGCCGAATCGACCCGGAACACCGGCTGCTCGAGCGTGTCCTCGGCGGTGACCAGCAGGCTGTTCCCGTCCCTGGCCCATTCGATCGAGCCGACGGACCGGTCCCAACCCTGGGTCAGCGCGCGCGTCTGCCCGCTGGCGAGATCGCGCAGCATCAGCACTTGGCGGTCGGCCTCGTAGGTCGGCCGGGCCATGGCGAAATAAGCGAGCGTCCGGCCGTCGGGCGAAACGGTGGGGAAATTGTCGGTCGCGTCGTTGGCGTCGGTCAGGTTGACCGGCGGCGCGCTGCCGTCGCACGGCACCGCGAAGATGTCGAGGTTGGTCGACTTCGGCTCCAGCCGGCCAGCCTCGCGCAACGCAAAATACAGCGTCCTGCCGTCGGGCGAGAAGCTCAGCTCCTCGCCGCCGCCGAACGGCTTGGACGGCGTGTCGCCGACCAGATTGCCGGTCAGCGGAACGCCGTTGCCGGTCAGCCTGCCGCCCTGCACCGCGTAGCCGAACAGCCGCGAGCGGACGCCCGGCGTCGCCCACGTATCCCAGTGGCGCACGAACAGCATGTCGTAAGTGCGCCCGCTCCCGGTCTTGGCCGCCTCGCGCAGCCCAGCGCAATTGAAGTCGGCGCAGCGAAGGTCTCGGTCGGCCCAGACGGCGACTCGGTCGCCGGACGGGGCAAGTTCGAACCCGCCGACGTCGCCCTTGAACCGGCTGACCTGCGCCGGAACGCCGCCGATGGGCATCCGAAACAGCTGGTCCTGGCCATCCGCGGCCATCAGGAACCACAGGGCTCCGTCCGGCCCGAACACCGCGTCGTGGCCCTTCGCCGCCCCGGCGATCGGTTGCGGCGCGGCGCCGGCCTTGGTCAGGTCGAGCAGGTAAAGCGTGTTGTTCCGCTTATTCTTGTCGAGATCGGTGTCGGAGATGGTGAACAGGGCATAGTGTCCGTCGGGCGAAACTTCGGGTGCGCCGAGCCGATGCATCATGTGCATGTCGGTCGCGGTCATCGGGCGGGGGAACGCGGGAGCGGCGGCGAGCAGGGCGACGGCCGCGGCGAGGAGCGAGGTGCGGATCATGCCGCAGGCGTAGCAAAAGGATGGCGCCACGCAACTCTCGTCCCCTGCGTTTGCAGGGGAGGATATCTACAGCGGCCGTCCGGTGATCCGCGAAATCTCGCGCTTCACATGTTCGTCGACCATCTGGGGCAGATGCTCGTCGAGCCATTGCTTGAGGATCGGCTTGAGCATTTCGCGCACCATGTCCTCGAGCGGGTTGACCTGAGGCGCGGCCGGCACGGTCGCGGCGATGGTCGACAATTGCTCGAGCGCTTCGCGGCTCTGGCCCGCAATGCTCTCGTCGAGCAGCGGGGGGCCGAGGTCGACGGGCGGCGCGAGCGGCTCGTTGAGCTCCAGAACGTCGGCATCACGCGACTCTTCGGGTTCTTCTTCGGGCAGCGGCGCGTCCTCGATCTCGTGTTCGACCGAAACGGTCGTGCGCAACTCCTTCTCCTCGGCGATCACTTTCTTGATCGACGCCAGGATGTCTTCCATCGAGGGTTCGCGGCCGGTGGACTGCATGGCGGCGATATACGTTTATCGCGGCGTCGGTGTCACCCCTGGAACAGTCGGCGGCGAGGGATCGACCGGAGCTCGGACCAGCGGCGGCCCGACGATCGGATTCGGCGGCGTTTCCTGGGCCGACACCGTTCGGGTCGAGACCGGATTATGCCGCGGCTCTCCAGCCCAGTCGTTCCACTCGTTGGCGACCCGGCGGTAATTGCCGAGGGGATCGTAGAGCGGCCCGCCGTCGAGACCGAGCTTGCGCGCTTCGGCTTGGCCCATCGCGTTGAGCAGGCTGAACCCGGCGACGTAAGCGTCGCGTTTCGCCGTCACCAGCGCCACCTGCGACTGCAGCAGCTCCTGCTCGGCGTTGAGGACGTCGAGGACGTTGCGGGTGCCGACGCTCTGCTCGGCACGAGTGCCTTCGAGCGCCAGCTCATTGGCCTGGACCGCGATGGTGTTCGCCTCGATCGACTTTTGGGTCGAATCATAGTCGGCGAACGCCGCGCGGGTCTGCGAAATCACGGCGCGCTCCGTCCCGACGACCGTCTCGAGGGCCTGGCCCTCGAGCGCGCGGGTCTGGCGGACTCGCGCCGAGGGCAAGCCGCCCTGGTAGATCGGCACCCTGGCCTGGACTCCGAGCGAGCTCGTCGTGCCATGGTCGGGGACTCCGGCTCCGCGGTCGCCCAAAGCATTGACGTAGGTGCCGCTGAGGACTCCCGACAACGTCGGCAGCCGCCCCGCCTGGGCGACCCGGACATCGTAGCCGGCCGCGAGCGCACTGCGGGTCACAGCGACCAAATCCGGATTGTCGGCGAGCGCGATTCTCACCGCTTCGTCGGATACTGCCGGAAGCGGCGGCAACGGCGGCGGCGGCGCCAGCTGGCCCGGCGCATGCCCTACGATCGCGCGGTAATTGGCCTCGCTCGCGACCAGCCGACCCTGGGAAGTGGCGAGCTGCGAACGCCCGAGCTGAAGGCGCGCTTCGGACTGCGCGACGTCGGTGCGGGTGACGTCGCCGATTTCGAACCGGTCGCGGGTTGCTTCCAGGTTGGTCTGGAGGACCCGGACGTTGTTCTGGTTCAATTCGACGATCGCCCGGTCGCGGATCACGTCCATGTAGGCGGCCACGGCCTGCGTGAAGACGTCGCCTTCGACGCCGCGGAGCGATCCGCGGCCGGCCTCGACCCGCGCCTTCGCCGCGTTGATCGAGTTGCGAACGCTGCCGCCGTTGAACAGCGGTACGCTCAGATCGACGGTCGTCGACAGGTTCGGGCCGCGGCTGGCCGAGCTGTCGAGCACCCCGCTTTGAGTGAGGTCGCGGTTGAGCCCGACCGTGCCGGCGATCTGCGGACGGCCTGCTGCCCGGGCGATCGCGACGCCGGCGTCAGTCGCCTTCAGCTGTTCGCGCTGGGCGTTGAGCGTCGGGTTGGTATTATACGACGACACCAGCGCGTCGCGCAGCGTGTCGGCGGCGGCCGTGCCGGCGAGAAGGCCGGCCATCAGCGATCCGGTGAGAAACTTACGAAACAACTCAGAGCCCCCTAGAATGTGAATGCCGCAGGCTTCGTGAAGCCCGGAAGGACGGGCGCACCGGCGTCGCCCAACGAGAGATAGCCGAAGCCACCACCGGATTTGCGGCCGACGATGAGCCGACTGATTCCCCGATCGACGAGCGCCGCGCCCAGGCGCCCGCCTTCGGCCAACTGACCGACGATGGTTTCGGGAACATGCTCGACCGCGCCGTCGATCAAAATCTGGTCGTACGGCGCCTGTTTCGGAAGCCCCTTGTCGAGAGCGCCCTCGACGACCGCAATGCCATTTTCCCGCGCCTTGGCGGCGAGATCGGGCGACGATTCGATGGCGGCCACGTCCAGTCCCATCGCCGCCAGCACCGCGACGGAATAGCCGGTGCCCGCGCCGATCACGAGCGCGCGCTGGCCCGCTTCCGGCATCATCTCGTTCAGGAGCTGGCCAAGCACCGCCGGAGCGGCGAGGAACCGCCCGTCGCCGATCGCAACGGAGCGATCGACATAAGCGAGCGGCCGCGTGTGATCGGGCAGGAAACGTTCGCGCGGAATCGCCGCCATCGCCCCAAGCACCGCGGGGTCCGTGACGCCCTGCGGACGGAGCTGGCTGTCGATCATCGCCAGGCGGGCCGCGGCGAAATCGGGAATCGGGGTTTGCACCGTCATTGCTGTTCTATGCCGATAATACACCTGAAGTTCAAGCCTGTCCCGAGCGATGCCGAGCAAGGCGTTCTTATCGACCCCCGAAGGATGCGCCAACTGCCGTTGGTCGAAAGAGGAAGGCCGCCAAGATGGTGTGGCTTTTGGGTGCGGCAAGACGGGTTCCCCCCTTGACCGCACTCCGAAGCTCGCCAAAAGGCGGCATTCGCTCTCCCGGCCCGATGGCGGAGTGGTTACGCAGAGGACTGCAAATCCTTGCACGCCGGTTCGATTCCGGCTCGGGCCTCCACCTCCAGATGCTTGCTGCGCGTGCGCCGATTGTTCGGCGGCGGACGCGGCTTGTCCGGTTTCGGACACAAAGCTGCAGCGGAGCCGCCGAGCGGCGCGCTTTCACGGGGCTTTTCACACCGTCGTCACTGCAAGCGGCGTGCCAGTCGGTCGCGGAGGTTCGTCTTTACCACGCCACCGGGGGCGCTTAACTTGGCGTCATGACCCGGACCATCGACATCGAGGCCCTGTGCGCCGACAAGGGCCTCCGCATTACCGAGCAGCGCAAGGTGATCGCCCGAGTACTCGGCGACAGCGAGGACCATCCCGACGTCGAAACCCTGCACGCGCGCGCTTCGGCGGTCGATCCGAACATTTCGATCGCCACCGTGTACCGCACGGTCCGGCTGTTCGAGGAAGCGGGAATCCTCGAGCGGCACGAGTTCGGCGACGGCCGGTCGCGCTATGAAGCGGCGTCGGAAACCCACCACGATCATCTGATCGACGTCGAGACCGGCAACGTCATCGAATTCGTCGACGATGAGCTCGAGGAGTTGCAGAAGCGGATCGCCCAGCGCCTCGGCTTCCGTCTCGTCGATCATCGCATGGAGCTGTACGGCGTCACCCTCGACCGCGATCGTTAGGCCGACCCCGGCCCGACCGAACGCCCGCGCCGTGCTGCGCATAGCCGGGCTTTTGCTGTGGTTCGCGCTCTGCGCGCCGATCCATCTCGCAACCAAGATTCTCACCGGCCGCTCGCCGTGGCCGCGGCGCTTTCTCGGCGGCGCGGCGTGGCTCTGCGGCGCCCGGGTGCGCACGGTCGGCGAGTCCGCCCGACGCCACACCCTGCTCGTTCCCAATCACACCAGCTGGCTGGACATCATGGTTCTTGCCGGCGCGACCGATTGCGCATTCGTCTCGAAGGACGATCTCGGCCACGGCCTGCTGCACTGGCTGGCCGACCAGAATGCGACGGTCTACGTCGACCGCGCCCACGTCAAAGGGGCCAGGGACCAGGCGATCGCGCTCGCCCAGTCGCTGGAAGGAGACAAGCCGGTCACCGTGTTCGCGGAAGGCACGACGGGACCTGGAATCTATCTGCTACCCTTCCACTCGACGCTGTTCGAGGCGGCCAATTATGCGGCCGAGGACGTCGTGATCCGGCCCGTCGCCGTCGACTATGGACCGGCGAAAGCCGAGGTCGGCTGGTTCGAGGAAAGCGGGCTGGCGAACGTGTTTCGGATCCTCGGCCGGCGCGGGACCTTGCCCGTCACCGTCCATCTCCTGGCGCCGCTGGACCGTTCCGGGGACCGCAAGCGGCTTGCCGCAGCGGCGCGCGAGGCGATCGCTCGAACGCTTGGCTTACCCTCGTCCGTTCCCTCGCCTATAGGCGGCGGCGAATGACTCCCAAGACCTTCAAGATCAAAAGCTTCGGCTGCCAGATGAACGTCTATGACGGCGAGCGGATGAGCGAATTGCTCAGCGCCGGCGGCATGCGCGCGGCCGCCGAGCGCAAGGACGCCGACCTCGTCGTGCTCAACACCTGCCACATCCGCGAGAAAGCGGCCGAGAAGGCCTATTCCGACGTCGGGCGACTCAAGCGCGAGGACGGGTCGAAGCCGCTCATCGCGCTCGCTGGCTGCGTCGCGCAGGCGGAGGGAGCGGAAGCGAAGCGGCGGTCGCAGCTGATCGACATCGTGGTCGGCCCCCAAGCCTACCACCGGCTTCCCGAGATGGTCGCCGAAGCGGTGCGCGGCGCTCGCCCGGTCGACACCGACATGCCGGCGATCAGCAAGTTCGACGCTTTTCCCGAGCGCCACCGCGCCAAACCGAGCGCCTTCCTCACGGTCCAGGAGGGGTGCGACAAATTCTGCACCTACTGCGTCGTTCCCTATACGCGCGGAGCGGAAATCTCGCGGCCCTGGACCGATATCCTCGCCGAGGCCGGCGCGCTCGTCGACGCGGGGGCTCGGGAAATCGTCCTGCTCGGCCAGAACGTGAACGCCTGGAAGCATGACCGCCGCGGGCTCGCCGACCTCATCCGAGCCCTGGCGAAAATCGATGGCCTCGAGCGGATTCGCTACACGACGAGCCACCCGGCGGATATGAGCGACGCGCTGGTCACCGCCCACGGCGAAGTCGACAAGCTGATGCCCTACCTCCACCTGCCGGTGCAGTCGGGCAGCAACCGGATCCTCAAGGCGATGAACCGCAGCCACACGACGGACACCTATCTCGCGACGCTCGCGAAGATTCGCTCGGCCCGTCCCGACATCGCGCTCTCCGGCGACTTCATCGTCGGCTTCCCAGGGGAGACGGACGAAGACTTCGAAGCCACTCTTCGGATTGTCGACGAGGTGCGCTACGCCTCGGCTTATTCATTCAAATACAGCGCGCGTCCGGGGACGCCCGCTGCGACGATGGAGGGACAAATCGCGCTCGAGGTGATGGACGAACGGCTGCAGCGGCTGAACGAGCGGATCAATCGCCATCGGCTGGCGTTCAATCGGGGCAAAGTGGGCGCCGACACCCAAATCCTGATCGAACGCACCGGCCGGTTCGCCGGCCAGATGATCGGCCGGACCCCGTGGCTTCAGTCGGTCCATGTCGACACGGATGCTGTACCCGGAGATATCCTCCATGTGACGCTTCTCGCCGCCGGCCCCAACAGCATGACCGGCGCCGCACGGCAACAGGCCGCCGCCTGATGGCCCGCCGCGATCTAGCCGCCGTTCCCGACACGGCCCGGCTCGAGCTCGAGTTCGAGCAACCGTACCTGCTTGGGCCGTTGTTCGGCGATTACGACCGTCACCTGATCACCATCGAGCAGCGCCTCGGCGTGCACATCGCGGCGCGCGGCAACAAGGTTCAGATCGAAGGCGAACCCGACGCCGCGTCGCGCGCCCGGGACGTGCTGATTGGCCTCTACAACCGGCTCGATTCCGGCCACGACGTCGACGCCGAGGCGGTCGACGCGGTGCTCGGAATGGCCGCTCAGCCCAATCTCGACGGGATCATCCAGGAGGAAGTGACCTCCGCGCCGCGGGTCATGATCCGCACCCGCAAGAAGACCATTGTCCCGCGCTCGGCGATGCAGACTCCGTACATGGAAGCGCTGGCCCGCGACGACATGATCTTCGGGCTCGGCCCCGCCGGCACGGGCAAGACCTATCTCGCCGTCGCCCAGGCGGTCTCGCAGCTGATCAACGGCAGCGTCGACCGGCTGATCCTGTCTCGGCCCGCGGTTGAGGCCGGCGAGCGCCTCGGCTTCCTCCCCGGCGACATGAAGGACAAGGTCGACCCCTATCTCCGCCCGCTCTACGACGCGCTCTACGACATGCTCCCGACCGAGCAGGTCGAGCGGCGAATCGCGTCGGGCGAGATCGAGATCGCGCCGATTGCCTTCATGCGCGGCAGGACATTGAACGACGCCTTCATCATCCTCGACGAGGCGCAGAACACCACGCCGCTGCAGATGAAGATGTTCCTGACCCGCTTCGGAATGCGCAGCCGGATGGTCATTTGCGGCGACCCGTACCAGGTCGACCTGCCCGACCATACCAAGTCCGGCCTGGCCGATGCCGTCGGCCGGCTCGATCGGATCAAGGGCATTTCGGTGGTCCGTTTCACCGCCGCCGACGTGGTCCGGCACCCCCTCGTCGGACGCATCGTCGAAGCCTATGAGGACGGCACCGAACGGAGCCGCCAGCTATGATGCTCGAGATCGCCTTCGACGCCGATGAGGAATGGGACAGTAGCAAGCGGTGGGAGCCGCTGGTCCGCAAGGCCGCCGAGGCGGCGATCGCCGAAAGCGCTTTTCCCGACCTGATGGACTCCGACCGGGCGATCGAAATGTCGGTGACGTTGACGGGCGACGATGAGGTCCAGGCGCTGAACTCCAAATGGCGCGGGAAGGACAAGCCGACCAACGTTCTATCGTTTCCGATGGCCGACGACCTGGATTTCGCAAGATCAAGTGTTTCTGGTCCAGAATTGTTGCTTGGCGATATCATCCTCGCTCACGGCGTCTGTGAGGCCGAGGCCAGCGAAAAAGGCGTGCCGTTCGAACAACATGCGACGCACCTGGTGGTGCACGGAACCCTGCACCTGCTCGGCTACGATCACCAGGACGACGCGCAGGCGTCCGACATGGAAGCGCGCGAAGTACGCGCTCTGGCCCGGCTCGGAATCGCCGATCCCTACCGGACCGACACCTGATGGCGACCCGGCAGGACGACGAGGGCGGTTCGCGAATCTGGCGCGGGATGCGCGCATTGATCTTCGGCGACGACGGTGAAACGACGCTCCGCGACGAGATCGAGGAGGCGATCGACGACGCCGAAGATTCGCGGCCCATCGCCGGCGACCTGTCCGTTGCGGAGCGACAGATGCTCCGCAACCTGCTGCATTTCGGCGAGCGGACCGCCGGCGACATCGCCGTGACCCGCGGCGACATCATCGCCGTCCCGTCCACGATCAGCTTCGAAGGACTGGTCCGCGCCTTCGCCGACGCCGGCCACAGCCGGCTTCCCGTTTACGGCGACAGCCTCGATTCGGTGATCGGCATGATCCACATCAAGGACGTGTTCGAGGCGCAGGTCGAACCGGGTCGCGACCGAACCGTCTCGGCGCTGATGCGCAATCCCCTGTTCGTTCCCGAATCGATGGGCGCGATCGAATTGCTCGCGCGAATGCGCGGCGAGCGCATGCATCTGGCGATCGTCGTTGACGAGTTCGGCGGGACCGAGGGCTTGGTCACTATCGAGGACGTCGTCGAGGAAATCGTCGGCGACATCGAGGACGAGCACGACGAGGAAGAGGAGGCGCTTCTGACCCTGCTCGACGACGGCGTGTGGGAGGCCGACGCGCGGCTCGAGCTCGACGAGCTCCAGGCCGCGGTGGACCCGCGGATCACTGCCGAGGATGACGATGTGGACACGGTGGGCGGCTTGATGTTCCTGCTCGCCGGCCACATTCCGACGAAGGGCGAATGCGTCGAGCATCCGTCCGGGTGGAGGTTCGAAGCAGTCGATTCCGACCCGCGCCGGATCATTCGAGTGCGGCTCCATGCACCCGAGGGTCGGGCCGGCTAGCCTTTCGCGAACAGGTTCGCCGGGTTCGCCATCGCCTTGAACTCGAGCGCGTTGCCGGCCGGATCGAGCAGGAACATCGTCGCCTGCTCGCCGGGCTCGCCCCGGAACCGCACGGTCGGCTCGATCACGAAACGGGTGCCCGCACTGCGCAACCGCTCGGCCAGCGCGGCCCACTCGTCCATCGCCAGGACGAGGCCGAAATGGGGCACTGGAACGTCGTCGCCATCGACCGGGTTGGTTGCCCGGGAGCGAACCGCATCCGGCGCCAGATGCGCGACCAACTGATGGCCGTGAAGGTCGAAATCGACCCAATGGTCGGCACTGCGGCCTTCCGGGCAACCGAGCAATTCGCCGTAGAAGCGCCGCGCCGCGGCGATGTCGTCGACCGGGATCGCAAGATGGAACGGAGGCGGTGTCATGATCTCTCCCCGTGCTCGCGGCGATTGAACCTGTCCAGAGCCGCCGGCAACTAACCCCCGCGGCGGGTGGTTCTGTGGGCCTGGAGGACGCAATGAAACGCGCCGCTGCACCTATATCCTTGCTCCTGGTAGCCGCGTGCGCCGGCCCGGCTCGTCTTCCCCTTGAAGCCGGGATCGGCCCGCAGCCGCAGCTCCCGCCGCCCGAACATGTGATCAGCCCCAACGTCAACGTTGCCAAGGCGAGCGGCTGGCCGGCCGGAGCGACTCCCGCGCCCGCGCCAGGCCTCAGGGTCAACGCTTTCGCCACCGGCCTCGACCATCCGCGCTGGCTTTACGTCCTCCCCAATGGCGACGTGCTGGTGGCGGAAACCAACGGTCCGGGAACGGACCCCGGACCGCCCGGAATCAAGGGATATTTCTTCAAGAAATTCAAGAAGAAAGCCGGCTCGTCGGTCCCAAGCGCCAACCGCATCACGCTGCTGCGCGACGCCGACGGCGACGGGGTGGCGGAAGTCCGCTCGGCCCTGCTCAGCGGGCTACGCTCGCCGTTCGGAATGGCGCTGGTCGGCAACGAGCTGTTCGTCGCCAACGCCGATTCGCTGGTCGCCGTGCCGTTCAGGCCGGGCGAAACCAGCGTCAGCGCGCAGCCGCGCGTGGTGGCCACCCTGCCGTCCGGCCGCAACCATCACTGGACCAAGTCGCTGGTCGCCTCGCCCGACGGCCGCTGGCTGTATGTCGGCGTCGGTTCGAACAGCAACGTCGGCGAGAACGGCATGGCGATGGAGGAAGGCCGCGCTGCGATCTGGCAGATCGACCCCCGGACCGGTGCAAAACGCGTTTTCGCGAGCGGCCTGCGCAACCCGGTCGGGCTCGACTTCAACCCGTCGAGCGGCGCGCTGTGGGCCGCGGTCAACGAGCGCGACGAGATCGGCAGCGACCTCGTTCCCGACTACATCACCTCGGTCCGGGAAGGTGCCTTCTACGGCTGGCCTTACAGCTATTACGGCCAGCATGTGGACGTCCGGGTGAAGCCGCCGCGGCCGGACCTGGTGACGCGTGCCATTGCGCCCGACTTCGCGGTCGGATCGCACGTCGCGGCGCTCGGCCTGATGTTCAGCACCGGGCAGCGGCTCGGGCCGGCTTTCGCCCACGGCGCGTTCATTGGCGAGCATGGTTCATGGAATCGCAGCCCGCCGAGCGGCACCAAGGTGGTGTTCGTCCCGTTCGCCGGCGCGCAACCGTCGGGAATGCCGATCGACGTGCTCAGCGGCTTCAGGGTGAATGACAAATATTATGGCCGGCCGGTCGGGGTGCAGATAGCCCGCGACGGATCGCTGCTCGTCGCCGACGATGTCGGCAACACCATCTGGCGGGTGACGGCGGCCCGCTAGCCGGGCTTTCGCCGAGCCGCGGCAGCGGCTAGCGACGCGGGCGATGCTCCTGGTCCTGATCGCCGCGCTGATCGGCGCGGCTTCCGCCTTCGCGTTCGCGCCGGTCGGCCTGTGGCCGCTGATGCCGCTCGGCATCGCCGCGCTGTGCGACCTGGTGTGGCGGTCGAAATCGCTCAGGCACAGCCTCGCCGTTGGCTGGGGGTTCGGCGTGGGCCAGTTCGTCGTCGGGCTCAACTGGATTGCCACCGCCTTCACCTTTCAGGCGGCGATGCCGGCCTGGCTCGGCTGGGTCGCGGTCGTCCTGCTGGCGCTCTACCTCGCGGCGTACCCGGCGCTCGCCGCCGGGATGGCCTGGCGGTTCAAGAGCTGCCGGCCGCTAGCGCTCGTCCTCGTCCTCGCCGGTTCCTGGGCGGTCATCGAATGGCTGCGGGGAACGATGTTCACCGGATTCCCGTGGAATCCGCTTGGAGTCACGTTGGTCGACACCATCGCCCGACCGACCGCGACGTGGATCGGAACCTATGGGCTGTCGATCATTGTCGTGTCGCTAGGTGGATTCCTTTGGCTGCTTCGCATGCGCCGATGGCGGGCGGCTGGGGGCTTCATCGGCGCATTGGCGATCGTGACGCTCGGCGCGCTGTTCACCGCCCAAACCGCGTCCGTCGTCGGGCCGACCATCACGGTGGTCCAGCCGAACATCGGCCAGGAAGATAAATGGCGGGCAGGCTTCTCGGAGGAAGCGGCTCGGCGGCTCGCAGGCTTGTCGATGCGACCGGCCGCCCACCCGCGTTTGCTGTTCTGGCCGGAGGCGGCGGTCACCGACCCGCTCGAAGACGCCCGCACCGACGATCATCAGGCCTACGCACAATTCGAGCGCACCCGCGCCGCGGCTCTTGTCCGTCGCGGCGATTATCTGCTCACCGGCGGGCTGGCGGTCTTTTCGAGGGACGGCCGGTGGATCGACGGCGCCGCCAACAGCGTGTTCGTGCTCGGGCAAGGCGGTCACGTCGTCGCTCGCTACGACAAGGCGCATCTGGTCCCCTACGGCGAATATTTGCCGATGCGGCCGGTGCTTTCGGCGATCGGCCTGTCGCGCCTCGCGCCCGGCGATCTCGATTTCACGTCGGGACCGGGCCCGCGTACCGTTGCGCTTCCCGGCTGGGGCAAGGTCGGGTTTCAGCTCTGCTATGAAATCATTTTCTCGGGCGAGGTGGTCGACCGCCGCAACCGGCCGGATTTCATCTTCAACCCTTCGAACGATGCCTGGTTCGGCCGTTGGGGCCCGCCGCAGCACCTCGCCCAGGCGCGCCTCAGAGCGGCCGAGGAAGGCATTCCGGTCATCCGCTCGACGCCAACCGGAATCAGCGCTGTCATCGACCGCACGGGACTGATTGTGGATTCGCTACCCTGGCAGCAAGCCGGAGCGATTCAGGCAGAGCTCCCGCCGCCGACCGACCGCCCGACGCTGTTCGCGCGCTTCGGCAACTTGATCCCGCTGCTGCTCGGTTTCGCCCTGCTGCTCGGCGGCATTGTGCTTGGCGGGACTCGCCGCTAGGGGCGGCGCACCACATATAAAGACTTCCTTATATCCTGAACTCGAGGCCCCGCTTTCGACCATGCGCAGCTCCTACCTGTTCACTTCCGAATCCGTTTCCGAAGGCCATCCCGATAAGGTCGCCGACCAGATTTCCGACGCGATCGTCGACCTGTTCCTGTCGAAAGACCCCGAGGCGCGCGTCGCGTGCGAGACGATGACGACGACCAACACCGTGGTCCTCGCCGGCGAGATCCGCGGCGAAGGCATCATGGACCGCGAGGGCAATTGGGCGCCTGGGGTCGAGGATGAGATCGAGCGCACGGTTCGCGAGACGGTGAAGCGCATCGGCTATGAGCAGGAGGGCTTCCACTGGAGCACCTTCCGGTTCGAAAACAACCTTCACCCGCAGTCCGCCCATATTGCCCAGGGCGTCGACGCCGCGGGCGACAAGGATGAAGGCGCCGGCGACCAGGGCATCATGTTCGGCTTCGCCTGCGACGAGACGCCCGACCTGATGCCGGCGACGCTCGATTACAGCCACAAGATCCTGCTCGAGATGGCGACTGATCGTCACACCGGAAAGGCGCCGTTCCTCGAACCGGACGCCAAGAGCCAGGTTACGCTCCGCTTCGAGGACGGCAAGCCGGCCAAGGCGACCGCGATCGTCGTTTCGACCCAGCACAAGCCGGGCTACGACCGCGGCACCCAGCAGGCCGAGCTCCACGCCTATGTCAAATCGGTCGTGGCGCGGGTAATGCCGTCGGAGCTGCTCGGCAACGAGACCGTCTACCACATCAACCCGACCGGCAGCTTCGAGATCGGCGGGCCCGACGGCGACGCGGGCCTGACCGGGCGCAAGATCATCGTCGACACCTACGGAGGCGCCGCTCCGCATGGCGGCGGCGCTTTCTCGGGCAAGGACCCGACCAAGGTCGACCGGTCAGCCGCTTATGTCGCGCGCTATCTTGCCAAGAACATCGTCGGCGCCGGCCTCGCCCGCCGCTGCACCATCCAGCTCGCCTATGCCATAGGCGTATCCAGGCCGCTCTCGCTCTACGTCAACACCCACGGCACCGGAGCGGTCGACGACGAGCAGCTCGAGCAGGCGATCGGCCGGATCGACAAGCTCGGCGGCCTCACGCCGCGCGGAATCCGGACCCACCTCGGCCTCAACCGGCCGATCTATGAGCCGACCGCCGCCTACGGCCATTTCGGCCGGCGGTCGGACGGCGACTTCTTCCCGTGGGAACGCCTCGACCTGGTCGAGGACCTGAAGGCCGCGGTCGGAGTCGAAGCGCTTCCGGTGGAGGCCTGAGCGGCACGCTCACCTTCCGACTGGCGGAGCTCCGACATCCGGGCCCATGCGCCGGGCGCCACTCTCCATTCGCTCGTGCAGCGGATGATGCACGAATGGGTAACCGACGCCGAGCGCGGCGCCCCAGGCGATCAACGACAGGAACAGGCCGATCGCCGCCTTTCCGGCCGGGACGAGGCCGCCGCTCGCGAGCGGAAGGATCATGATCGCCCCAGCCGCCCACAGCGCGAAACCGAACGCCATGCCGAACAGCCATCCGCCGCTTTTGTCGTTGGCCGCGCGTCCGAACAGCCGGCCGTACGCTGCGCCTGCCGCGGCCATCAGCGGCAATCCCGCAGCGATGGTCAGGACCTCTGACAGGCCGAGAATCCGCGCCTCGATCGCCAGCGAGTCGAAAGCGCAGAGGGTCGCGATTGCCGGGATCGTGGCGACGACCCCCGTGATCCCGCCGGCGAGCAGCGGACGCTGGGTCGGGCCGGGATCATAGCCGTGGGCTCCGAGGATTCCAGGCATCAGGCCAGCACCTCCCTGAGCGCGGCGCATTCGCGATATTCGGGCACGTCGCGGTGCATTTCGATGAGGTGCCGGTAGGCCAGGCCGACGGCGCGGGGATCGCGATTGAGGTCCAACAGTCCGACCGGGTCGACCGCGCCGCGCGCTTGGGCAAGCGCGCTGCCCCAGTCGATCTGGTCGGTGAGACTGTACCAGGTGAAGCCGACGAGCGGCACTCCGGAGCGCCGGAGCAGCTGCACATTATGCCACTGCCGCCAAAGCCACTTCGGAGCGTCCGAGGCGTCGATCCGGTTGGTCTCGGTGTGCATCATCGTGCGCCGGTACCGTTCCCAATATTGGCTGGCGATGACATACCAGCCGAACAGCTCGCCGAGCGCCCGCTTGTTGCCGTCCTGGTCGATCAGCTTCTCGTTCCATTCGTAATAGTCGACGCCGAGGATCGTGCGCCGAGGTACTTCCCGCGCCATGAACCTGCGATACTCCTCGGCGCGACCGCACTGCTTCAGGCGATCGAGCATCCTGTCGCTCACCGGGTGGGCGTAGAGCAGGTCGAGCGGGAGGAACCGGCGCTCGTTCTCAAGCTCGGCGCGATCCTGGATTTCGGGGTCCGGGCAACATGGCTGGTAGAATTCGCTGCTCTCGCTGTTGACGAAGATCGCATCGGGTCGCGCCTCGAGGATGGCATCCGTCATGCCGACGCTGGCGCCGGCCAGGTTCAACGCCGCGGTGACAAACGCGCCCTCGTCCTGCAGCTGCTCGTTCCACAGGCCATCGAGCGCGCTCATCCGGGCGCAGACGTACATTTCGTTGACCGGAGTATAGAAGCGCACCCAGGGATAGCGCCGAGCGAAGGCGGCAGCATATTCGGTCAGCGCCGAGGCGATTTCGGCGTTCTGGAAATCGCCGAGCCAGTGCGGCACGCCGAAATGGCACAGGTCGACGATCGGTTCGGGCCCGTTCGACTCTAGGTCGGCCATCGGCTCGTCGATCAGTGCCCAATCGAAGCTGCCGGGGCCGGCGTAGATGAGATGGAGCGGCGGGCCGTAACGCAGATGCGACACACCGATCTCGCGCGCCAGCTCGAAGTCCCGCTGCCACAGGTCGTAATGGCGCATGGTCTGCATCTCGTCGCGGCGCCAGCGGCCATGCTCGATCGTCGGGTAGCTGCACTCGATGCCGGTCGCGAACATGAAGGCGCCGTCGGATAGGCGCGGCCGACCGTCCGTCTGGCGGCGGTGGCCGCGCGCTGCGCAGCGGAGTTTCGGCCGGTGGTCGGCTCGATAGCCGACCGGATGGGTGTAGATCGCGCCGACGGTGAGCCCGAACAGCATGTGCCCAAGCAGGAGCGTTGTCAGGACCCGCGGTTCGAGGCCGATGGCGAACGCAGGCCAGCCGATCTGCGCCACCCGCTGGTCGAGATGCATGAGGTGGATCTGCGGAATCATGAGGAAGATTGCCAGGATCGCGGGGAGAACAGCGAAGGCGAGACCCTGGAGCGGCGGCGGCCAGCGCAGGCGCGCCCAGAAAAAATAGGCATAAAATAGAGCCCAGCCGGCGCCGACTGCGATATGAGCAGCGATTCCCGCCGGCCACCACAGGACAGCCGGCCCGTGCGCGAACGCCAAGGTTCCGAGTTGCCGAACCAGGTCAAAGGCCGGAACCCCGAGCATTGCGAACGCTCGCGCAGCGACGTCCCAGGCCACTGCTCCGACCGCGCCCGCGAGGATCGCCTTCCTGTACGAAACGACCCTCAGCAAGACCGATTAGGCCCTTCGGCGCGCCGCACGCCCGACGAGACCTGCGCCAACAGCAAGGGCGGCTCCCGCGGCCAGCCACTGGCGATGCTCGCTCACCCACAGCAAGGGCGAACTGGCGCGCGCGCTGTCGTCGAAGCGGCCGTGGGCGCCGCAGTCCTCGACGTCGTCGACCGGCTGGAACAGATTGTCCCTGCGGTTCCGGTCAATCGGCTTGGGATCCTGTTGCGCCTCGATAAAGCCGGCCGCCAATTGGCGATCGAGCAACGCCGAAGCGAATTTGTCGGCGACGATGGCCTGGTAGGCTGGCTCTCCAACGATCCACTCTTTGCGTGACGAGTGCGCCGCCTTCCAAATCGCGAGCGCGGCGACCTCCGGCTGGTAGACGGCTCCGACCGGCCGCGGAGCGCCCTTCGTATGAGCGCGGATCCAGTCGAACTGCGGTGTGTTCACGCCAGGCAGCTGGACCATGGTCAGCTGAATCCTGCTGCCCATCGCCAGCAATTCGGTGCGGACCGAATCCTGGAAGCCCTGCACCGCGTGTTTCGACGCACAATAGGCGGACTGGAGCGGAATACCGCGGTAGGCGAGCGCCGAACCGACGAGCACGATAGTCCCCTGATCACGCGGCAGCATGTGCTTCAGCGCGGCGCGCGTGCCGTGCACCTGACCGTAATAGGTGACGTCGGTGACGCGGCGGAACTCTTCGATCTCCATGTCCGTGAATCGGGAGAAAATGCCGGCGAAGGCATTGTTGATCCAGATGTCGATCTGGCCGAATTCATTGGCAGCGCGATCCGCCGCGCGCACGACCGCCTCATAATCGGCAACGTCGGTCGGAATGACGAGCGCCTCGCCTCCGAGCTCTTCGACTTCACGTGCTGCGGCTCGGAGGCCGGCTCGGCCGCGGGCCAGCAGCGCCATCTTGAGACCGTGCCTGGCGAACTCTCGCGCGGTGGCCCGTCCAATGCCCGCCGATGCGCCGGTGATGACTGCAACTTCGGTCATGGATCATTCTCCAGCCGAACCGCGACGGTTCGGACGCGGCTCACTGCCTAGACGTTGGACCTGTCGTGGACGCCGACCCCGTGGCGGTAGACCAGATCGCCGCCCTTCCAGCCGCTGTAGACCAGGATCAGCACCACGACGCCGGAAATGTAGACGCCCACTGACGCGATCGAGTCGGCATTGCCGAGACGCAGGATGAAGTTCACCAGCTCGAGCACCACGGCGGTCACGTTCGCGAGCATGTGCTTGACCGCGTCAGGGCCCTGGATGCGCTTGTCGCCGAGGAAGTCCGTCAAGCCGGTGACCGCGGCGAGCGCGGCCATCAACAGGCCGATGCCGAGAATCCAGTTCGAATAGGCGGCAACGCCGGTGTCTCCCCGCGTGTAGAAGATATCGAAAATGAAGGTCAGGACGAAGCAAACGATTGGGAATTGAACGAGCATCGGATGGATCGGATGACCAGCGATTTTAGCGGTGCTGCGCGGATTGCCGTGAGTTTCGTTGCCGTTCATTGGTCTTGTCCTTCTCGTTGGATCAGGCTGTTGCAGGCTGCGGCTTTGCCCCGGCGTAGCTGATGCGCCACACCGCGTTGCCGACGTCGTCGGCAACGATCAGCGCGCCGGTGCGGTCGATCGACACCCCCACCGGGCGGCCGCGGGCCTGGCCTTTGCCATTGAGGAAACCGGTCACGAAGTCGATCGGCTTGCCCACCGGTCGGCCGCCGGCGAAGCGGACGAAGACGACCTTGTACCCGTTATACTCGTTGCGGTTCCAGCTGCCGTGCTCGCCAATGAAGGCGCCGCCCCGGAATATCCCTGGGAAGCTCGACCCGGTGTAGAACGCCAGGCCCAGCGGAGCGACGTGCGAGCTCAGCGCGTAATCCGGTGGGATCGCGCGAGCGACGAGGTCCGGCCGCTGCGGTCGCACGCGGGGGTCGAGGTGCTGGCCGTAATAACTGTACGGCCATCCGTAAAACGCGCCGTCCTTCACCGATGTCATATAGTCCGGGACGAGGTTCGGCCCGAGCTCGTCGCGCTCGTTGATGACCGCCCACAAGCTGTTGCTGCCCGGATAGAAGGTCAGACCATTGGCGTTGCGCAGGCCGCTCGCAAAGATCCGATAAGCCCCGGTCTTCGGATCGACCTCCCAGATCGCGGCGCGGTTGGTCTCGGCTTCCATGCCGCGTTCGGCGCAATTGCTGTTCGAGCCGACGCTGACGTACAGTTTCGATCCGTCCGCGCTCGCCGTTAGGTCCTTCGTCCAGTGATGGTTGATCAGCCCGCCGGGAAGGTCGAGGACCTTTTGCCCACGCCCGGTGATCTGCGTCTGCCCCGGCGTGAACGGATAGCGCATCAGCTTGTCGGTTTCGGCGACGTAGAGGTCGCCGCCGACGACCACGATCCCGAACGGCGAATTGAGGTTCCTGAGCAGCACGCTCTTGAGTTCCGGCTTGCCGTCTCCATCGGCGTCGCGGAGAAGCGTGACCTGGTTCGACGGCCCGCCTTGGCTGCTGCCGTGAGCCATCCCGAAGATGAAGTCGAAGAACGGGTTCTTGAGCCGCTCGATCGGCTCCTTGGCCTCCTTGAGCGCCTGGACCACCAGGATGTCGCCGTTCGGCAGGGCGTAGACCCGCCGCGGGCTCATCAGGCCCGTGGCCATGGCCTGAATTCGGAAGCCGGGCGGCACCGTCGGAGTCTCGCCGCTTTTCCAGGCGACCGGCTTGGCGAGCCGGATGTCGGTCATGATGACCGGTTGCCGCGGGTCGGGCAGCACCGGGTTGGCGCCCAGCTGCTGCGATGGGTCGAGCGGCTGCGAGCGGCCGCACGCGGCGAGTGCCAGGACGGCGGCGCAGGCGGCGGCACGGCGGATCATCTCACGATCTCCAGCGCCGGTCGGCGAAGCCACGCGGCAATCAGGATCAGCACCACGCCGGCGATCGACAGGCTGAGTCCAAGGCCCATCACCGCAGTCCAGCCGTCGCGCTCGTGGATCAGGATGTTGAGCAGCTCGACCAGCAGCGCCGCGTAGAACAGCAGGAGATGCGCCCAGCCGGTGCCCGTTCGGATGCCGGGGCTGCGGATGACGTCGATGAGGAGGACGACCGCGGCAAGTGCTCCGAACAGCAGGCCGAAGAACAAAAACCAGCTGGCGAAAGCGAGCCAGATCAGGTTCCCGCCGCTCTGCAGGTAGGTGACATCGGCCAGAAGCGCGCCGATGAAGCAGACGACTGGAATCGGCAGCAGCATTGCGTAAATCGGATGGCGAGCGATCGCGATCAGCTTCGCGGGCGGGCCCGCCACAGTCTGGGCCATGGCTCCCTCTCTTCCGCTGCAAGTGACGCCGAACAGCCTGAGAGGTTCCCAAGGCTGTTTTCGTTAATCCTCTCGGCAGCGCACCCAGCGGCGCTTTCCGGAGCGCCAAATCGAGCCGTCGTAGACCAAGCCGCGGCGGGTTGCCTTGAGCAGCAGTTGCTGCTGCCGCGCGCCGGGGTCGATGAGGAGCAGCCGCACTTCCGAATCGTCGAGCCACCACTGGGCCCCCGTTACGGCCACGTTGCTGCCGGCGTCGACAAGACGCACGAGGAGCAGCGGCGAGCCGGGCACGTGGCCGAAGCCGACCGAAACCTCGATCGGATGGACGCCCGCCGTTCGGCAGACGAGTCCGCCGGTCGCATGCGCCGGAGCAGCGGCGAAAGCCGCAACGGCGACGAGAAGGAGAGTGGGCCTCATCCCGACGATTGTGCCGCCGCCCGAGTGAACGGCGGCTTACGTTTGGCAAGCGCCAACGTGTCGTTGCGGAAGCGAAACTACCACTGGCCGGTGCGCGCTCCAATGGACTAGCGGACGTTCACATGACCGCGTTCAAGATCGGCGATCCGCTGACCCTCAACCGGCTCTACGGCCGGTCGAGCGGTCATAAGCTGCGCAAGGGCCAGCAGGAGCTGATCGACCGCCTGTTGCCCCAGATCGAGGTGCCGGGCGACGGCGAGCTTACGGCCGCAAGGCTGTTCGGCGAGGACCGGCCGCTCCATTTCGAGATCGGCTTCGGCTCGGGCGAGCATCTCGCCGACCGCGCCGACATGCTGCCCGATCATGGCTTCATTGGTGCCGAGCCGTTCCTCAACGGAGTCGCGACCGCGCTCGGTCACATCCGCGACAGGCATCTGGCGAACGTCCGCATTTGGCGCGGCGATGCGCTCGATGTGCTGCAACGCATTCCAGACGGCACCCTGAGTTTCCTCTACCTGCTTCATCCCGACCCCTGGCCCAAGGCGCGGCATGCCAAGCGGCGGATGGTCAACGATCGGCCAGTTGACTTGTTCGCGGCCAAGCTGAAGCCCGGCGGCGAGTTCCGGCTGGCGACCGACGATCCGACTTATCTCACGTGGTCGCTGATGGTCATGCGCCGCCATGCTGGACAGTTCGACTGGCTGGCGGAAACCCCGAAGGATTTCCTCGAGCCGTCGGGCGGCTGGATCGAGACCCGCTACGGCGCCAAGTCGCGGCGCGAGGGCCGCCGCCCTTATTACCTTCGCTATCGGCGAGTCTGACGCGGCTCCAGCCGCAACAGCCGAGCGCCCGGGCCGTCCTCGAGCACATAGACTTCACCGCGCGGACCCTGATCGACGGCGCGGATTCGCGCGCCCATGTCCCACTCGTCGGCCTTGCGCGCCTTGTCGCCATCGAGGTCGACGCGGATCAATGCCTGGCCGGACAGCGCGCCGATCAGCGCATCGCCCTTCCACTGCGGAAAGAGGTCGCCCGAATAGATCAGCAGCGACCCTGGGCTGATCGACGGGTTCCAGAACACTTTGGGCGGCTCAAAGCCGTCGCCCGGGCGATGATCGGGAATCGCCACCCCATCATAATTGTCGCCGTTCGAGGCCTGCGGATAACCGTAGTTGCGGCCGCGGACGATGAGGTTGACCTCGTCGCCGCCGCGCGGGCCCATCTCGGTTTCCCACAGCCGGCCGTCGGGCGCAAAAGCCAGCCCAAGCGGATTGCGGTGGCCGGTGGTCCAGGTTTCCGCCGGCGTGAGGTTCGGCCCCGGCCATCTGACCTGCCGGCCCGCGGCGCGCTTCGCCGCTTCGCTGTTGTCGGGCGGATCGGTGACGGTGACGCTCGCCGCCCCGACGCGCCCGGCCATCGGATTGTCGGGCGAGGGCTTGCCGTCGAGCGTCAGGTGCAGAATCTTGCCCATCGGCTGGTTGGGGTCCTGCGCCGGCGTGAACCGCTGGCGTTCCCCGGCGGTAAGGAAAAGCGAATTGCCGTCCGGCGCGAACGCGATGCGCGCTCCGAAGTGGCCGCCCTGCCCGCCTTCGGGGTTGCGCCACAGCACCTGAAGATTGTCGAGCCGTGGATTGCTCGCGATATCGACCAGCCGCGCCCGCGCCAGGGCGAGTCCGCTCCCGCCATTGGCCGACGCTTCCGAAAAGGTGAGGTAGACCATTCCATCGCCGGCGAAGCGGGGCGAAGCAACGATGTCGAGCAGGCCGCCCTGACCTTCCGACACGACCTGCGGCGTGCCTGAAACCTGTCGCTTCTGACCCGTCGCAACATCGATTAGCCACAGCTTTCCGGCCTTCTCCGTGACCAATGTCATGTTGGTCATCGGCACGCCCGAGCCCGGCAGGAAATCCATCGCCCAGGGCGAATCGAACTTCGCAACCTCGGCAATCGAAAACGTTTGGTCGGGGGACGCCTTGCCCACGCTTCCCGACGGCGTCGCGGTGCAGGCGGCGACCGGAAGGAGGACAGCGGCGTGAAGCGGACGCATGATCATGGCGACTCCGAAAAGGACGGACTCGTCCTCAGCCTACCGCCATCGCCGTGGAGTTCCAGTGGCGCCGGAAAGAGCGTAATTGCGATCACCGTGAACCTTTCGATCCGAGCCGGCCACAGATGGCCAGGCGGGAGGAACCGTAGGTGATTTCGAACGGGGCGGCCCGCCGCCCGCAGGCCGACGCAAGGCGATCGAGTGGGCTCGAGGACGACCTGCTCGCCCGCGTGCGCGAACGGGATTTGCGCGCGTTCGAACGGCTGTACCGGATCTACCAGCCGCGGCTGGCCCGGTTCCTGTTCAACCTCGTGCAACGCCCGCAGCTGGTCGAAGAGGTGCTGGACGACACGATGATGGTAGTGTGGGACACGGCTGAGAACTTCAGGGGGACAAGCAAATTGTCGACCTGGGTGTTCGCGATTGCCTACCGCAAGGCGATGAAGGCCCGGGCGCGGTGGCCCGACCCGGTCGAAGAGCCGGCGGTTGACACCCGCGTCAGCCTCGACCCGGGGCCGGACGACGAGCTCCAGCACGAGCGGTTGCACGATGCGCTCACCGCAGCCATGGCAACACTGTCGGCCGATCATCGGACGGTCGTCGACCTCACTTACTTCCACGGACTTGGCTACCGCGAGATCGCCGAGATCATGGATTGCCCGGTCGACACGGTGAAGACGCGGATGTTTCACGCCAGGCGCCGGCTCAAGGACGCGATGTCCGGCAGCCTCGCCGACTGGCTTTAGGACAAGGCGATGGCCGACACTCTCCACGACCAGGCCGAAGAGCTGCTTCCCTGGTATGCCACCGGCCAGCTCGATGCCGCCGACCGGGCGTCATTCGAACGCCACCTCGCGAGCTGCGCGCGGTGCCAGCGGACGCTCGGCCTCGAGCCGGTATTGATCGGTCAGGTCCGGTCGTTCGCTCCCGACGTCGACAGCGGATGGGCGCGGCTGCGCAATCGGATCGAGGCGCGGTCCGGTCGGCGGTCGCGGGTCGTTCGCGCCGGACGGGAAATCTGGGATTTCCTCCGTCGCCCGGCCGTCGCCGCAGTCGCCACGGCTCAGCTTGCTTTGATCGCCGTCGGGGCGTGGCTGGTACAGCCGGTCGCTGAGCCCGCCTACGTCGGGCTCGGCTCATCCCAAACCGCGGCGGCGGCAAATGTCTTAGTCATGTTCAGACCGGAAGCACGTGAGGCCGAACTCCGCGCGGCACTCCACGCCAGCGGAGCAGCCCTCGTCGGCGGGCCGACCGAAGCCGACGCTTATCTGCTCCATGTCGCGCCGGAATCGCGCGGGGCGGTCCTGGCCAAGCTCCGCACTGACCGCAACGTGACGCTTGCCCAGCCGATCAACGGTCCCGCGCAATGATCCACTTGCGCTGGCTGCTGGCCTTGGGCCTCGCCTTCGCCGCACCGCAGCCGGGTCCGGCAGCGGCCGCGGTCCCGCCGGAGCGGCAAATCCTGGTCATGGTCCGCCACCCGCCGGATCACTACCGCCCGAACGGCGCCTATGGCGGGGGTTACGGAGACGATCTCGCCCGAAGCGCCCGCGAGCGGCTCGCGCGCCGCATCGCGCAGGCCCACGGCCTCGCCCTGGTCGACGCCTGGCCGATGCCGATGATCGGCGTCGACTGCTTCGTCATGGCCGTCCCCGCGGGCCGCACGCCCGAGGCTGCCGTGGCCGAGGTTTCGCGCGATTCGAACGTTCAATGGGCGCAGCCGAATGCGACGTACGAAACCCAGGCGGGATTAGCGTCGCACAACGACCCGCTCTACCCGGCTCAGCCAGTCGCCAGGCAGTGGCGGCTGGCCGAACTGCACGAGCTCGCCACCGGCCGCGGCGTCAAGGTCGCGGTGATCGACAGCGGGATCGAGGCGCGCCACCCCGATCTCGCCGGACAGCTCATCGTCAACCGCAACTTCATCGCCGGCCGCGCTCCGGCGTTCGAGCAGCACGGCACCGGCGTTGCCGGAATCATCGCCGCCAAGGCCGACAACCATATCGGCATTGCCGGAGTCGCGCCGGGCGCCCGCCTGCTCGGCCTTCGCGCCTGCTGGCAGGCGAGCAGCATCCGGACGGTGTGCGACAGCTTCAGCCTGGTGAAGGCGCTTTATTTCGCGGTGGGACAGAAGGCCGACGTCATCAACATGAGCCTCAGCGGTCCCGACGACCGGCTGCTCACCGAGCTGTTGAAGGCGGCGATGGCGCGCGGCGCGACGATCGTGACGGCGTTCGATCCGAGGCGACCGCGGGGCGGCTTCCCGGCCTCTATGCCGGGCGTAGTGGCAGTCTCGGATGCGGTAGTGGCACCGTCCCGCGGGCGGGTTTACACTGCGCCCGGACGCGGCGTTCCGACCACGCAGCCGGGGGATCGATGGTTTCTGGTCAATGGCAGTTCCTACGCCGCGGCCCATGTCAGCGGACTCCTCGCGCTGCTTCGGCAGGAGCGGCCGGCGGCCGCCTTGACCCTGGTATCTGCGCGCGGCGGCGGCGGACCCATCGACGCGTGTGCCACCCTGGTCCGGGCGGCGCACGGCTGTGACTGCGCCTGCGCTCGCGGCGGGAACACGAGAATGGGACGTTAGCTCGACCGTTTTCCGCGCATTCGTGGCAATTCTTTTGATCAGCGCGGCGCGGCCGGCCTGTGCCGAGGTCGGCGCAGCCGTTTCGGCCTTCAGCGATGCCCGGTTTCGCGGCTATTCGCTGAGCTCGGGTCATCCGGTCGGCGTTGCCGACCTGTCCTACGACGATCCAAGCGGACTCTATGGCGCGGTATCGGGCAGCGTGGTGGCGACCTCGGACGACAGCATCGAGCCGCTCGGGCTTCAGCTCAGCGGCGGCTATGCCAAACGGCTGCCGCGCGGGTTCACCGTCGACGTCGGAGCCGTCCACTCACGATATTCCCGTTATTCGAGCCGAAGCGAGACCAAGTCCTACACCGAAATCTACGCCGGCCTGTCGCGCGGCGCCGTCACCTCGAGGATCTATTTCTCACCGCATTATTTCGGACATGGATCGCGGACGCTCTACGGCGAGCTCGACGCGACGATCAGCCCGATGCGAAGGCTTCGCGTGAACGGCCACGCCGGGCTGCTCGTCCCAATCGATTATCGCACCGCCAACAGCGACGGCCGCACGCAATACGACTGGCGTCTCGGCATGGCGCGCGAGATCGGCCGAGGGACGATCCATGTCATCGCCTCCGGCGGCGGACCCGGCAGCGATTATTATTCCGGCCGCGCGCACGGCAAAACCGCCCTGACCGTTGGTCTGAGCTGGGCGCTATAAGGCGGGCGGTTCCGCTTTGATTGAACCCTTCGCAAACCGCACCGCACTAATCGATAATCGGCGGCGAGTGCCGCGTGTCGTTGCGTCAAGAGCGGGGCAAACGAGGAGTATCGATCATGAGACGCCCACTCGCTCTCATCGCAGCTACGATGATGTCCGTCGCTTCGACTATCGCCTTGGCCGCACCGCCGGCTGCGGGCAGCATCTCACCGCACCATCAAACCGGTCAGCAGGTCGGCGGTGAAGACGGCCTCGAATGCGAAGACGGAGTTGCCCCGAGCCAGTCGGGCCGCGAACCGGGGCCAGGGTCACCGTTCCAGGAAGACAGCAAGTCGGGCGCTCATTATGCCGGTGAGCAGGACGGCATCAACAACAAGAACACTGCGTCTGTGTCCCAATACGACATCGCCTGCTTCAGAGGTCCCGATAGGCCGTAAGCGGCCTGGACTGGCCCGCTCGTGCCCCCGGCGGGCCAGTCCGACGTGTGACGATCGCTTCGGTTCGCAAATTGCGTCGAATGTTGTTTCTCGGGGTTATGTGAAATCGAAAGCGATCAATTGATGGAACCTTGCAGCCTCCTTTCGCTTGCCACCGCGGTGCCGCCGCAGGTCATCGAGCAGGCTGACGCCAAGGCTCGGGCGCGCGAGGCGTTCGGCGGCAGGAAGGCGCTGTTCGACCGGCTGTCCGGAGTGTTCGACAATGCCGGAATCGCCCGGCGCCACATCGTCGCCCCCCAGAATTGGTACGTCGAGCCGCACGGCTGGCATGACCGCAATGCGCTCTACCTTGAAGCTGCCGAGCAATTGTTCATCGACGCCGCGACGGCGGCGATCGCCAAAGCCGGCTTGACGCCCCACCGGATCGACGGCGTCGTAACCGTATCGACGACCGGAATCGCGACCCCGAGCCTCGAGGCCAGAACTTTCGGACGTGTCGGTTTTCGAACGAACGTCCGGCGCGTGCCGGTGTTCGGCCTCGGCTGCGCCGGCGGAGTGAACGGCCTGTCGATCGCGGCGCGCCTCGCCGCCGCCGATCCCGGCAGTATGTGGCTGTTCGTGACGGTCGAAACGTGTTCGATCTCGATCCGCCTCGACAGCGACGATCCGGCCGCGGTCGTCGCCACCGCTTTGTTCGGCGACGGAGCTGCTGCGGCCGTCGTCACCAGCGGCAAGCACAGCCTCGCTCGGATCACCGGCTCGAGCGAGCGAATCTGGCCCGATACGTTGCGGATCATGGGCTGGGACGTCGAGGATCCTGGCCTTGCGGTCGTGTTCGACCGCGCCATCCCGCCGTTCATCGAGGCCGAGCTCGCCGAGGCGGTCGACGGCATGTGCGCCGAGCTTGGGGTCGCGCGCGGCGACATCGATCGCCTCTGCTGCCATCCTGGCGGGGTCAAGGTGATCGACGCGATCGAGGCTGCGCTCGACTTGAACCAGGGCGAGCTCAACCTCGAACGGGAAGTGCTGCGCGACTATGGCAATATGAGCGCCCCGACCGTGATGTTCGTGCTCGAGCACTTGCTCGAGCGCGGGCTCCCCGACAAGGTGCTGATGACCGCCTTCGGCCCTGGATTCACCTGCGCCGGGCTGCTGCTCGAAGCTGCGTGACGCTCGGTGGGATCATCCTGCTGCTGGTAACGCTGCAGCGCGTGGGTGAGCTGTGGCTGTCGCGCCGGAACACAAGGCGCCTGCTCGCCGACGGCGCGCGCGAGCATGCGGCCGGTCATTACCCGCTGATCGTCGCGGTTCACGTGCTGTGGCTGGGAGTGCTCTGGTGGCTCGCTCCGCTGCGGCCGATCGACGGCTTCTGGCTTGGCATGTTCGTCGTCGTTGAGATCGCCCGGATCTGGGTGCTCGCGAGCCTGGGCCCGCGCTGGACGACGCGGGTTATCGTGCTTCCCGAGGCGCCCTTGGTTCGCCGCGGTCCGTACCGCTTCGTCAATCACCCTAATTACCTGGTCGTGGTCGCCGAGATCGCCGTCCTGCCGCTGGTCTTCGGGCTGTGGCCCGTCGCGCTCGGGTTCACGCTTCTCAACGCCGCCGTCCTCACCATCCGCATCCGCGCCGAGAACCGGGCGCTCGGCCGCTAACTTTGCTTGCGGAACCGCCGGGCGGCGCCTATATCGCGGCTCTCTCCTCGACATCGTCAGATGCTTGAGGCTGGGGCCCGCCGGCTCCGGTCCGAGAGGCGTTTGGGTTCATGCGAAGGACATTGCGGTGACGGATATCGCCGGATTGGAGCGGCTGATCGAGCCCGAGGTGAAGAGCCTCGGCTACGATCTCGTGCGCCTGGCGATGATCGGCGGGACGTCCGACCCGACCCTGCAAGTCATGGCCGAGCGGCGCGACACGCGTCAGCTCGACCTGTCCGATTGCGAGACCATTTCGCGGCGGCTGTCCGAGCTGCTGGACTCCACCGACCCGATCGAAGGCAGCTACCGGCTGGAAGTCAGCTCGCCGGGCATCGACCGGCCGCTCACCCGGCTCAACGATTATTCCGACTGGGAGGGCTTCGACGCCCGCATCACGCTTTCCGAGCCCCGTGAAGGCCGCAAGCAGTTCACCGGGGAATTGCGGGGGATCGAGGACGAATTGGTCCTGATCCGTACCAGGAACGACGAGTCCCATGCGCTGCCTTTTTCCGAAATCTCGTCGGCCAAGCTGCTCTTGACCGACAAGCTCATCAAAGCCACGGCGCCGCTCAGCACCGACGGCGCCGACACGATCAAGATGGAAGGTTGAATACAGACATGGCCACCGCACCTGCCGCCGTCAGCGCCAACAAGGCGGAACTGCTCGCGATCGCCGACGCCGTCGCGCGCGAGAAGCTGATTGATAAGGGCATCGTCATCGAGGCGATGGAAGATGCGATCCAGCGCGCCGCCCGCGCCCGCTACGGCGCCGAAAACGACATCCGCGCCAAGCTCGATGGCGAGACCGGCGACCTGCGCCTGTGGCGCGTGCTCGAGGTGGTTGAGGAGCCGGAAGACCATTTCAAGCAGATCGATGTCAAAGGCGCGCAGAAGCTGCAGAAAGGCGCCGCCGTTGGCGACTTCATCGTCGACCCGCTGCCGCCGATCGAGTTCGGCCGGATCGCGGCCCAGGCCGCCAAGCAGGTCATCTTCCAGAAGGTCCGCGACGCCGAGCGCGAGCGCCAGTATGAGGAGTTCAAGGACCGCGCGAACGAGATCATCACCGGGGTCGTCAAGCGGGTCGAGTTCGGCCACGTCGTCGTCGACCTTGGCCGAGCCGAGGGCGTTATCCGCCGCGACCAACAGATCCCGCGCGAGATGGTCCGCGTCGGCGACCGCATCCGTTCGCTGATCCTGTCGGTCCGGCGCGAAGCCCGCGGCCCGCAGATTTTCCTCTCGCGCGCGCACCCGGAGTTCATGAAGAAGCTCTTCGCGCAGGAAGTGCCGGAAATTTACGATGGCATCATCGAGATCAAGGCCGCGGCCCGCGACCCCGGTTCACGCGCGAAGATCGGCGTGATCAGCCACGACAGCTCGATCGATCCGGTCGGAGCCTGCGTCGGAATGAAGGGCAGCCGGGTCCAGGCGGTGGTGCAGGAGCTTCAGGGCGAGAAGATCGACATCATCCCGTGGAGCCAGGACACCGCAACCTTCGTCGTCAACGCGCTCCAGCCGGCGACCGTCAGCCGAGTCGTCATCGACGAGGAGGAGAACCGAATCGAAGTCGTCGTCCCCGACGACCAGCTCAGCCTCGCCATCGGCCGCCGCGGCCAGAACGTCCGCCTCGCCAGCCAGCTCACCAACTCGCAGATCGACATCCTGACCGAGGCCGATGCGAGCGAGAAGCGCCAGCGCGAGTTCATGGAGCGGACCGAGATGTTCCAGTCGGAGCTCGACGTCGACGAGACCCTGTCGCAGCTGCTGGTCGCCGAAGGCTTCACCAGCCTCGAGGAAGTCGCTTACGTGCCGGTGGAGGAAATCGCCCAGATCGAGGGCCTCGACGAGGACATCGCGACCGAGCTCCAGAGCCGCGCCACCGAAGCGCTCGAGCGCCGCGAGGCAGCTTCGCGCGAAGAGCGCCGCAAGCTCGGCGTCGAGGATGCGCTGGCCGAGCTTCCACACCTCACCGAGCAGATGCTGGTGACCTTGGGCAAGGCCAACATCCGCACGCTCGACGACCTCGCCGACCTGGCGACCGACGAGCTGATCCAGAAGAAGCGGATCGAACCCCGCCGCCGCGAGCCCAGCACCCGGCCCGAGGACAAGGGCGGCGTGCTCGCCGAGTACAGCCTGACCGAAGAGCAGGGCAACGAGATCATCATGGCCGCCCGCGCCCATTGGTTCGAGGACGAAGAGCCGGCCCAAAGCGCCGGCCAATCCGAGGAGGCCGCCGGTGCGGAAGCCTCGGAATGATCTTCTAGAAGCGCATATTCCAGAGCGCACCTGCATCCTCTCGCGGCGGACCGCGCCGCGTGAGGAGCTGATCCGGCTCGCTCTGGGCCCTGACGGTGAAGTCGCTCCCGACGTCCGCGCGCGTGCGCCCGGGCGCGGCGCGTGGATCGGGGTTGCTCGCGCGGAGCTCGACGAGGCCAACGCCAAGGGCAAGCTCAAGGGCGCCCTTGCCCGCGCGTTCAAGACGAACGACGTCAAGGTTCCGGCCGATCTCGGCGAGCGGATCGAACAGGCGCTGCGCCAGACGGCGCTCGACCGCCTCGGCATGGAGGCTCGCTCCGGTAACCTCGTCAACGGCTCGGACCGGGTCGAAAATGCGGCGAGGGCGGGCAAGGTCCACCTGCTGATCCATGCGGCCGACGCGGGCGAGGACGGACGCCGCAAACTCGACCAGGCCTGGCGGGTCGGCGGAGGGGGTCCGCAGGGGGTGATTTTCCCCGACGGGCGCACTATCTTGTCATTGGCGCTGGGCCGCGAAAATGTGGTACATGCCGCCCTGACCGATCCCGCTGCCGCTTCGCGTGTCCAGCACGCGCTTGCCCGGTGGCGGGCTTTCACTGGCCCCGATCGTGGTCCGGAAGGCGGAGAACCCGCCTTGAGGACCGGCTCGGCTGAAGAAGATTTGACGAAGGGATAGAATGGCAGACCAGACCGAAAAGCCGAAGCTTGGAACCCGGCCTCCGCTGGGCCTCAAGCGCACGGTCGAGACCGGCAAGGTCAAGCAGAGCTTCAGCCACGGCCGCTCGAATACGGTGGTCGTCGAGGTCAAGAAGCGCCGCATCCTTGGACGCCCGGGCGAAGCTCCGCCCGTCGAGGCGCCCAAGCCCGCGCCCGTCGCCGAGGCTCCGAAGCCCGCGCCGAAGCCCGCTGCCCCGGCTCCGCAGCCGAAGCGCACCAGCCCGGTCGACGACATTACCGCGCGCAAGGAGATGCAGACCCGGCTGCTGCGCGAGGCCGAGGAAGCGCGTCTCTCCTCGCTCGAGGAGGCCCGCCGCCGCGAGGAGCGCACCAAGGTCGCCCAGACCGAGGAGGAGCGCCGACGCGCCGAAGAGAATCGCAAGGCCGAGGAAGCTGCCGATGAAGCTCGCCGCCAGGCCGAGGAAG
>JBJMUB010000004.1:0-38029 GCA_045811385.1 Sphingomicrobium sp. | reverse complement strand
GATAGCAGCGAATTCGGACGGGCCTTTATCGACATCGTTGACGAAAGCGCGCTGTTCGACGGCCTGTGGAAGATCGGCGAGAAGCACCAAGTGTGGATGAGCCACGGCGACCGCGTCGAAACCCTGGCGCCAGGATTCGCGGTGGTCGCGGCGTCCGACGGCGCGCCGTTCGCCATCGCCACCGACGAAGCTGCCAAACGCTACACGGTGATGTTTCACCCGGAAGTCGTGCACACGCCCGACGGCGGCAAATTGCTCGCCAACTTCGTGCGCCACGTCTGCGGTTGCGCCGGCGACTGGACCATGGCCGGCTTCCGCGATGCGAAGATCGCCGACATCCGCGAGCAGGTCGGCGGCGGCCGAGTGATCTGCGGACTGTCAGGCGGCGTCGACAGCGCGGTCGCGGCGGTCCTGATCCATGAGGCGATCGGCGAGCAGCTGACCTGCGTGTTCGTCGATCACGGCCTGATGCGCCAAGGCGAAGCGGAGCAGGTCGTCGCGCTGTTCCGGGGCAGCTACAACATCCCGCTGGTCCACGTCGACGCCAGCGCCGACTTCCTCGCCGGGCTGGAGGGACTCGCCGACCCCGAGGCCAAGCGCAAGTTCATCGGCGCCGAGTTCATCAATGTGTTCGAGGCCGAGGCCAAGAAGCTGGGCGGCGCCGATTTCCTCGCCCAGGGCACGCTCTACCCGGACGTGATCGAGAGCGTCAGCTTCACCGGCGGGCCTTCGGTGACCATCAAGAGCCACCACAATGTCGGCGGGCTGCCCGAGCGGATGAACATGCAGCTGGTCGAACCGCTGCGCGAATTGTTCAAGGACGAGGTCCGGGCGCTCGGCCGCGAGCTCGGTTTGCCCGAGGCGTTCGTCCAACGCCACCCGTTTCCGGGGCCGGGCCTCGCGATCCGCATCCCGGGCGAGATTACCCGCGACAAATGCGACATCCTGCGCAAGGCCGATGCCGTCTATCTCGAGGAAATCCGCAACGCCGGCCTATACGACGCGATCTGGCAGGCGTTCGCGGTCCTGCTGCCGGTGCGCACCGTTGGCGTGATGGGCGACTATCGCACCTATGATTATGTCTGCGCCCTTCGCGCGGTAACCAGCGTCGACGGAATGACGGCCGACGTGTTCCACTTCGACGCCGAGTTCCTCAGCCGGGTCGCGACGCGCATCGTCAACGAAGTGCCGGGCATCAATCGCGTGGTCTACGATTATACGTCGAAGCCGCCGGGAACGATCGAATGGGAGTGAGCGAGCAGCGGCGCAGCGATCGCGCTGTCTCGAAGCGCGAGTTGCGGCTATAGCGGTGACCGCCGAATCGAATGCGTCCTCTTGCCCGGAGACGTTCGATGGCAACTACCAGCTTCGCCGGCTTTCCCACTGCGCTGATCCGCGAAACGGCCGGCGGCAAGCCGCTCAAGCAGCTCCTCTGGGGGGACTATGTCACCCTGGCGGGAGCAGCCCAAAACGGATGGCAGCCGGCCCGATCGCGCGACGTTTCGGGGTTCATCGCCGAGGCCGAACTCACCCCGAACCGGCTGCTCGAGATCGTCTTTGTCGACATCGGGCAGGGCGACGGCGCATTGGTCGTGACGCCCGACGATCGGCACCTGATCGTGGACGCCGGCGAGGGCGACAACATGTATCGCTTCCTGCGCTGGCGCTACGGCCGGTTCGCGAACCCGTTCCGTTTCGAGGCCGCGGTTATCAGCCACTCGGACCAGGACCATTACAAGGGCTTCGCGCCGATCTTCGAAGAGGCGAAGCTTAGCTTCGGCGCAATCTATCATAACGGGATCGTCGAGCGCGCGGGTACCGAACCGCTGGGGCCGCGCAGCGGCGGATATCTAACCAGCGTCATCGAGACTCATCAGCAGCTCAAGGATCTCGTGGGCCAGGCGGCGGTCCGCGGAAGCAAGCAATATCCGACGATGCTGCACAAGGCGCTAACCTCCGGGCGCGTCGCCAATACCCGCGGAGTGTCGTCGGCCGACGGTTACTTGCCGAACTTCGCGCCCGGCCAGGCGCCGCTGGCGATCGAGCTGCTCGCACCGGTACGCGACCAGGTGAACGGCGCCAACCGGCTCCGCTGGTTCGGCGACGCCGGCAAGACGAAAAACGGTCACTCGGTCGTGTTGCGGATCGTCTACGGAGATATCAGCATTCTACTGGGCGGCGATCTCAACATCCCGGCCGAATATCATCTGCTTGCGAAACATACCGGTTACCCGGCGCCGCCGGCCGACCAGGATCGCTCGGCGATGCTGGAGGGCGCGCGTAAGGTGTTCCGCTCCGACGTGGCCAAAGCCTGCCATCACGGCAGCGCGGATTTCACGGACTTGTTCCTGCAATCCGTCGACTCGCTCGTGACGGTCATCTCGAGCGGGGACGACGAGCCTTACGCGCACCCGCGGGCCGATGCGCTCGGCGCGGTCGGCCGCTGGGGCCGTGGCGGCCGGCCGCTCGTGTTCAGCACGGAGCTGGCGCGCTCGGCGCGCGACACGATGACCCGCCCCGCAGTCTGGCGGCAGAAGCTCCTCGAGGCGCAGTCGGTTCTGAACGCGCTTCCTGCCGGCGCTGCGCGCGACAAGGCTCAGAAGAAAGTCGACGACTTGCTTGCGCAGGTCGAGCGCAGCATTGCCGTCTACGGTGCCATCAATTTGCGGACCGACGGCAAGCGGATCGTCATGGCGCAAAAGATCGAGGCCCCGCGCAGCAAGGACAAGGCGTGGGACATTTATGTGCTGGAGCCGGATTCCAACAACGTTCTGCGCTACAGCAGCAAATATGAAGACTAGCGCTCGGACAACATGATCCCGGTTCGCCCGAGTTAACCGGTAACCGGCTGTTTACCGGCAGATTGACTCTTTTAACCCGATTGCCTTCATCACGCCGCGAAGCTTGGCGAATGCGGGGAAACGACGTGAGGGCAATCAGCAATTGGGTTATCGCGGGGATTGGCGCGGCGCTTCTCGCCGGTTGCGCGACGGCGCCCAAGGTCGTCCACGCGCCGGCGCGGCCGGCGCCTTTGCCGACGCCGGAACTGCCCTACCGCTGGACCCAGGGCAATGCGCCCCAGGCGCACAAGGATGCGGTCGCATTGTTCGGCCCGCTGTACATGAGACCGGGCCAGTTCAAATGGGCCGCCGACATCCCGAAGACTGGCGAAACCAGGGTCGTGATCGATACGCTGACGCAGCTGTTCTACGTCTACCGCGACGGCAGGCTGGTCGGGGTATCGACCATCTCGAGCGGCAAGAAGGGGCGCGAAACGCCGCTCGGCTTCTGGGCGGTGATGAACAAAAAGGTGAAGGGCTACAGCCGTAAATATGACAATGCGCCGATGCCGTTCATGCAGATGTACGATTCCGCCGGAATCGCCTTCCACGCGGGCCCCAATCCCGGGTACCCGGCGAGCCACGGCTGCGTGCGCCTCCCGCTAAAGTTCGCGGAGAGGCTCTACGGCCTGACCCAGCTCGGGACCAAGGTCGTCATCGAAGGCTAGCAGCCGCCGCCGCGGACGCAGCTCTGCGCCTGCGCCCGCTCGACCGCCTGCCGTTCCATCTGCCGCTGGTTCCACCATTCGGCGGCGGTCATGCATACCTTGCTCGAGCGGAAGCGGGTGCCCGGCTGCTCCTCGTAGTGGCAGACGATTCGGTTGGCGTCCTTGGCGTCGGCGATCTTCTTGGCGTCCCACTCGGCCTTGGTCAGGCACAGGTCGTAGGGTTTGGAGCCGGGCGTATTGCCGACGACCTTCTTGCAGACCGTCGGTTGCGCCTCTGGCTGCGCTTGTGAATGATCGGCGAGCGCCGGAAATGCGACGCCCCAGGCAGCGACGGCTCCGGCGGCGATCAGAAGCATGGCTCTGGTCATTTGGACCTCCCGGGGAGATTGGCGGGAAGCCGCCAAAATAAGCCAATCGCGCCGCGTCGGCCAGCCCTTTGCTATTCCACCGCGCTTCCGCCCGGATGTTCGAGCGGCTTGACGTGTACGCTCTTGATGTTGGTGAATTCGCGGATCCCGAACTCCGAGCATTCGCGGCCGTAGCCCGAATGTTTGACTCCGCCGAACGGCATGCGCGAGTCCGACCGGACGTTCTCGTTGACGAAGCTCAGGCCGGCCTCCAGCTCCTCTGCCGCGATCCGCCGGCCGCGGTTGAGATCGGCGGTCATCACGCCCGAGCCGAGCCCGAATTCGCTGTCGTTGGCGATGCGGATCGCATCCAGCTCGTCCTCGGCGGCGATGATCGCGGCGACCGGGCCGAACACTTCCTCGTCGTGAGCCGGCTGGCCCGGAAGCACGTTGGTCAGCACGGTCGCGGGGTACCAGGCGCCGGGCCGGTCGGGGATCTTTCCGCCGAGCAGCACGCGCGCGCCCTTGCGGACGCTCTCGCTGACCTGGCGATGGATTTCGCCGCGCGCCGAGACGCTCTGCATCGGCCCGAGCCTGGTGCCTTCGCGGCGCGGGTCGCCGATCTCGTAGGCCCGCATGGCATTGGTGAGCGCGCTTTCGAATTGCTCGAGCACGGTGCGGACCACGATGAAGCGCTTGCCGGCGATGCAGCTCTGTCCGCCGTTGACCATTCGCGCCATCGCGGCGACCTTGGCCGCAGCCTCGACGTCGGCATCCTCGAGAATGACATAAGCGTCGGAGCCGCCGAGCTCGAGCACGCATTTCTTGAGCACCGACCCGGCCGCGGTCGCGACGCTCCGCCCCGCATTGACGCTGCCGGTGAGGGTCACCGCGGCGACGTTCGGATCCTTGATCAGCGCTTCGACATCGCTGCTCGGAAGGAGCAACGTGCGGAACAGATCGCGCGGCACTCCGGCGTCATGCAGGACCTGTTCGATCGCCAGCGCCGATCCGGGCACGTTGCTGGCATGTTTCAAAAGCGCACCGTTACCGGCCATCAGCGTCGGGGCAACGAAGCGGAAGACCTGCCAGAACGGGAAGTTCCACGGCATCACCGCCAGCACCACGCCGAGCGGATTGAAGGTGACGAACGCTTCGGTGCCGCCGACGTCACGCGGCTCGCTCGCCAGATACTCCTCCGCGTGATCGGCGAACCAGTCGCAGTTGAACGCGCACTTCTCGATCTCAGCCCGGCCGTCGTCGAGGGTTTTGCCCATTTCGGCGGTCATCAGCCGCGCATATTCGTCCTTCCGCTCGCGCAGAATCGCCGCCGCTCGGTGCATCACCGCCGACCGCTCGGCAAACGCCGTTCGCCGCCACGTCAGGAATGCCGAGCGGGCCGCCGCCGCCGCCGCGTGCCCATCATCGATCGAATGCTGGTCATAGGCGCGGCCCAGTTGCCCGGTGGCCGGGTCGACCGTCTGGAGCCGACCCGCGGGACGCGCTTCGCCCGGCGGCAGATCGGTCGTTTCGAGCTGGTCGGTCATCTCGGGCATCTCCTCATCGCCACAAATTGGTGCGGGCAAGATCGATCACTTCGTCGGTCCGTCCGTTGAGCACGGCCTTGACCATGAACAGGCCGAAGCCCTTGGCCATCTCAGCGGTGATCTTGGGCGGCATCGCCAGCTCCTGCCGGTTGACCACCGCGTCGATCACGACCGGCCCGCGGTGGTCCAGCGCGTCCCGCACCGCCTGGTCGACGTCCGCCGGGTCCTCGACCCGGATCCCACGGATTCCGGCACCCTCCGCCATCGCCGCGAAGTCGGGGTTCTGCAGGTCCACCGCATAGTCCAGAAATCCGGTCGATTTCTGCTCCAGCTCGACGAAGCCGAGCGAGCCGTTGTTGAACACGACGACCTTCACCGGCAGGCGGAGCTGGGCAAGGCTCAGCAGATCGCCCATCAACATGGCGAACCCGCCGTCGCCGGACAAAGAGATCACCTGCCGATCCGGATAGGTCACCTGGGCGCCGATCGCCTGGGCCATCGCATTGGCCATCGAGCCGTGGTTGAACGAGCCGAGCAGCCGGCGCTGCCCGTTCATCCTCAGGTAGCGCGCCGCCCACACCGTCGGGAGCCCGACGTCGCAGCTGAAGATCGCATCGTCGGCGGCAAAGTCGCTGACGGCCTTCGCGACCTGCTGCGGATGGATCGGAGGGCGGCCCGCGACGGCAAGCTCGTCGAGGGCTTCGCGGGCCTTGCGGTAATGATCGAGTGCGCGGTCCAGATGCGATCCGTCGGATTTACCGTCGAGCAGCGGCAGGAGCGCATCGATCGTCGCCGCCACATCGCCGGTCAGACCGATCTCGATGGCCGTTTTTCGCCCGAGGTTTTCCGGCCGGATGTCGACCTGTGCGATGCGCGCCTTGCGCGGATAGAATTGCCGGTACGGGAAGTTGGTGCCGAGCAGCAGCAGCGCGTCGCAATCCTCCATCGCGAAATAACCGGAGGAAAAGCCGATCAGTCCGGTCATGCCGACGTCGAACGGATTATCCCATTCGACAAATTCCTTGCCCCGCATGGTGTGGACGATGGGCGATTTGAGTTTGACCGCGAGCTTCAGCAGCTGGTCTTGCGCGCCGGCGCACCCGGCGCCGCAGAGCAGGGTCGCGCGCTTTGAATCGTTGAGCAAGTCGGCGAGCCGTCGAATGTCGGATTCGCCGGGCACGATTCGGGCCGCGCGCGGCAGCGGGCCGCTTTTGGGTGAATCCGCTTCCTCCGCCGGTTGCAGCGCGACGTCGCCCGGGATCACGACGACCGACACGCCGCCTTTGCCGACGGCCTCGCGAATGGCGATGTGGAGAAGGCGGGGCATTTGTGCAGGATGCGACACCAGCTCGCAGAAGTGGCTGCATTCGCGGAACAGATTCTCCGGGTGCGTTTCCTGGAAATAGCCCGATCCGATTTCAGCCGATGGAATGTGCGCCGCGATCGCCAGAACCGGCACGCGCGAGCGGTGGCAATCGAACAGGCCGTTGATGAGATGGAGGTTCCCCGGACCGCAGCTGCCCGCGCAGACCGCAAGGCTGCCGGTCAAATGCGCTTCGGCCCCGGCGGCGAACGCCGCCACTTCCTCGTGCCGCACGTGGATCCAGTCGATGTCCTTGGACCGTCGAATCGAGTCGGTCAGAGCATTCAAGCTGTCGCCGGCAATTCCATAGACACGCCGCACTCCGGCGGCCCGAAGCGTGGCGACGAACTGGTCGGCGACAGTCTGCGCCATTCGTTCTCCCTTCGAGCGGCGGAAGGCGACTCGGCTGGCTGCGTATACTCCTGGGCTGGCTCGCCCTTAAGGCGTCGGCCGCGCGGATTCACGCGCGGCGCCGTGGGACGGCGCCAGCGGCAGGTGAAGGACCGCGACCAGCCCAGGCTTATTGTCTTCGAGGACGAGCTCGCCGCCATGCAGGTGGGCAATCGCCCGGACCAGTGCGAGCCCGAGTCCGGCGCCTTCCTCCGAGCGGCTGGAATCGAGCCGACCGAAGCGGCGGACGGCTTCCTCGCGACGCTCCTCCGGGATTCCGGGCCCGTGATCCGCGACCGCGATCGCCAGCAGCCGTCCGTCGTTGCCGACGGTGACGTCGATCGCTCCTCCCGACGCGCCGTAGCGGATCGCATTCTCGACCAGGTTGCTGACCGCCTGGGCGATCAGCTGGCGATGGCCGAACAACTCGATCGGACGGTCGGGCCGCTGGAACAGCAGCGCGGCGCCGGCCTCTTCGGCCACCGGCTCGTACATCTCGCTAAGTTCGGCGCTCAGTTCGCCGACGTCGAAAGCGCTGAACTGGCTGCGGCTGGTGAGCGCTTCGGAGCGGCTGATCTCGAGCACCGTCGTCAGGATGCGCATCAGCGAATCCGCCTGCCGAACGACGCTGGTCAATTGCCGGTCGCGTTCGGCCGCGTCGCTCGTCTCGGCCGCCGAATGTGCCGCCGACCGCAAACGGCTGACCGGCGAGCGCAGGTCATGCGCGAGCGAGTCGGTCACCATCCTCAGCTCGCTCATCAGCGAGCCGATGCGGTCGAGCATTTCGTTGAGCTGCTCGCCGAGCCGATCGAACGCGTCGCGCGATTGCGATGGGCGGACGCGCTGCGCGAAATCGCCGGCGGTCACGCGGTCGGCGACCGTGGCGATGCTCCGGACTCGGCCGCCGACGTAGCGCGCCACGATCCCGCCGCAGGCGAGGCCGAGGAGCACCGCAAGCGCGACCGCGATCGGCAGCGAATCCTCGAGCGCATCGAGCAGCTGGCTGTGCGTCCGCCAGTGGATGAACCCCACCACCGCGACGTTGGACGCGAGCGCGAGCACTCCGGCGAGAAGCCCGATGCGCACCGTGGTGGGCAGCGCTCGGGGCAAAATTTAGGCGGCCAGCATGTAGCCCGCGCCGCGCACCGTGTGCAGCAGGGGTTTCTCGAAACCGTCCTCGAGCTTGCGGCGAAGCCGGCTGACGTGGACGTCGATGACGTTGGTGCCGGGATCGAAATGATAGTCCCAGACCTGCTCGAGCAGCATCGTGCGGGTGACAACGCGGCCCTCGTTGCGCGCGAAATATTCGAGCAGGAGGTATTCGCGCGGCTTCAGTTCGATCTTCCTGCCCGAGCGGCGGACGGTCCGCGACAGCGGATCGATTTCGAGGTCGCCGACCGCGATGCGGTGGTCGGCCGGGTCGACCCGCGATTCGCGGCGGCGGAGGAGGGCGTTCACCCGGGCGAGCAGCTCGGCGAAGGAAAAGGGTTTGACGAGATAGTCGTCCGATCCGGATTCGAGCCCCTCGATCCGGTCGCCGACCGAGGCGAGGGCTGAGAGTACGAGCACCGGCGTGTCGATCTGCGCCGCGCGCAGCGCCTTGAGCACCGAGATGCCGTCGAGCACCGGCAGCATTCGGTCGAGGATGACGAGGTCGAAGGTGCCATCAGTCGCCCGGAACAGCCCGTCCTGGCCGTTGGCCGCGAGCTCGACGCTGTGGCCCTCCTGGGCGAGACCCTTGGACAGATAGTCCGCGGTCTCCGAATCGTCTTCAACGAGCAGGATTTTGCGGCCCATGGGGTCTCCGGCTGATGTCCATACGTCCAAAGGCGAATGTGCGGCAATGCCGCGCGGTGCGGGGAGGGGGAGTCGTGGGACGCGCACCGCGCGGCAACTTCAACCGGGGTCCGCCCGGCGCGACGGGGGAACGATCGCGCGCCGGGCGGGTCTCGGCTGAACTATCGCATTTAACCGGACTTCTTGGCGTTGCCCGGCGCAGCCTTGTTGACCCTTGCCGCCTTCTTGGCGGCCTTGAGCTGGGCCCTGGTCGGTTTGGCGGCGGCGGTCGTCGGCATCGCCGACCTGGTGGTGGCCAGCGCCGGCGCGGCGATGAGGCCGAGGACGGCGAAGGAAGCGATCAGGCGTTTCATGGTTTCGAACTCTCCTTGCTTGCGGGAAACGGGCCCGCAGGCCGAGCGACCTAGGCCGCCTCGTCTCTCCGGCTTGTTTCGCCAGAATTAAGAGATGTTCATGCGCTGCTTTGCGGACGGCAGCGGCGCCGCTAGTGCTGAATCCGACGATGATCGCGCAAAAGACCCGTTATGCGTTGCGTTCGCTGCTGTTCCTGGCGGAGGAGCAGGGCGGCGCTCCGGTTCAGCTCGCGCGCATTGCCGAGACCCAGCGGGTGCCGCCCAAGTATCTCGAGCTCATTATGCTCGACCTGAAAAAGGCCGGGCTGGTCAAGAGCGCGCGCGGACCCAAGGGCGGCTACCGCCTGGCGCGCGAGGCGCGCGAGATCTCGTTCGGCGAGGTCGTCCGGACCATGGAAGGCCCGATCGCGCTCGTGTCGTGCGCGAGCGTCAATTATTATGCGCCCTGCGGCGACTGCCACGACGAGGCGACGTGCGCGATCCGCCGCGCCTTCGCAATCCTGCGCGACCAGAGTACCGCGGTGCTCGACTCAATCTCGCTCGCCGAAGGCGCCGGGTGGGAACAGCGCCTCGGCAACGGCGCCGGCTGACCGCCGAGCCTCTAGCTCTTCGGCTTGTCTTTGGGTTTTGAATGAGCGCCTGGCGTGGCCTCGGTCGCGCCCGGTGCGCTCGGCGAAACCTGCGCCGGCTTCGACTTCTTCGGCTTCTTCGCGGGTTCGGTGGGCGTTGCCTGTTCTGCCGAGTCGGCCGATTTGGCGGCGGGCGTCGCCGGCGTCGCGGGCTCGGCCGGAGTTGCCGGGGTCGCAGCGGTGCCGGTCGATGGATCGGCCGGCGTCGCCGGCGTGGCCGGGGTCGCGGATGTTGCGGGCGTCGCGGCCTGCTGGGCGGCAAGGGCTCCGCCGCCGATAGCCAGCGTCGCGCAGGCAAGCATCAGATGTGCGACTCTCATGTCGATCTTCTCCGCTGTTCTGGGATGTCGATAAAACGCCCGGGCGGGCGATCGGCTCGATTAATCCCGTCCGTTGTCGGCGGCCTGTGGTTGCCGCGGGACTGGCTGCGGCACCTCCGCGCGGCTAAGGGGCGGCGCATGTCGACCTTCACCATCGATACTTCGACCAGCCGGGCGACTCCGTCCCCCGTGCCGGGAAAGCGCACGACCGTTCCGGCGATCCGCGGGCGCAAGGCCCCAGAGGGAGACAGCTTCAAGACCGGGCAGCCGATCGTGATGCTGACCGCCTACACGATGCGCATGGCGCAGCTGCTCGATCCGCACTGCGACATGCTGCTCGTCGGCGACAGCCTCGGCCAGGTCATCTACGGACTTCCGTCGACCATTCCGGTGACGATGGAGATGATGTGCGCCCATGGCGCCGCGGTCGTCCGCGGCAGCTGGCATGCCCTGGTCGGGGTCGACATGCCGTTCGGAAGCTACGAAGGCTCGCCCGAGCAGGCGTTCGCTTCGGCCTCGCGGATCATGAAAGAAACCGGCGCCGCGGCGGTCAAGCTGGAAGGCGGCGAGGCGATGGCCCCGACCATTGAATTTTTGACTCATCGCGGCATCCCGGTGATCGGCCACGTCGGCCTGACCCCGCAGGCGGTGAATATCCTCGGCGGCTATGGCGCGCGCGGCAAGGAAGAGCGCGAAGCCCAGAAGATCGTCGCGGACGCCCGGGCGGTCGACCAGGCCGGCGCCTTCTGTATCGTCGTCGAAGGCGTGATGGAGCAGATCGCGACCGAAGCCGCGCAGAGCGTTTCCGCCCCCGTGATCGGCATCGGCGCGTCGGCTGAATGCGACGGCCAGGTCCTGGTCACCGAGGATATGCTGGGGCTGTTCGAGCGCACCCCGCGTTTCGTGAAGCGCTACGACGACCTCGCCGCGCGCATCGGCGAGGCGGCCGCGGCCTACGCCGCCGAGGTTCGCGACCGCAGCTTTCCGACCGCGGATCAGACCTACCGGCCCAAAGCTTAAACACGCTTTGCCTTTCGCGTAGCACCCGCTAGACGAAGCGCCGCCAGCTTCCATTCATCGTGGGTGGGGAAGGAAGCGACCGGCATAAGGATCCCTTGAGCGAACCGACTGAGGCACGTCTTTGGCGCAACCCCCGGATATTAGTGAAACCTTCGTTCGCGAGGTCGATGAGAACCTGCGCCGCGACCAGCTGCGCGACTTTTCGAAACGCTACGCGAGCTGGCTGATCACCGCGGTCGTCCTGTTCCTCGCTGCCAGCGGCGGCTTCATCTATTGGCAGGACTACAAGCACAAGCAGTCCGAGAAAGCGGTCGAGCAACTCGCCCAGATCTACACCGACGTCGGCAAGGGAAAGAGCCAGTCCGCGGCGAAGCGTCTCGACGACCTTTCCGACGAACATTCCAAGGCGGTCCGCGCGTCGGCCGAGTTCGGCCGGGCGGCCCTCGCGATCGAACAGAACGACGTCAAGCTGGCGACCGCCAAGTTCCGCGCCATCGCCGCCGACACCAGCGTGCCGAAGCCGTTCCGCGACCTCGCGCTGATCCGCCAGACCGCGCTCGAGTTCGACAGCATCAAGCCTGAAGAGGTGATCACCCGGATGCAGCCGCTCGCGGCCAAGCCGGGGACGCCGTGGTTCGGAAGTGCCGCCGAGCTCACCGGAATGGCCCTGATCAAGCAGGGTCAGCAAGCCAGGGCCGGCCAGCTGTTCGCCCAGATCGCCCGTGACAAGCAGGCGCCGGAAACCCTTCGCGGCCGCGCCGTACAGATTGCGAGCACGCTTGGCGTCGACGCCAGCGACGCGCTGCCGCAGCCCGCTCAATAGGACTGACGATGACCAAATCCATGAAATTCCGACTAGCCGTGTTGATGGCCGCGACGCTCGCCGCGAGCGGCTGCAGCATCCTCAAGCGCGGCGGGCGCCCGAAAACGCCAGTGATCGGCGAACGGATCCCGGTTCTCACCAACGAGGGCGATGTCCAGGTCGACCCGGCGCTGGCGTCGATCCCGATGACTCTGCCGGCGCCGGTCGCCAACACCAGTTGGACCCAGTCGGGCGGAAGTGCGTCCAAGTCCGTCGGCCACCTCGCGCTCGGCACCGCGCTCACCCGAATCTTCACCGTTCCGGCCGGCCGCGGCAGCAGCCTCACCGCTCGGCTCGCGTCGGCGCCGGTCGCCGCCGACGGCCGCGTCTACACCATCGACACGCTCGGCACCGTCCGTGCGTTCGACGGGCGCAATGGGGCCAAGCTGTGGGAAAGCCAGACTCCCAACGACCGCGGCAATGAAGCCTCGCTGTACGGCGGCGGCATCGCCTACGACGCCGGCCGCATCTACGCGACCAATGGGCTCGGCTATGTCTCGGCGCTCGACGTGCGCACCGGCGGAATCCTATGGAAAGTCCGGCCGGGCGGCCCGCTGCGCGGCGCTCCAACCATCGCCAACAACACCATCTACGTGATGAGCCAGGACAACCAGCTCTACTCGCTCAAGGAAGCGGATGGCACGACCAACTGGTCGCAGGCCGCCGCGCTCGAGATCGCCGGGGTATTCGGTTCGGCCTCGCCCGCCGTGGGCCAGGGCACGGTGGTCGCCGGCTTCTCGTCCGGCGAGCTCAACGCCTATCGCTACGAGAACGGCCGAATGGTGTGGCAGGACGCGCTTCAGCGGACCAGCATTCGAACCAGCGTATCGTCGCTGTCCGACATCGACGCCGATCCGGTGATCGACAACGGCCAAGTCATCGCCATCGGCCAGGGCGGTCGAATGGTCGCGCTCGAGCTGACCACCGGGCAGCGGCTCTGGGAGCTCAACATCGCCGGAATCTCGACGCCGTGGGTCGCCGGCGACTGGATCTTCGTCGTGACCGACGATGCCAAGCTGCTGTGCGTCTATCGCCAGAACGGCCACATCCGCTGGATCAACCAGCTGCCGCAGTTCGAGCATCCGCGCGGGAAGAGGGGCCAGATCGATTACGTCGGCCCGATCCTCGCCGGTCAGCGCCTGATCGTCGCCGGCCGCAACGGCACATTGATCAACGTCGATCCGGTCACTGGCTCATTCCAGAGCCAGACCAGCGCCGGAGCCGGAGTCAGCCAGGGACCGATCGTCGCCAATTCGACTCTCTACATCTACGACGACGCCGGCCGCCTGACGGCTTACCGCTAGGAAGCGGCGCTGCTAGGGCGGCGCCATGTCCATTCCCACCGTCGCGATCGTTGGGCGGCCCAACGTCGGCAAATCGACGCTGTTCAACCGCCTGGTCGGCAAGCGCCTGGCGCTGGTCGACGACCGGCCCGGCGTGACCCGCGACCGCCGCGAGGGCGAAGCGAAGCTGCTCGGCCTGACCTTCCGGGTGATCGACACCGCTGGCTTCGAAGACGAGGACCCGCACAGCCTGCCCGGACGGATGCGCGCGCAAACCGAGGCGGCCGTTCGCGATGCCGACGCCGCCTTGTTCATGGTCGACGCGCGCGAGGGCCTGACTCCGCTCGACGAGGAGATCGGGCGCTGGCTTCGCGCGGAAAGCACGCCCGTCATCCTCGTCGCCAACAAGGCCGAAGGGCGCGCCGCCGAAAGCGGGATTTTCGAAAGCTTCCGGCTTGGCCTCGGCGATCCGGTCGCGGTCAGCGCCGAGCATGGCGAAGGCGTGGCCGACCTGTTCGAGGCGCTTCGCCCACACGTCGAGCACGAGCATTTCGAAAGCGAAGCCGAGCTCGACGAGCATGATGCTCCGCTCAAGCTCGCGATCGTCGGCCGGCCCAATGCGGGCAAGTCGACCCTGGTCAACCGGATGATCGGCGAGGAACGGATGATCACTGGGCCCGAAGCCGGGATCACCCGCGATTCGATCAGCCTCGAGTGGACGTGGGAAGGTCGAGCCGTGCGGCTCGTGGACACCGCCGGCCTGCGCAAGCGCGCGAAGATCGAGGACAAGCTCGAGCGGCTGTCCGCCGCGGACACCAAGCGGGCGATCGATTTCTCGGAGATCGTCGTGCTCCTCCTCGACGCGACGCGCGGCCTCGAGGCGCAGGATTTGAGGATCGCGGCCCAGGTCATCGAGGAGGGCCGCGGCCTCGTCATCGCGCTCAACAAATGGGACGTCGCGGACAATGCGTCGGCGCTGTTCAACGGGGTCAAAGCCGCGCTCGCCGAAGGCCTAGCCCAGCTGAAAGACGTGCCATTGCTGACGGTCTCGGCCAAGACCGGGAAGGGCATCGACACCATTCTCAAGGTCGCCTTCGAGCTGCGCGATTCATGGGGCCAGCGCATTTCCACCGGCGAGCTCAATCGCTGGTTCGAGGCCGCGATCGAGGCCAATCCGCCGCCGGCGCCCAAGGGCAAGCGCATCAAGCTGCGCTATATCACCCAGGTGAAGTCGCGCCCGCCGAGCTTCGTCGTGTTCGGCAACCGGACCGACGAGCTGCCTGAGAGCTACCGCCGTTACCTGGTCAACGCGCTGCGCCGCGATCTGAAGCTTGGGGCGGTGCCGCTGCGGCTCGAGTTCCGTGGCCGGGGTAATCCGTTCGACCGCCAAAAGTCCCGGGCCCGCTAAGCCAAAGTTTACCCTTTTCCGGCTAGCAATGCACTGAGTGGGACCATGCCCAAGGTCATTGGGAACGAGGAACGTACGTTGAGCGACGACAAGCCGGACATCGTCGATTGGGCGCTATTCGAGAAGAATCGCGCCGAGCTCGGACCGGGCTTCATCCGGATCTTGAGCTATTTCCGCGAGGACGGTGCGAAGTCGCTCGGCCAGATCGAGAACGCGATGCGCGAGGAGAATACGACCGCGCTGGTCATCCCCGCCCACACGATCAAGGGCGAAGCCCGCCAGCTGGGGGCCACTCCGCTGGCCGCAATGGCCGAGCTGATCGAGACGACCGCCCGCCTGTGCATCGAAACCCACCGCTTCCCGGACGAGCTGGTTCCGCAGGTCGTCGAGATGCGGAAATTGTTCAGCGAGACGGTCGATCTGTTCGACAAGGCGACCAACCCGCTGCTGACCCGCGGCCCGGCCGGGCCCACGGGCTTCGGGCGTAAGGCCAACAACCAGGGATTCGGGCGGATTTAATCCTCCGCGGACTCCGACTGCAGCTGGACGTAATTCTGCAGACCCATCCGCGCGATCATCTCGAATTGCGTTTCGAGCGTGTCGACGTGCCGCTCCTCATTTTCGAGGATGTCGGAGAACAGGTCGCGGCTGACGAAATCGCGGACCTTCTCGCAATGCGCGATCGCGCCCCGGAGCTGGCCCAGCGCTTCCAGCTCGAGCTCCATATCGCCCTTGAGGATTTCCTCGACGTTCTCGCCGATGTGCAGCCGGCCGAGGGCCTGGAAGTTGGGCAGGCCGTCGAGGAACAGGATGCGCTCGGCGAGGCGGTCGGCGTGCTTCATCTCGTCGATCGATTCGCTCTTCTCGAACTCCGCGAGCTTTTTCACGCCCCAATTGTCGAGCAGGCGGTAGTGCAGCCAATATTGGTTGATCGCGGTCAGCTCGTTCTTGAGCGCCTCGTTGAGCAGCTCGAGAACCTTGGGATCGCCCTTCATGCTCGCCTCCGCCGCGTCGGGATTAGCGCCTTACTCCGCGCGAGCCCGTGTGGGAAGCGGAATTTTTGGCGGAAAACTGCGGAAAATATGCGACTGAGAGTCAGTCGCAATCAGGCGACGGCGCGCAGCGGCGGGCGCTTGGGCTGCTCGTCGGCAATGATCTCCTGCGCATAGTCGAGGCAGCAGCCGCATTGCGGCTCGCAGTCATAGGCCGCGTAGGCAGCTTCGGGCGTGCGCGCGCCGTTGCGCGCGGCGTCGCGGACGTCCTTCTCGGTGATGGCGTTGCAGACGCAGACGATCATGCGCCGTGTATAGCGCTATTGCGACGCGTTCGCAACTATGCCGGTGCGGCCTCTCCGATGGCGCTCGGCCGAAGCGTCCGGGCGGTGATCAAGGCAAACGGGATTCCGACCAACACGACATGCGCGAACAACTGGGTGGCAATGGACACTGCCTTCGGCGGCAGCGGCGTGTCGAAGCGCAGCGGGACGACGATCCAGTTCATCACGACATAGGTGACCAGCCCGTAGCCGATGCCCGCCAGCCAGGGGCGGTCGACGAGCATCTGCAGTCGGCGGGCTGCGAGGACGAAGGCGGCGGCCATCACCGCCATCAAGGCGAAATGGACGAGAAGCCCGAGGACAGCTCCGGCCCCGCCCCAATCGGGGGCATTGGGGAAGGGACCGGAAGCGACGAACCGGAGCATGTTGGGGATCTCACGCCCGAACCACAGCGTGAGGATCATCGCCCACAGGATATCGAGGGCGCCCGAGACGGCCGTGGCGAGGATGATCGGTCGAAGCATGGCTGTTTTCTCCCCAACTCGGGTCACGCGGGTCCAGCCGCCTGCGGGTGAACGCCGCGATTCTGCCGCCGAACGACCAGTTTCAGGCCCGACCAGGTCGCATCGACCGCGCACACCTTCACGTCGACCAGGCCGATCGGCAGGCAGACGTCGCGGATGACGTCCTCGGTGACGTCGGTCGGGACCTTCGAGGCTTTCTTCGGCCAGCTGACCCAGATCGTGCCGGCGGGGTCGAGCAGCGGGAGGAGTCTTGCTAGCTTGGCTTCGAGATTGGCGCGTTCGGTGACGAACACATGCGCCGCGTCGATCGGGGGGTCTGGCGTGTCCAGCATCCGCAGTTCGAGCCCTTCCGCCGCAATCTCCCCGCGAACGCTGTCCGGCATCCCGTCCCACCACACGCGCATGCCGTCCTTCAAATTCAGCTTCTGCGCCAATGGCGTTCCCGAATAGCCGGCGGTCACTCCTCCGCTCCTCCCTGCGAGCGAAGCTCGTGGGGAGCGGTGGAGGGGTCCTGCACAGAGCCTGGTAAGTGCGTCGGCGACGGAGTCGGGGTCAGCCAATACTCCTTGGCCGGAATGCGCAGAACCTCGATACCGTGCCTCTTCAGCCAATCAACGCGAATGTCATCGCGATGCGGCCGATCGCCGTGATCATGCGCAGCGCCATCTACTTCGATCGCGAGCTTGGCTGCTGCGCAATAGAAGTCGAGTACATAGGAGCCAATCGGGTGCTGTCGCCGGAACCGCACTTCCGCGCCGCGTAGTCGAATCCACAATAGCTTCTCCGGTAGCGAAAGCTCACGCCGCAGCCGCCGCGCATTCTTGTAAGCGATGTCCGTCGCGCTCACCGCTGGACCCCTCCACCACGCAATCTTCGTTGCGCGGTCCCCCTCCCCATTGCTGCGCAATAGGGAGGAGCGAAGTCAAGCGAGGGCGGCGTCGGCGCCCATCAGCTGGCGGAAGAACCCCTCATGCGCGGCGCGGAGGTCGGCGAGGGTGGCGCTGAAGCCGGGCCCTTCGAGCGACGCGCCGGCGGTCCGGCCGATTGGCGCCGCGAAGATGTTGGCGGCCGTTGCCGCCGCGATGACGGCGTGCGGGTCGCTGGTCGTGACGAGCGCTCGGCCCTGGTCTTCGCCGAACAGGATCGCGGCGGGATTGGGGACATTCGGCAGGCTCACGACGACGCCCAGCGAACCGGCCAGCGCCATCTCGGCGATCGCCACGAGCGCTCCGCCGTCCGATATGTCGTGCGCCGCAGTGGCGAGCCGGTCGGCAATCAGCCTGCGCAGGAGTTCGCCGAGGCGCCGCTCGACCGCGAGGTCGACGCGCGGGGGCGGACCGGCGCGCCGGCCATGGCAGACGGCGAGCCATAGCGACTGGCCGACATGGCCGGTCGAATGACCGAGCAGCAGCAGGGTCTCGCCTTCGGCCTTGAACCCGATCGTCGCCGATTTCTCCCAATCGTCGAGCAGGCCGACGCCGCCGATCGCGGGGGCGGGGAGAATCGCGAGGCTCGTGCCATCCTCGTTCCTGGTCTCGTTGTAGAGGCTGACGTTACCGCTCACGACCGGGAAGTCGAGCGCTCGGCAGGCTTCGGCCATGCCTTCGACGCAGCCGACGAGCTGGCCCATGATCTCGGGCCGCTGCGGGTTGCCGAAGTTGAGGCAATTGGTGATCGCCAGCGGCCTGGCGCCGACGGCGCAGAGGTTGCGGTAGGCTTCGGCGACGGCCTGCTTTCCGCCTTCATACGGATCAGCGTAGCAATAGCGCGGCGTGCAGTCGGTGGTTATCGCAAGCGCCTTTTTCGAGCGATGCACCCGCACCACCGCCGCATCGCCCCCGGGGCGCTGCACGGTGTCGGCGCCGACCGACTGGTCGTACTGCTCCCACACCCAGCGCCGCGACGCGAGGTTGGGCGAACCCATCAGCTTCAGCAGGTCCGCGGCGATGTCGCTGCTCTCCGGAATGTCGGCCAGCGGCTCGGGCGGCTTCGGGATCGCATATGGCCGCTCGTACAGCGGCGCCTCGTCGGCGAGCGGCCCGAGCGGGATGTCGCACACGACTTCGCCGTCGAACTCGAGCACCATGTGCCCGGTGTCGGTCACCTCGCCGATCACCGCGAAGTCGAGCTCCCACTTGCGGAAGATCGCCTCGGCCTCGGCCTCGCGGCCGGGCTTGAGCACCATCAGCATCCGCTCCTGGCTTTCCGACAGCATCATCTCGTAGGGCGTCATGCCCTCCTCGCGGCACGGCACCTGGTTCATGTCGAGGCGGATGCCGACGCCGCCCTTGCTCGCCATCTCGACCGACGAGGAGGTGAGGCCGGCGGCGCCCATGTCCTGGATGGCGACGATTGCGTCGGTCGCCATCAGCTCGAGGCACGCCTCGATCAGCAGTTTCTCGGTGAACGGGTCGCCGACCTGCACGGTCGGGCGCTTCTCCTCGCTGTCCTCGCCGAAGTCGGCCGACGCCATGGTCGCGCCGTGGATTCCGTCGCGGCCGGTCTTCGACCCGACATAGACGATCGGGTTTCCGACCCCGGTTGCAGCCGAGTAGAAAATCTTGTCGGTCTTCGCGACCCCGACGGTCATCGCGTTGACCAAGATGTTGCCGTCGTAGGCGGCGTCGAAATTGACCTCGCCGCCGACCGTCGGGACACCGACGCAATTGCCGTAGCCGCCGATCCCGGCGACCACGCCCGCGACGAGGTGCCGCGTCCTGGGATGATCGGGCCGCCCGAAGCGCAGAGCGTTGAGGTTGGCGACCGGCCGGGCGCCCATCGTGAACACGTCGCGCAGGATCCCGCCGACGCCCGTTGCCGCGCCCTGATAGGGCTCGATGTAGCTCGGGTGGTTGTGGCTCTCCATCTTGAAGATGGCGGCGTCGCCATCGCCGATGTCGATGATGCCGGCATTCTCGCCCGGGCCCTGGATGACCCATGGCGCCTCCGTCGGCAATTTCTTCAAATGGACCCGCGAGGATTTGTAGGAGCAATGCTCCGACCACATGACCGAGAAGATGCCGAGCTCGACCAGGTTCGGCTCGCGCCCGAGCGCCTTCAGGATGCGGGCATATTCGTCGTCGCTGAGGCCATGCTCGGCGACCATCTCCGGAGTGATGCGGGAAGCTTCCAATACGTCCATGCGCGGCTCCCTAACGGCGGGAACCCGACAATCCTAGATGTCGTGCCGAAGGAACGCGTTGCCCGACAGCATGAAGGTCTGCGGGCGGCCGTTGCTGAAGTCGGCGAAGGATGCCCGCTCGGGCGACCAGGATTCGTCGCCGACGCGCCACAGGTTGGGGCTGATTCGAGTCATCGGGGTTTCGGTCCCCAGCCACAGTTTGCCGCGACGCTCGACGACCTGGACCGTGCCCCACCACGGGCTGTCGTTGACGTAGCGGCCGACGAACGGCTCGAGCTCGCGATCGACCCTCGGCAGCGTCGCGCCCGATCCTTCGCGGACGTAGCTCGCCGGTCCCCAGCTGGCGCCGGTGATCGCCTGGCCGCTCTTCTCGAACATCAGGCTGAAGTTGCGGAAATCCGGATGCACGGTCCGGAAGACGGCGTCGCCCCATGGCTGCAGCGCCGCTTCGCGCCCGTTGGCGGCCAGAGTCAGCGGACGTCCGGGACGCACTTCAAAGCCCCCGCGGGGACCCGAATAGCGACCGACGAACGCTGCCGGGTTGGCGACGGCCACCGCCAGCGACGGAGCCGCCGGAACAGCGCGTCCGGCGAGCGCCTCGACCAAGGTGTCGACCGCATAGCGGGTCAGAACGCGCGGGCGGTATTCGGCGAAGGCGCTCAAGGTCGAGCTGGCGAACGCGCCGACGCCGGACGCTGTATCGACGTGGAAGGACGAGGAGAAGCTGACCATTCCACCGGTATGGTGCAGGTACGAGCGGCCGTTGCCGCCGACGTGCATCAGGCCGTTGCCGTAGCTCATGCCGGCGGTGTCGCTGGCGACGAAGTGCGACGCGAACGCCTTGGCGGCCGCCGGGCCGAGGCCGAGCCCGCCGCGGCCCTGGGCGGCATCGGCGAGGCTGCGCAGGAAACGCACCATGTCGTCGGCGGTCGAGGCGACGCAGCCCGCGCCGAAGGTCACGTCGACCCAGGCGGCCGGCGCCAGCGGCGCTCCGCGGACGAACGGGACCGTCAGGTCGGCCGGTTCATAGCCCTGCGCGTAGCGGTCCCGGTCGGGCCCGACGATCGCGCCGCGGCTCCGGCGCATTCCGAGCGGAGCGAAAATCCGCTCCTCGATAAGCCGGCCGAGCGGCTGGCCGCCGACGCGCTCGGCGATCTTGCCGAGCATGTCGTAGCCGGTGTTGGAATAGTGCCAGTGCGCGCCGGGCGCGTAGCCGGTCCACAACCCGCCCGATGGGAACAATGGAGCATCGTCCGGGAGGCCGGCACTATGGTCGAGCAGGTGCTCGACGGTGATCGCGTTGCCGGCCGGCAGATGAACGGCGGGGAGCAGGGCGCTGACCCGATCGGTCAACCTGAGCTTCCCTTCGGCAGCGAGTTGGTGGATCACCGTCGCGGTCATCGACTTGCTGATCGAGCCGATCTGGAACAGCGTGTCGGGAGCGATCGGGGCGCGGCTGTCGCGGTTGGCGAAGCCGAAATTGAGCACCGTCGCCAGGCCGCCGGGCGCGGTCAGTCCGAGCGTCATTCCGGGCAAATCGAATTGGCGGACGTGTTCTTCGCCATGCGCGCGAATGGCCGCAATCGCACCGGCGAGGGCGGACGAGCCTTGGGCCAAGGCCGGCCGCGCAAGGCCGGCGCTCAAGGCTGCGCTCAGCGCTCCGCCGGTGAATGCGCGCCTCGTGATCAGCATGGAAAACTGGCCCTCCGCGGCCGTGATTGAAGGCCGCGGGGGCAGAGTCAAGCTGGCGTCAGCTCAGGCCTTGCAGCTTTGCGCGGAATGACCCGGGACGCCGATCCGGGCCGACCCGGCGGCGGCGCTTCCTTCGAGCGAATAACCGGCCGGCCCGGCCATCGCCTTGCCCGCTTCGGCGGCGGTCACCGGGGTCGGCGGCCCGTCCTTTTCGGTGCGGATGTTGGCCGACTTACCGTCCGACATCCAGTCGACATAGACGACCTTGTTGTCGGCGCAGCGGTAGATTTTGCTGGCGGCGATCGACGGCGGGAGCTGGACATTGGCATTGGCCGCGGCGTTGGCCGGCTGGTCGTCGACTGGCCCTCCACCGGCGACGATGGTGTGATCATCCTTGTTGCAGCCGGCTAGCGCTGCGGCGGCAACAATTGCGAGCATGAACGGTGCGCGAGTCATGGCAGCGCCCTTGCTCCTCAGTTGAAGCAGCCGTCAAGGCCATGCGCTTGCATGTTATCGAACTGGGACATAGCTTCGTCGATTGGCAATGCCTTACCAAGTTGGCAGCAGCGCGCAGCGGATCCGGATCGGACTGACCGGGCTCGCCTTCGCCTTCCTCATCGTGCTGCTCGGCTCGGTGATCATCCGCTCGAGTCACGACAGCGCGGTCAACGGCGCCAACGCCGTGATGAACGAGCCGAGCGAGCCGCTCGCCGAGCTCGGGGTCGCGCCGGGTTCGTCGGAATCGGCCAACAACATTACCGCCAATAAGAAATGACCTGGGCGCGGGCCCGCGCGCTGGCGATCTTCACCACGCTCCTGATCGCAGGTGCCGTCGCCGTCGCGGTGATCGGGCGGGAGCCCGCGCCGCTTCAGCCGCGACAAGCGTCACAACGTCCCGCCTTGCTTCTGCTGACCAGCCTGCCGCTCGTCTTCCCCGAGCAATTCTCGCTGCGCGGCGCCGGATCGCCGGCCCTGACCGCGCTGAACACGCGCTATCGGGTCGTGCCGATTAGCGCGGCTGATCCCGCGGACCTGGCCAAGGGCCGCCTGCTGCTGATGGCTCACCCCCAGGCGCAGACCAGCGGCAATTTGGTCGCGCTTGATACGTGGGTGCGGCGCGGCGGGCGGCTGCTGCTTCTCGCCGATCCAATGCTCGATTGGCCCAGCGAGCGGCCGCTGGGCGACCCGCTGCGGCCCTCGCCGATGTTCCCCGACACCGGGCTGCTCGGTCATTGGGGCCTTCGGCTCGATGCGCCGGACGAACGCGGCGAGGTTCATCGCAAGCTGGCCGGCTATGACGTTGTCACGCTCTCTCCCGGTGCGCTGTCCGGCAGATGCGAAATCGGCGCTGACGCGCTGGTCGCCCGCTGCCGCATCGGCAAGGGACGGGCGACGATCGTCGGCGACGCCGATTTCCTGGACGCGCCGCGTCTGGGCGACGGCGCCGAACGCAATCTCGACGCGCTGCTCGCCGAGCTTGCGGCGCTCGAAAAGGCCTAGTTGGCCGTCGCGCTCGCGGCGGCCGTCGCTTCCGGCCGAGGCGTTTCGGGCTCGGGCACGGGCGGAGCGATCATCGCCGCTCCGGCGATGTCCCACCGGTCCATGGTCACGGCCGAGCACGCGTAGGTCGCGCCGTTCTCGATCGTGGCCGGCTTCATCGCCGCGGCGAGTTGCGGCTGCGCCCCGGACAGCAGGCGGCGGCTGTCTTCGATCCGGTTGGCATAGCCGAGGCCGTAGAGCTTTTTGCCGTCGGCTCCGGGCGCGCCCCATACCGGGACAAAGTCGCCGAGGTAGAGGACTTCGCCGACGCCGACGTGGAAGGTCGGAGCGCCGAAGCAATTGGTGCTCATGATCAGCGGCCCGCCGACCGACGCGCCGGTGATCACATAATCGCCGGGGGTCAGCTTGACGACCTGGACCTCGTAGCCGGCCTTGCGGTTGCCGCTCGCGATTTCGCGATTGTAAGTCGTCTTGTCGCCGGTCTTCTTCCAGTCGCGCGGCTGGTAGATGAGGTCGCTCGCCTTGCGGTCGTAGCGCGCGAGGGCAAGCCGCACGAACCGGCCGGCGCTCGGGCCGGTCGGGCGTCGCGTCGCGACGACCACCGCGCCCTCGTCGGCGGCGAGCTGAAGCGGAGCCAGCGTGTCGACCTTCTTGCCGAAGAACAGGGCGTCGGGACCGCTGACCGGCCCCGACACGTCGCCGACGGCTTCGGGCGCCATCGAGAAATTCTTGCGCTCGGTGATCTCGCCCTCGACGTTCTGCGCGCCGACGATGGTGTTGAAATAGGCGCCGCGGTCGGCATCGCTCATTGCCGAAACGCGCGCCGCCGCTTCGCTTGGGACTTTGACCAGCCGCCAGCCGCGGATCAGCAGGCAGCTCCGGCGGTTGGCGCGCCGCTGGGCGCCTTCGGCGATCGCCGCTCCGATCAAGCCGCCGATCGCTCCGCCGACCCCGGCTGCGATCGGGGAGATCACCGCCGGGTTGTAATAATAAGGAATGGTGCCCGCGGGCGTCCGCGAGCCGCGCGCGATCAGCCGGCACTCCTGCCAATCGGCGTCATACTGGGCCCGGGTTGCGCCCGGTTTGTTGTAGAACATGCTGTCGCGCAGGTCGCGTGCCGCGTCCTTGGCGATCTCTTCGGGCGAGTCTTTAGAATCGACCGGGTGAATCGGGACGGGCTTCGGGTTGGTGCCGCCGACCGGCACGTTCAGGATATCGGCATAAGCGGGTTGCACTGCAGCGGCGGCTGCCAGCATGGCAGCCAGCGCAGAAAACATACGCATTCGAGTTCCCCCTGTTCGCGTTCGAGCGATTAGATCAGGCTAAGGACGACCCTGCGGCTGTCAACTGCCCAGCGCGCTCGCGCCTCCAATCCCGCCGCGAAGTGATTCGAAAGCAACAGACTTATCCACAGGATCGCCAACCGCCATAAACCTTCGAGCAGCCCCGCGGACCGGCGTGAAAAACCTCGGAAAACTGTCGTTTACCACCAATTCCCATCTTATCCCATGAAAACCCATTGTATCCCGCAGCCCGTTGAGTTACCAACACAGGCTGTAGCGCGGGGGCTGACCCGATGATTCGGAACCTGGCGCGGACGCCCGCGACGGCGCGCATCCGCGGCGGACGGTCTGCGCGCTGCGAACGGGGAGTGGTTTGGCGTGGCGCTAGAGCATCTGTTTCAGGGCAGCGCTTTGAACGCGGTCGATGCAAAAGGCCGCGTTTCCATACCCGCGTTCCTGCGCGGAGTCATCGAACGCCGCGGCGACGCCCGCACCATCGTCCTTGCCAAGCACGAAGCCTTCCCCTGCCTTAGCGCCTATGACCCCGCCTACGCCGCGCTGAAGCATGCCAAGCTCGAGCGGCTGCTCGAAAAGGAAGAGACCAGCCCCGAAGCGCAGCTCGAATATCAGCAGCGCAACCTGATGGCCTTCGCCGCCACCGAGGAAGTGCCCTACGACAGTTCCGGCCGGATCCTCATGCCGCCGATGATGCGCCGCAAGGGCCAGATCGCCGATCTCGCCCTGTTCCTCGGCACCGGCGAGACGTTCCAGATCTGGAACCCGCAACTGCTGCTCGACGACCAGCGCATTCCGGACGACCTCAAGGACGTTGCCCGTTTCCGCCTCGACGAACGAGGCGGCTCATGACCAGCACCGGCACCAAACAGGCCCCACACGTGCCGGTGCTGGTCGATGAGGTAATCGCCGCGCTCGCGCTTCACGACGGCGCGACGGCGGTCGACGGCACCTTCGGAGCAGGCGGCTACACGCGCGCCATGCTCGGGGCGGGGGCGGGACGAGTGATCGCCTTCGATCGCGACCCCGACGCGATCGCGGACGGAGCATCGCTCGTCCCGGACCCGCGCCTGACACTCATCAACGAACGCTTCAGCCGGATGGACCGAGTTCTGGCTGAACGTGGCATCGAGCAGGTCGACGCAATCGCGCTCGACATCGGAGTTTCCTCGATGCAGCTCGATCGGGCGGACCGCGGCTTTTCCTTCTCGGCCGACGGTCCGCTCGACATGCGCATGTCACGCTCGGGCGTGACCGCCGCCGAGTTCCTCAACTCCGCCGACGAAGCTGAGATCGCCCGCATCCTGAAGGACTATGGCGAAGAGCCGCGCGCCCGCGCCATCGCGCGGGCGATCGTCGCTGCGCGGCCGGTCGAGCGGACCGCCGAGCTGGCCGCGATCGTCCGCCGCGCCGCCGGCTTCCGCCCCGGGCAGAAGGCGGACCCCGCGACCCGCACCTTCCAGGCGATCCGAATCCATTTGAACGCCGAGCTCGACGAGCTCGAGCAGGGCCTGGCGGCCGCCGAGCGCGCGCTCGGCCCCGGCGGACGGCTCGCCGTCGTCACCTTTCACAGTCTCGAAGACCGGATCGTCAAGCGCTTCTTCCGCGAGCGAAGCGGAGGGACCCCGGCCGGCTCGCGTCACCGTCCCGTGCAACATGACCCGCGCGAACCGACGTTCGAGCGGGTGGCGAAGCCGGTTTCCCCGACGGGACGCGAGCTGGCCGGAAACCCGCGTTCGCGCTCGGCGCGGCTGAGGAGCGCGGTTCGAACCACCGCCCCCGCATGGGAGGGGAGCCTGCAATGAGTACACGAAGTTTCAAGTCCGTGTTCATGGTCGCGAGCTGCGCCGGAGCCGCGCTCGGCTGCTATCTCGTCTCGCTCCGGGTCGCGTCGGAGCGCTCGGCGCTCGAAAGCGTCGAGACCCGGATCGTCATGACCCAGCGTGACATCCGTCTGCTCCAGACCGAGATCGGCACCCGCGGCCGGCTGTCGCAGCTCGAACGGTGGAATGCCGGCGCCTTTTCCTTGTCCGCGCCGTCCGCCGACCAGTTCCTCAACGGCAGCTTCGAGCTCGCCAAGCTCACTCAGCCCGAGCGGCACATCGATATCCAGGCGCCGGTGGTGCTGGCCGCCGCTCCGGCTCCGGAGCCCAAGCCGGCGCTCGAACCGAACAGGGACACCGCCGCAGCTCCTCCGCCGGCGCTCGACCGCGCCTCACTGCTTCATCAAGCCAGTTTGAAGACCGGGACGCGCGAGGCCCCGGCCACGCCCATCGCTGCTTTACCCCGGCAAGCGACCAGGGCGAAATCCACGGATCAGCCGGTTGCGGCGGCAATACCGGCACCAAAGAAATCCGTGGATAAGCCGGGCCTCGCGGCCGCCAAACCGATGACAAAGCCGGTGCGGATTGCGAAGACCGATCCGCTTGCCCCGCTGCCGGACAGGCCCGTCCGCAAATCAGCCAAGGACCACGTCTCCGGACAATGAACGCCCCGTCGCCCGCTCTCGTCGCGCCACGGCCCGAGCGGCTCCGACTGGTCGGCCAGCGCCGGCAAATCCTCGCCGTGATGCACCAACGACTGATGTTCGGCATGCTGGTCTATGCCGGGATCGTCGCCCTGATCGCCCTTCGGATCCTCTACCTCGCGGCGTTCGGCGACCACGCCGGGCGCAAGGAAGGTCTGACGTCGCTGGTGCCCGAGCGCGGCGACATCGTCGACCGGAACGGTCAGCCCCTCGCGCGGACCATCGATGCGTGGACCATCGCGGTCCACCCGACCAAGATCATCGGCGACCGACTGGCGCTGGCGCGCAAGCTCGCCGCGCTGATGCCCGAGTACAGCGCCGAGCAATATTTCGCGCTGCTTCGCTCGAACAAGCCGTTTTTCTACCTGCGCCGCCGCGCCGCTCCGGCGCTGGTCGAGGCGGTCAACGCGCTCGGCGAGCCGGGCCTGGCGATCGAACGCGAGCCCGACCGGCTTTACCCGCAGACCAGCCTGGCCGCGCACATACTCGGCTACACCGACATCGACGGGCACGGCGTCGCGGGAATGGAGCGCGCGTTCGACAAGCGCTTGTCCAACCCGGACACGCGGGGCGAGCCGCTCGTGCTCTCGATTTCGAGCACGGTCCAACAGGCTCTCGAGCATGAGCTGCAGGACGCGATGACGACGTTTTCGGCGATCGGCGCCGCCGGCGTGATCATGGACGTCCATACCGGCGAGGTGCTGGCGCTGACGTCGCTTCCGGAGGTCAACCCCAACGCTGCGGGCGCTGCTAGTCCCGATGCCCGGTTCAACCGCGCGACTCAAGGCGTCTATGAGCTCGGCTCGACCTTCAAGCCGTTCACCGTCGCGATGGCGATGGACAGCGGCGTCATCAAATCTTTTGGCGAACAGTATCATTGCCCGGACGCGCTCCCCGCATACGGACACCTGATCCATGACACGCACCCGTTCGGACGGGTGTGCACGGTGGCCGAGATCATGCAGAGAAGCTCGAATATCGGCACCGCCCAGATCGCGGATCGACTTGGCACCCGACGGCAAAAATACTGGCTCGGAAAGATGGGTTTCCTCGGACCCGTCCCGATCGAGATCAAGGAGCGTGGCCGGGCGCTGACGCCGGGCACTCGGTGGGGACCGTTCGAAACGATGAACGTCGGTTTCGGCCAGGCGATTGCCGTCGCTCCGCTTCAGCTCGCGATGGGTTACGCGACGCTCTACAACGGCGGCATCTATCACCCGCCGACTTTGCTGAGGATCGGCCCGGGCCATCCGCTGCCCGCCGGCCAGCGGGTATTCAGCGAGGAGACGAGCTACCGAATGCGCGCGCTGTTGCGGATGGTCGTCATGAAAGGAACCGGCAAAAACGCGGATGCGCCGGGCTACCGTGTCGGCGGCAAGACGGGAACCGCGCAGAAGGTAATCAACGGTCGCTACAGCCAAACCATCAACATCACGAGCTTCGCGGGTGTGTTCCCGATGGACGAGCCGCGCTATGTGATCGTCGTCATGCTCGACGAGCCGAAAGCGACCCCGGAGACCTACGGTTTCACCACCGCTGGGTGGAACGTCGCCCCGGTGGTCAGCCGCACGGTCAGCCGGATTGCCCCGATGCTGGGCGTGCACCCGGACAAGAACCGCGAGCCGGACATGTCCGGCGTGCTTCCCTTCGTTCACGACACCAAGGAATAGGCCGGGTGCGACTGCGCGAGCTTGCCGGCATCGACAGCGATTCCGAAGTCACCGGCTTTGCCATCGACCATCGCAAGGTCGCCCAGGGCAGCGTGTTCGGCGCCTTTCGCGGATCGGTTTTCAACGGCGAGGAGTTCATCGTTCAGGCGATCGATCGCGGGGCGGTCGCGGTGGTCGCCCAGCCGCAGGCAGACGTGGACCGAGTCCCACTGATCGCCGACGACAATCCGCGCCGCCGCTTCGCCGAGCTCGCCGCCAAATTCTACGCGCCTTATCCGGAAACCGTCGTCGCCGTGACCGGGACCAACGGCAAGACCTCGACGGTCGAGATGACCCGCCAGATCTGGCGCATGACCGGCCACCGCTCGGCGTCGATCGGAACCCTCGGCGTGACCACGTCGGACGATCAGGTCAAGACCGGCCTGACCACGCCCGACATCGTCACCTTCCTCAACAACATGGCGGGCCTGAAGCGCATGGGCATCAGCCATGTCGCCTACGAAGCGTCGTCCCACGGCCTCGACCAGCACCGCGCCGAGGGGGTCCCGCTCGCCGCCGCGGCGTTCACCAACTTCAGCCGCGACCATCTCGACTACCACCCCTCGATGGACGCTTATTTCGAAGCCAAGATGCGCCTGTTCGACGAGCTTCTGCCGGCCGGCAAACCGGCCGTCGTGTGGGCCGACGACGCCAAGTCGGACGAAGTCATCGGCCGGGCCAGGGCCCGCGGTCACGAGGTGCTGACCGTCGGCCGCAAGGGCGACGCGATCCGCCTCGTCGAGCAAACCCCGTCGCCGCTCGGCCAGACGCTCGTCCTCGAGCACGGCGGCAAATCTCATCGCCTCGCGCTGCCGCTGATCGGTGCGTACCAGGCGTCGAACGTGCTGACTGCCGCGGCGCTGGTCCTCGCGACCGGCGGCGAGTGGCAGCGCATCTTCTCGGCGATGCAGCGCCTCGCGCCGGTGCGCGGGCGGCTCGAGCGAGCGGTGATCGGCCGCGCCGGAGCGCCGGTCTATGTCGACTACGCCCACACCCCCGACGCGCTCGAAGCGGCGATCGCCGCGCTGCGTCCGCACGTGGCCAAAGAGACAGGGGGCAAGCTGATCATTGTGTTCGGCGCCGGCGGCGACCGCGACCAGGGCAAAAGGCCGGAGATGGGTGCGGTTGCCGCGCGCCTGTCCGACGTCGTCATCGTCACCGACGACAATCCACGCAGCGAAGACCCGGCGAAAATCCGAGCCGCGATCATGGCCGCGGCACCGGGCGCGACCGAGGTTGCCGGCCGCCGCGAAGCCATCGCCGAAGCGATCCGCATCGCCAAGTCCGGCGACATCATCCTCCTCGCCGGCAAGGGCCACGAGACCGGCCAGATCGTCGGCGACCGGGTGCTCCCATTCGACGACGCCGAGGTCGCCCGGGAATGCGCGGCATGAGCGCGCTCTGGACTTCGGAGGAAATCGCGGCCGCGACCGGCGGGACCGCGAGCGCGACGTTCGAAGTCACCGGCGTGACCTTCGACAGCCGCGAGGTCGAGCCCGGCTTTTTGTTCATCGCCATGCCGGGCACGGTCCATGACGGGCACACGTTCGTTGATGGAGCCTTCAACGCGGGTGCGGCGGGGGCGATGGTCTCCCAGCCGGTGGATGGACCGCACGTGCTTGTCGACGACACCTTCGCCGCGCTTCAGGCCCTCGGCCGAGCCGCTCGCGAGCGGAGCCAGGCGATGATCTTCGGGGTCACGGGCTCGGTCGGCAAGACGAGCACCAAGGAGGCGCTCTACGCGGCGCTCGACCGCATCGCGCCCGGCCGCGCGCACCGCTCGGTCAAGAGCTACAACAACCATACCGGAGTTCCGCTGTCGCTCGCGCGGATGCCACGCGACAGCGAGTTCGCAGTGTTCGAAATGGGGATGAACAATGCCGGGGAGATCGCGGCGCTGACCCGGCAGGTGCGCCCGCATCTCGCGCTCGTCACCGCGGTCGCTCCGGCGCATATCGAGAACCTCGGTTCGGAGGAGGCGATCGCCGACGCCAAGGGCGAGATCTTCCAGGGCCTCGAGCCCGATGGAGTCGCCATCGTTCCCAACGACACCCCACACCGCGACCGGCTGGTCAAGGCGGCGCGCCGCCACGCCGACCGGATCATCACCTTCGGCGCCGGCGATGCCGACGTTCACGCGGTGCACGCCGTCGCGGCGGAAAACGGCGGGAGCCTGATCAGCGCCGCCTTGCTCGATCGCGAGCTGACTTTCACCATCTCCCAGCCGGGCGAGCATTGGGTATCGAACGCGCTCGCCGTGCTCGCCGCGGTCGAGGCGGTCGGCGCCGACGTCGCGCTCGCCGCGCTCGCGCTGGCCGACCTTGCCGGGCTCAAGGGCCGCGGAGCGCGCCACGTGATCGCGCTCGACGGCGGCGAGGCGCTGCTGATCGACGAAAGCTACAATGCCAACCCGGCGTCGATGGCCGCGACCCTGAAGAGCCTCGGCGCCGAGCGGGACGTGACCCGCCGGATCGCCGTGCTCGGCCCGATGCGTGAGCTCGGCGAGCATAGCGCCGAGCTTCACGCGGCGCTCGCCCCCGCGGTTCTCGATGCGCATGTCGACGAGCTGATCCTGATCGGCGAGGAAATGCGCCCGCTCGCCGAGCAGGTCGTCGGCAAGGTCTCGCTCGACCTCGTCGACAGCGTCGACGAAGCCGCCGACCATCTGCTGAACCGAGTCCGTCCCGGGGACGCGGTGCTGGTCAAGGCGTCGAACTCGGTGGGGCTGGCAAAGCTGGTCGATCGCGTGTCAGGAGCGCCGGCATGCTCTACATAATCGCCGACCAGCTCGGCTTCCCCGGCGTCCTCAACCTGATCCGCTACATCAGCTTCCGCGCCGGCGCCGCGAGCGCGACCGCATTGGTCATCGGCTTGCTGCTCGGCCCGAAGTTCATCGGCTGGCTTCGGGTTCGCCAGGGCAAGGGTCAGCCGATCCGCTCCGACGGCCCGCAAAGCCACCTCGCCAAGCGCGGCACTCCGACCATGGGCGGGCTGCTGATCCTGATCGCGCTGATCGTCTCGACTTTGCTGTGGATGGACATCACCAACCCCTACGTCTGGGCGTGCCTGACGGTGACCGCGGGGTTTGGGGTGATCGGCTGGCTCGACGACTACGACAAGGTCAAGAAGGCGCATCACGCCGGCCTCAGCGGCCGCACCCGGCTGGTCCTCGAATTTCTGATCGCGGGGCTCGCGACGTGGATCATCGTCGGCAACGGCAACACCAACCTCTATCTGCCGTTCGTCCAGGGCCCGGTCGTCGACCTCGGCTATTTCTACATCGTCTTCGGGGCGTTCGTGATCGTCGCCTTCGGCAATGCGGTGAACCTGACCGACGGGCTCGACGGCCTCGCCACCATGCCGGTGATCATCGCCAGCATCGCCTTCCTGCTCATCTCCTACCTCGTCGGCAACGCGCGGTTCGCGACCTATCTCGGAATCCCGCACATCCTCGGCGTCGGCGACCTGACCGTGCTGTGCCTGGCGATCGTCGGCGCGGGCCTCGCCTTCCTATGGTTCAACGCCCCGCCCGCCGCGGTCTTCATGGGCGACACCGGCAGCCTCGCGCTTGGCGGAGCCCTCGGAGCGATCGCGGTCGCCACCCACCACGAGTTCGTGCTGGCGATCGTCGGCGGCCTGTTCGTGGTCGAGGCCTTGAGCGTGATCATCCAGGTCGCGGTCTACAAGCGCACCGGCAAACGCGTGTTCCTGATGGCCCCAATCCACCATCATTTCGAGCATCTCGGCTGGTCCGAGCCGACGGTCGTGATCCGCTTCTGGATCATCAGCTTCGTGCTCGCCCTGGCCGGGCTGAGCACGCTCAAGCTCCGGTGATCACCGCCAGCGCCTTCGCCGGCAAGCATTACGCGGTCTACGGCCTCGCTCGGTCGGGGCTGGCGACCGTCGAGGCGCTGCTCGCGAGCGGGGCGAAGGTGACGGCGTGGGACGCCAAGGAAGAAGCGCGGGCCAAGCTCCTCCCCGGAACGGGGAGGGGGACCAGCGAAGCTGGTGGAGGGGTCCCACAGAATTTGCAGGCCTCGACCGTGGACCCCCACCACCACTCAGCTTCGCTGAGCGGTCCCCCTCCCCGTTCCGGGGAGGATTTGGTCATCGCCAATCTCAACGAGACTGACCTCGCCCAGTTCGACTCCGTCGTCGTCACCCCCGGCCTGCCGCTCAACCGCCACCCGATCGCGAGCCGCGCCCGCGACGCCGGCGTCGAGATCATCGGCGACATCGAGCTGTTCGCCCGCGCCCGTCCCGAGCTTCCACCGCACAAGGTGGTCGGGATCACGGGCACCAACGGAAAGTCGACCACCACCGCGCTCGTCCACCACATCCTCCAGACGGCTGGGGTGCCGACGACCATGGGCGGCAACATCGGCCTGCCGATCCTGGCGCAGGACCCGCTGCCCGAAGGCGGCGTGTACGTGCTCGAGCTGTCGAGCTACCAGCTCGACCTGACCCAAAGCCTCGACTGCGACGTAGCCGTGCTGCTCAACATCACCCCCGATCACCTCGATCGATACGAGACCTTCGAGGCTTATGCGGCTTCGAAGGCGCGGCTCTTTGAAATGCAGGAGCGCCCGCACGTTTCGATTGTCGATGTCGGCAATGAGCAGGGCGATAGCATCGTTCTGGATTACGTTTCGGGTGTTACCAGTGGTGCACTGCGCTTCATCGATCGCTTCTCCGTCGATCAATCCGGCTGGCCAACATTGCAGGGGCCACACAACGCCCAAAATGCCGCTGCTGCAATTGAGGTGGCCAATGTCTTGGGGTTAGACAAACGCGCGGTGGAAACGGCCTTCCGCACCTTTCCCGGCCTTCCCCACCGCATGGAGCGCATCCGCGAGAAGGACGGCGTCACGTTCGTCAACGACAGCAAGGCGACCAACCCGACCGCCACCGCCCCCGCGCTCGCCGCATTCGAGCGCATCCGCTGGATCTGCGGCGGGCAGGCGAAGACAAACAATCTCGACGAATGCGCGCCGCACTTCGGCCATGTGCGCGCGGCCTACATGATCGGCGAAGCCGCCGACCTGTTCGAGAAGCTGTTAAGTCCTCACGTTCCCACGAAAAACTGTGGAAAACTGGACGCCGCAGTGCGCCAAGCCGCTGCGGATGCGGAAGCCGGTGATACGGTGCTGCTGTCGCCGGCCTGCGCCTCGTTCGACCAGTTCAAGGACTTCGAGGACCGCGGCGACCAGTTCAAGCGCCTGGTGGGGGCATTATGATCGGCAGCATCTCGGGCAAGATCAAGGACAAGGCCGCGCTGATGGACCCGAGCCATTACGGCCGCTCCGACACGTCGGCGATGGGCCGCTGGTTCTGGGAGGTCGACAAGGTCCTGCTGCTGCTGGTGACGGTCCTGATCGCGATCGGGCTGATCGCGGTCGCGGCTGCGTCCCCCGCCGCCGCGCATCGTTACTCCGGCGGCAGCGTCCGCTTTTCCGAGCTTTATTATTTCTGGCGCCAGCTCGCCTGGATCATGATCGGCGTTCCGGTGATGATCGGCATTTCGATGATGCCGCGCGAGCGTGCCCGGCGGCTGTCGCTGGCCGGTGCCGCGATCTTTTTCGCCTTGCTCGTCCTCGTCCCGATCGTCGGTCCCGAGCACAACGGCGCCAGGCGGTGGATCGAGTTCGGACTCGGCCAAGTCCAGCCGTCGGAGTTCCTCAAGCCGTTTTTCGTCGTCGCCATGGCGTGGCTGCTGAGCCTCAAGGACGGCGACAAGTCGCTTCCAGTCTTCCCCCTCTCGGCGCTGCTCACCGGCGCGGTCGCGGTCCTACTGATGAAGCAGCCCGACTTCGGCAGCACGATCATCTTCTGCGCGGTGTGGGTGGCGATGCTGGCGCTCGCCGGAGTCAACATGCGCATCCTGATCGGCCTCGCCGTCGCCGGCCTGATCGGCATCGTCCTCGCTTATTTCTTCTACGACGTCGCCACCGCGCGCATCGACGAATTCCTGTTCGGCACCGGCGACAGCTTTCAAACCGACAATGCGATGCGCACGCTGACCGCCGGCGGGCTGTTCGGCATGGGTCCGGGCGGCGGCACGCGCAAGTTCGGCCTGCCCGAGCCCCACACCGACTACATCTTCTCGGTGATCGGCGAAGAGTTCGGCCTGATCGCCTGCTTCGCCATCGCCGCGCTCTATCTCGGCATCGTCTCCCGAGTGCTGATCAAGCTGCTCGACGAAGACAACAGCTTCGCGATCCTCGCCGCGGCCGGGCTCGCGATTCAGTTCGGGCTTCAGGCGCTGATCAACATTATGGTCAACGTCCAGCTCGCTCCGTCCAAGGGCATGACGCTGCCGTTCATCAGCTACGGCGGCAGCTCCATGCTGGCGCTGTCGATCGCCATGGGTTTGCTGCTCGCTTTCACCCGGCGGAATCCGTATCTGACCCGCTCACCCTATGTCGTGAAGTGGAGCGGGGAGAGCCTGACGGCATGAACTTCGTATTGGCGGCCGGCGGGACCGGCGGTCACATGGTGCCCGCCCACGCGCTCGCCGCGGAGCTGAGGAGCCGCGGCCACGGCGTGCTGCTGATCACCGACGACCGCGGGGCGCGTTTTCCGGGCCTGTTCAAGGACGTTCCCGTCCACATCCTCCCCGCGGGCCGGCTCGGCGGCGGGCCGATCGGCTGGCTCAAGGCGGCGCGGGCGGTGATCGCCGGGCGCGGCGAAGCGAAGCGGCTGTACAAAGAGCATCGGCCCGACGCGGTGGTCGGCTTCGGCGGCTATCCGGCGTTTCCGTCGCTGCTCGCCGCGAGCGCGATGCGCATCCCGACCGTGCTTCACGAGCAGAATGCGGTGCTCGGCCGGGTCAACCGGCTGCTCGCGAGCGAGGCGGAAGCAATCGGCACCGCGTTCGAGCAGGTCGAACGCCTGAAGCCGAGGTTCGCCGACCGCACCGTCCTCGTCGGCAATCCGGTTCGCGAAAGCATTTCCCGGCTCGGTGAGCTGCCGTTCCCGCCGTTCGACGAATTCGCTCCGCTGAAGATCCTGATCACCGGCGGAAGCCAGGGCGCGACGGTGCTCGGCGAAGTCGTGCCGGAAGGGCTCGGCCTGCTCCAGCCGTCGCTCCGCCGCCGGCTCCAGGTCGTCCACCAGTGCCGGCCCGACGACATCGAGCGGGTGCGCAAGACCTACGCCGCGCTCGGCATCCCGGCCGAGCTCATGACCTATATTGAGGACATGCCCGACAAGCTGGCGGATGCGCATTTGGTGATCGGCCGCGCCGGCGCCTCGACCATCGCCGAGCTGACCGCCGCCGGCCGTCCCGCGATCCTGATCCCGTTCCCGGCGGCGACCGACGATCACCAGACAGCCAACGCCCGCGACATGACCAAAGCGGGCGGCGCACGCACCATCCAGCAGACGGGCTTCACGCCGACTGTCCTCGCCCGCCAGATCGAAGCCATGGCCGCGGACCCGGTCGCGCTCAACAATGCGGCGTCGCGCGCTTTGTCGGTCGGCCGGCCCCATGCGGCGCGCGACCTCGCCGACCTCGTCGAGCGGGTCGGCAACGGCGCCGCTCCGGTCGCCGTCGGCCCGGTGCTCACCCCGCGCGTCGGGGCCGAGGCGCCGGCCGGGGGGATGCCCGCGTGATGAAGGCGATGGGCACCGACATCGGCATCATCCATTTCGTCGGCATCGGCGGCATCGGCATGTCGGGCATTGCCGAGGTGATGCATCAGCTTGGCTACAAGGTGCAGGGCTCCGACATGGCCGACAGCTACGTCGTCGAGAAGCTGCGCAAGGCCGGAATTCCCGTCGCGATCGGCCATTCGCCCGACAATCTAGGCGACGCCGCCGTCGTCGTCTGCTCGTCGGCGATCAAGGACGGCAATCCGGAAATGGTCGCGGCCGCCGAGCGGCGACTGCCGCGGGTCAAGCGCGCCGAGATGCTGGCCGAGCTGATGCGCATGCAAAAGACCGTCGCGGTCGCCGGCACCCACGGCAAGACCACGACGACGTCGATGATCGCCGCGCTGCTCGACAGCGGCGGGCTCGACCCGACGGTGATCAACGGCGGGATCATCAACCGCTACGGTTCCAACGCCCGCCTCGGCAAGAGCGACTGGTGGGTGATCGAGGCCGATGAGAGCGACGGCAGCTTCCTCCGCCTCGACGGCACCATCGCCGTGGTCACCAACATCGACCCCGAGCATCTCGAGCATTACGGCAGCTTCGACCGCGTCAAGGACGCGTTCGTCGAGTTCATCGAGAACGTGCCGTTCTACGGCCTTGCGGTGCTGTGCGTCGACCATCCCGAAGTGCAGACCATCATCGGCCGCATCCGTGACCGGCGCATCGTCACCTTCGGCTTTTCGGCGCTCGCCGACGTGCGCGCCGACAATGTCACTCCGGTCCCGGGCGGAAGCCGGTTCGACGCCTTGATCCTGACCCGCGAAGGCGAGCGCAAGACGATCCCGGTCCATGTCCCGATACCCGGCCGCCACAATGTCCAGAATGCCCTCGCCGCGCTCGCCGTCGCGCTCGAGCTTGGGATGCCGGACGAGGCGATCGTCTCCGGCTTCGACAAGTTCGAGGGCGTCAAGCGGCGCTTCACCAGGATCGGCGAGGCGGATGGCGCGATCGTGATCGACGATTACGCCCACCACCCGACCGAGATCCGCGCGGTGCTCGCCGCCGCCCGCGAGGGCGCGGAGGGGCGCGTGATCGCGGTCATGCAGCCTCACCGCTACACCCGGCTCGAAGCGCTGATGGACGACTTCCAGAACGCCTTCAACGACGCCGACGTGGTGTTCGTGACGCCGGTCTATCCCGCCGGCGAGGAGCCGATCGACGGCGTCGATTCCGCGGCTTTGGTCGAGGGCTTGCGCGCCCACGGGCACCGCATGGTCCGCGCTGTCGCCGACCCCAAGGAGCTGTGCCGCGATCTGCGCGATTTGGCCGCTGAGGGCGATATGATCATCTGCATGGGCGCCGGCGACATCACCAAATGGGCCGCCAAGCTGCCGGACGGAATCAGCGAGGCGAGGGCGCGCAAATGAGCGAGGTCGCGACCAAGATCCGCGGCAAGCTCACGCCCGATGCGCCGCTCGCGCCCCTGGTGTGGTTCAAGAGCGGCGGCTCGGCCGAATGGCTGTTCGAGCCCAAGGACGAAGACGATCTTGCGGGCTTTCTGCGAGACCTCGACCCGGATGTGCCGGTAATGGCGCTCGGCCTCGGTTCCAACCTGATCGTCCGCGACGGCGGCGTTCCCGGCGTTGTCGTGCGCCTCGGCAAAGCCTTCGCGAAGGTCCGAACCGAAGGGCATCATTATGTCATCGCCGGGGCCGGCGCGCCCGGCATCGCGGTGGCCAGTGCCGCTCGGGATGCTGGGACCTCCGGACTCGAGTTCCTGCGCGGCATTCCTGGCACGGTTGGCGGCTTTGTGCGGATGAATGGTGGCGCCTATGGTCGGGAGGTCAGCGACATCCTCGTCACCGCGAGAGTCGTCATGCGCAGTGGCGAGATCCGGACCATCGGCGCGCCTGACCTTGGATTTTCGTATCGCCATTC
>JBJMUB010000003.1:0-12831 GCA_045811385.1 Sphingomicrobium sp. | reverse complement strand
TTCGACGAAGACTGCCCGGCGCTCGACTTCTACAACGGCTTCTACCTGCAGCCGGAGGATCAGCGGCTGTGCGCCGGGCGCGACGCGATCCATTCGCGGATGGGCGGAAGTTGCACGATCGAGCGGTTCCGGCACCTCGTTCCCAGGCTCCGCGGCTAGGAATCCTTGACAATCGTGCGTGGGGCCGCATAGCCGAAACCCTTAGTGCCGCCCGCCCCTCGAGGACCCGCGGCCGTTGCTTTCATCCGGATATTCAATGCCTTTTGCCGCTCTCGGCCTATCTGACGAATTGGTCCGCTCGGTCGCGGATAGCGGCTATGGCGAGCCGACGCCGATCCAGAAGGCGGCGATCCCATCGGTGCTGATGGGCAAGGACCTGATCGGCATCGCCCAGACCGGCACGGGCAAGACGGCGGGCTTCGTCCTGCCGATGCTCGACATCCTGCACCAGGGCCGGAGCCGCGCGCGCATGCCGCGCTCCCTGATCCTGGAGCCAACGCGCGAGCTAGCGATGCAGGTCGCGGAGAATTTCGAGAAATACGGCAAGTACCACCCGCTCTCGATGGCGCTGCTGATGGGCGGCGTGCAGATGGGGGACCAGGTCAAGGCGCTGGAGAGAGGCGTCGACGTGCTCATCGCCACCCCAGGCCGGCTGATGGACCTGTTCAGCCGCGGCAAGATCATGCTCAACGATTGCAAGCTGCTGGTGATCGACGAAGCCGACCGGATGCTCGACATGGGCTTCATCCCCGACATCGAGGAAATCTGCTCGAAGCTTCCCAAGAGCCGCCAGACCCTGCTGTTCTCGGCGACCATGCCGCCGCCGATCCAGAAGCTCGCGGCCAAGTTCCTGACCGATCCCAAAAGGGTCGAGGTCGCCCGTCCGGCGACCGCCAACATCAACATCGAGCAGCGCCTGGTCCGGGTCAAAAGCGACAAGAAGAAGGACGCCCTCAAGGACATCCTGCGCCACGAGGAATTCAAGAACGCGATCGTCTTTTCCAACCGCAAGACGACGGTCCGTGAACTCGCCACCAGCCTCAAGCGCTCGGGCTTCGCGGTCGGCCAGATCCAGGGCGACATGGAACAGGCCCAGCGCATCGCCGAGTTCGACCGCTTCAAGTCAGGCGAGATCACGGTGCTGGTCGCGTCCGACGTCGCGGCGCGCGGGCTCGACGTCAAAGGCGTCAGCCACGTCATCAACTTCGACGTTCCGTGGCAGCCCGACGACTACATTCACCGCATCGGCCGAACCGGCCGCGCCGGAATGACCGGGATCGCGATCACCATCGCGACGAGCGCGGATTCCGAAGCGATCGACCGGATCGAGAAGCTGATCGGCCACAAGATTCCCGCGGTGGAGCCGCAAGCCGAGGCCAAGGCCGAACCGAAGGCGAGGCCGGAGCGGGCTCGGCCCGAAGCGAAGCGGGCACCCAAGCCGGAAGCGAAGCCGAAACCCCAGCCCAGGCCGGCGCCGAAAGCGGACAAGGCTCGCGAGGAGCGGACGCCGGTCGTCGAGGACATCGCGCCCGACTGGAACGGTCCCCTGCCGAGCTTCCTCTCGGTCCGCGCCGACTAGGCACAAGCCTGACACTGGAAAGCGCGCCGGCGCGTTCCTAGCTCGACTCCGGGCTGGGCAACGAAAGAGACGCGATGACCGATTCCAGCGAGTATGTTCCGCCGAAGGTGTGGACTTGGGACGCCCCGAGCGGCGGCCAGTTCGCCAGCACCAACCGCCCGATCGCCGGCCCGACCCACGACCGGGAATTGCCGGTCGGCAAGCATCCCTTCCAGCTCTATTCGCTCGCCACGCCCAACGGCCAGAAGGCGGCGATCATGTTCGAGGAGCTGCTCGAACAAGGTCACGGCGACGCCGAATATGACGCCTGGCCGATCCAGATTAACGACGGCGACCAGTTCGGCAGCGGCTTCACCGCGATCAATCCCAATTCCAAGATCCCGGCGTTGGTCGACCGCAGCGGCGACGAGCCGGTGCGGGTATTCGAATCGGGCGCGATCCTCGTCCATCTCGCCGAGAAGTTCGGCGAGTTCCTGCCTGCTTCGGGCGCGGCCCGCGCGGAGACATTGTCGTGGCTGATGTGGCAGATGGGCAGCGCGCCGTTCCTCGCCGGCGGCTTCGGCCACTTCTTCGTCTACGCCCCGACCAAGCAGGAATATCCGATCAACCGCTACGCGATGGAAGCCAAGCGCCTGTTCGACGTCCTTGACCGCCAGCTCGCCGAGCACGAATATGTCGCCGGTCCCGACTATTCGATCGCCGACATCGCCGCCTGGCCGTGGTTCGGCGGAATCGCCCTCGGCCGCAGCTATCCGGGCGCGGACACCTTCCTCGCCACCCACGAATATGCGCACGTCATGCGCTGGGCCAAAGCGATCGACGCGCGCCCGGCGGTCAGGCGCGGCCGCATCGTCAACAAGCTCACCGGCGACCCCGCCGAGCAGCTCCACGAACGCCACTCCGCGAGCGACTTCGAGCTGCGCACGGCGGACAAGCTGGAGACGGTTGGCTGAATCGCTCCTCCCTGCCGCAAAGCGGCGGGGAGGGGGACCATTAACCGAAGAGTGAATGGTGGAGGAGTTTGGCGCCGACCCCTCCACCATGCTGCGCATGGTCCCCCTCCCCACGAGCTACGCTGGCAGGGAGGAGCGATACCGCTCCACAAACCCGCGCGCGAACGACGCCAGCGCCTGCGCGGCAATCGCGTCGCGCAGGCGCTGCATCAGCCTTTGATAAAACCACAGGTTGTGCTGGGTCATGAGCATCGCGCCGAGGATCTCGCCCGACTTGACGAGGTGATGGACGTAGGCGCGGCTGAACGCCGCACACGCCGGGCACGGGCAGCCCGGCTCGATCGGCTCGCCATCCTCGGCGAAGCGCGCGTTCCTGAGGTTGAGCGGTCCGTCGGCGGTGAACGCCTGCCCGGTCCGGCCCGACCGCGTCGGAAGCACGCAGTCGAACATGTCGATCCCGCGCACCACCGCCTCGACCAAATCGTCGGGCTTGCCCACCCCCATCAAATAGCGCGGCCGGTCGGCCGGCAACATGCCCACCGCAAAATCGAGGCAGCCGAGCATCGCCTCCTGCCCTTCGCCGACCGCGAGCCCGCCGACCGCATAGCCGTCGAACCCGATGGCCGTCAGCGCGTCCGCCGACGCCCTGCGCAGCCCGGCATCAAGCGCCCCCTGCTGAATGCCGAACAAGGCCGAGCGCTCGGCATGATCGCCGCCACGGTCGAACGCCTCGCGGCTGCGCTTCGCCCAGCGGATCGACCGCTCCATCGCCTCGCCCTGCGCCTCGCGCGGCGCGGTCGCCGACACGAGCTGGTCGAACTGCATCACGATGTCGCTGTCGAGCAGCCGCTGGACCTCGACCGACCGCTCGGGGCTCAGCATGTGCCGCGACCCGTCGAGATGGCTGGCGAAGGCGACGCCCTCCTCGCTGACCTTGGTCAGCGCGCTGAGGCTCATCACCTGGTAGCCGCCGCTGTCGGTCAGGATCGGGCGCTCCCAGCCCATGAACCGGTGCAGCCCGCCGAGCTTGGCGACCCGTTCCGCCCCGGGCCGGAGCATCAGGTGATACGTGTTGCCGAGGATGACGTCCGCGCCCGCCGCGCGCACCTCCTCGGGCCGCATCGCCTTGACCGTCGCCGCGGTCCCGACGGGCATGAAGGCCGGCGTCCGGATCTCGCCCCGGCGCATCGCGATCACGCCGCTGCGCGCGGCGCCGTCGGTCGCGCCGATGGTGAAGGCGAAGCGGGTCACGCAGCGGCGCTTAGCGGCTGGCAATGCCGCCCGCTACCGGCCCGCTACAGCCCCCGGATGCGCGGCGAGGCGCCGCGCGGCTTCACCGCGAGCTCGGTCATTGCCCAGATCATCGCGTCGGCCCGGTCGGGGCTCGCGCCCGCGCCCCGCCAGCCCTCGGGCGTGAACCCGGCAAGCTCGTCCTCGAGCTCGGGAAAGGCGCCGGCGAATTTCGCCTTGCCCGCCTCGAACAGCACCGCGACCGGCTCCGCCCGCGCCGCCTTGCCGTCGGCGGCATGGACCAGGGTCACCGGCAGCCCGGCGTCGGCGCCGCGCAGCACGGTTCCGACCATTGCCCCGCCGTTGTTCTTCTCCGCCACCACCCGGTGCGCGGCCCACGCCTCCGCCGCCCCCGCGACCCGCCGCGCCCAGCCCTCCGGCGACAGCCCGCCCGCGGACGCATCGGCGAGCACGTAGGCAATCCCGTCCGCGCCCATGGCACACACCACGATCCCGCACGTCCCGGCGACGCTCGCCGGCGGGTCGACCCCGACGACGATGCGGCGCAATTCCTCCCCCAGCTTGCCTGGGGGAGGGGGACCGCTCAGCGAAGCTGAGTGGTGGAGGGGCTCCGGCGCGTGGCACGACCGCCCCTCCGTCAGCCCTTCGGGCTGCCACCTCCCCGTACCGGGGAGGATGCGACACCGCTCGATCAGCGCCCGAGTCCACAGCGCCCCCTCGACATCGTCGAGCAGCTTCCCCTCGAGCTCCTGCCGCCCGAACCTCGTCCCCTTGTGCGCCGCCTCGACCGCGTCGATGAAATCCTCGCCGAGATGCGGGTTGGCCCGCGTCGCCCCGCCGGTCAGCACGGTGCCGCCGAGCGCGAGCACGTGCCGCACCACCGCCACCGGCTTGGGCGTCGTCGTCACGAGGATCCGCGGTCGCTCGCCCAGCCGCACCCCGAGCAGCAGATTGTCCCACGCCGCCTGCCCGCGCCGCCACTTGGCCAGCTCGTCGCACCAGGCGAGATGATGCTCGGGCCCGCGCAGGCTCTCGGGATTGGCCGCCGAATAGACGAACGCCTGGGCGCCGTTGGCGAAGGTCAGCAGCCGCCGACTCGGCTCCCACCGCATCGCCTCGCGGTCGTCGGCGCGGGCGACCGCGAGCAGCCCCGAGCGCCCCTCGACCATCACCGCCCGAGCCTCGTCCGCCGTCGCGCTAATCAGCGCGATCCTCAGCCCCTCTCCCCTTGCGGGAGAGCGAGGGGCCCGCCGCGAAGCGGTGAGAGGGTGAGGGGGCGACCCACCCCACTCCCGCACCTGTTGCATGACCCACTCCGCTCCCGCGCGAGTCTTCCCGAACCCGCGCCCGGCGAGCAGCACCCACACCCGCCACGAATCGTCCGGCGGCGTCTGCCCCGCATGCGCCCAGCTCGGCCAGTCCGCCTCGAGCGTCCGCCGCTCGCCTTCGCTGAGCGAGCGCAACGCCAGCCGGATATCCTCTTCCGCCAGATCCTCCAGAGCCGCGACTGCGCGCCGGCCCTGACCGCCATCCATTTAAGTCGTCATCCCCGCGAAAGCGGGGACCCAGAGCGACGTCCTCACTCCCCCGACTCGCGCCGCCGGTGCCGCTTGATCGCCTCGACCCGCCGGACGATCGTCTCGGTCACCTCTTCTATCGAAGGCGGCTTCGCCAGCGGCGTCCGCCGCGCCCGCCCGCGCCGTTTCTCCTCGCGCCACTTCAAAAAGCGCATCGCCGAATCCAGATCGAACGGCACCTCTCCCCTCCCATCTAGGAAGTGGCCGGGCGGAGCGGACTTAGCGGCTCCATCGATCTCATTGGATCGATGGAATGTCCGCGGAGGGGAGGGCCCGTCGCTATTGCCGCCGTCGCTGGCCTCCCCCACCACATTGCTCCCCATCGCCGCGATCCTGAACTCGAGCACCAGCTCCGCCTCCTCGAGCGTCTCGTCGAGCATCTGCGCGAACGCCGGCCAGCGCCGCCGCCGCTGCCAGATCGTGCTCTCGGCAAAGCCGACCGAATGCGCCGCCGCGCGGACGTTGCCCGTCGCGCGCAGCACCGCCGCGAAGCGTTCCTCGACCTCGGCGCTCCACCGCCCCTCGCCCGTCGCCACGAGCTGCAGCCGCCCGTTCTTTCCCCGCCGGATCATGTTGAGCCTGCCAAGCGGCGCGCAGCCAAACGGGCCTTTCGCCTCGGACAGGTGCGCATGCGCCGCGTCGACGGCAGCCGCCCACTCCCGGTCGAGCGCGCCATCATGCTGACGCCGCTGATCCATCAGCCGCGGCTCAACCCCGATCGCCGCAGCGGCGGCGCACCGGTTCCCCGTCTCGCGCAGCACCTTGAGGAACCGCCCGCGTTCATCGTCGCTCAATTGCTGATACGGCGCCCGCCCGCGCCCGTTCCGCCCGCCCACACCCGCTCCGGCTCGCTACTTCAGACTGACGAACCATTTCATTTCCTATTTGTCAAATAAAAGGACCAAATAGGATAACCATGGCTTCAGTTGCCGCTACGAACGAGGTCGACGGTGCCTTTCTCGTTGATGAGCCGCAAGCGGTTGAGCGGGGTCAGCTCCATGGTCATCGTCCTATGGAGAATCGCATAAGCCTCGTCGTCCAATGCCATCCTCGCCGCATCGCAGCCGCGTTCCGTTCTGCTCGACATTTCGGTGCCGAGCGTCAGCTTGTCCCCGTTGCGGGTCCAGCCATTGGGGCGCCAGTCGTTGCATCCCAGGAAGGCTCGCGTGCGCGGCTGCGGCGACGCCACGAAGATCGCATTCCCCGATCTGGTGACGGTCCCAAGCCCTTCGCCGCCGAGGTCGAGCCAGAGGCCGCTGGTGCGCCTCCCGTTGACCGCGACGATCGCCCAGCGTCCCTGAAGCTTGTCGGTTGCGACGACGGGCCTGACCGGCGCCGGATCTTGCGCCACGATCGTCCCGCCGCGGCCGTCAGCGCGCAGGTTGCGGTAGGTCACCGGGTATGATCCGGTTCCAACCCTGATCAGCCTTCCCTGGCGATCGACCGCCAGGCTCCCGTAGACGAGCGTGTAGCCCGCAGCGGTGCGATCCGTTGAAGTCCAGCACGTCCATTCTTCGGCGTGCTCGGGACCGATCCGGCCAAACTCCGCAGCGGACAATGGCCGGCAAGCGAAGCCGGCCTTGACCAGCTCGGTAATCGCTTTGGCTTTCGGATCTCCGACCTTCACGGTCGTTTGCACGATGCGAATAGCGCGCAGCGCGGTCGGATTGACCGCACCGACGGGCGCTGCTCGAGGGGGGAGCGTGGCGCAGCCGAGTGAGAGTCCCGCAAGGGCGCCCAGGCCGAGGTGCTGAACGTTCCAAACCAGCCGGCACCAACGCTCGCCGATCCTAGCCGTGCCCAAGCCAAGCTCCGCAAACGCGTCGGAAGCGGACATCGGGCCTCCTCGGAACCCGAGGCGCTTATCCCGGCGACCATCGTCTCGCCAGGCTGTGCCGCGGAACGGGGTGCAGCGGTACCGATCGCATGACGGTGGGCTGGCCAGCCCTCGTGCCTGGTGGCATATTCGCTGCTGCTCGGTCGATTGCTCACTTGTCGGGGGAGACGCAATTGCCTCGTTCAATCCTGCGGCACGCCCGCCTGCGAATGCTCGTTCTCGTCGTTTGCGCGGCTTCCGGGATGGCGACCGTTGCTCCAGCGGCGGCGCCGGCGAGCATCGCGCGCTTGCCGCTGCATAATCCCGACTCCAACTGCGCGGCCTTCGGCGTCCAGCCGCGAGCCGCCGGCCGCGTTCGGCTGGTCGTAATCAGCCGATGCGAGAAAGTCACGGTGCTGGTCTGTGCATTCAGGCCCGCCCCGGGACCGGCCGCGTGGGATTGCCAGCAGCCGTCCTTTTCTTCCGCCAACCAGAGGCGGGGCATGCCTTATGACCAGTCGCCCGGAGCGCTCTATTATGTCGGGGCCTGCGTCCGCCATAACTGGGATTGTGAAAACAGCCTCTCTTGGCTTTACTCTTCGATCGCGGCACGGCGCGATAACTTCGATCCACGAGCATTGCGGCCGCCGGCGCCTCCTCCCCGACCGCCCATCGACCCCGCTGAGCGCGGCTGATGGACGAGCCCGACAAGCCAGAGCCCGCGTCGCGCAGGCTTCAGCCCGAGCTGCTTGAGCTCGTACCCAAGCTTCTCTGGTTCCTGCTTGCGGTCGTCGTATTGCTGGCAAGCTACGGACCCCTCCTCGAACGCGTCAAAGCTGGGGACGTGTCCAAGGTCTCGTTCGCCGCATTTCAGATCGAGTTCGCTCGGCAGGATTTTCAGCGGGCGGCAACGCGGGTGCGGGACAATAGGCCTCCCACCGAGCTCGCTGCCTATGCCGACCGCATCGAAAGTGCCGGCGAGAAGTTGATCGGGGCGAAGGCCCTGTGGGTGACTGAGCAAGACGCTTTGCGGTATCTGCCGGAGCGACGGGCGCTCTCGTCCCTCGGCATCTCATTCGATCTCGTAAGCACCAACCAACAGGCGCGGGACCTGCTCGACGCGACCAAGCGGATGGGCGTCCCCTATGACTTTGTCATCACCGACATCCATCGCCCTGCCGACACCCTGACCGGACCTTGCTTTCCCAGCGTTCCCGACAGTCCCCAGGAAGCCGGCTGCGCAACCGTCCCGCTCGTCCGCGGCTATTACCCCGAACGGCCGATCCCCGTAATCGTTTACTCGGGCGAGGCGGCCAACGGCCTGCCTCCGAACACCCTCGGCGGCACGGCTTATTTCGACGAGCTGGTTTCCTTGGTCCTTGACGCGGTCGAGCGGCGTGTCACTCGCGCGGCTCAACCTGGGTCGAAAGATGGCGGCTCAAATCAGGCAGAAGCGCCGAGATCATAACGAGGCCACCGAGACGTCCATCTCCGCAATGGGTCGAAAGCGGACATTGGCCGACCGTGATCAGGGCACCGGCAGCAGCAGGCTCGCATCCCCGTACGAATAGAACCGGTACCCCGCTGCGACCGCGTGCGCGTACGCCGCTTTCATCACCTCGAGCCCCATCAGCGCGCTGACCAGCATGAACAGGGTCGACCTGGGCAAATGGAAGTTGGTGACGAGGCCATCGACCGCCTTGAAGCGATAGCCCGGGGTGATGAAGATCGCCGTGTCCCCCTCGAACGCGCGGATCGCGCCGTCGGCATCGGCCGCGCTTTCGAGCAGCCGCAGCGACGTCGTCCCGACCGCGATCAGCCGCCCGCCCGCGGCCCGCGCCGCGTTCAGCCGCTCCGCCGTCGCCGCGTCGATCCGCCCCCATTCGGCGTGCATCCGATGGTCCTCGATCGTCTCCGACTTCACCGGCAGGAACGTGCCGGCGCCGACGTGCAGCGTCAGAGTCTCGCGCCCGATCCCGCGCGCTTCGAGCGCGTCGAGCAGCCGGGGCGTGAAGTGCAGCGCCGCGGTCGGCGCCGCCACCGCGCCCTCTTCGCGAGCGAACATCGTCTGATAGTCGGCGCGGTCCGCCTCGTCCGCCGCCCGCTTCGAAGCGATGTACGGCGGCAGCGGCATCCGCCCGGCGCGCTCGAGCAGCAGCTCGACCGGCTCCTGCCCATGGAACTGCAGCAGCGCCGAGCCGCCGTCCGCTTTCTCGACGACCGCGGCCGCGACCCCCTCGCCGAAGTCGATCGTGTCGCCAACCCGCGCCCGCCTGGCGTTGCGCAGGAACGCCCGCCACTCGCGCGGCCCCTCCCGCTTGTGCAAAGTCGCCCCGATGCTCGCCTCCCCGCGTCGCCCCTCGAGTTGCGCCGGAATCACCTTGGTGTCGTTGAACACCAGCACGTCGCCCGGCCGCAGCAGTCCCGGCAGGTCGAGCACGCAATGATCCGAAATCTCTTCGCCGCGCACGGCAAGCAGCCGAGCGCTGTCCCGCGGCCGCGCCGGCCGAAGCGCGATCCGCTCGGCCGGAAGCTCGAAATCAAACAGGTCGACGCGCATCGCCGCGTCATTGCGAGCGCTGAACGCGGTCGGCAATCCACAAAAGCGGTTCCCACGAAGCCACGAAGCATGCGAAGGACACGAAGCCGCGGCAGCCCCTTCGTGGCTTCCTTCTTCTTCGTGGTCTTCGTGTGAGATTCAGGACCGTTCCGCACCGCTGCCGCTGACGGACTGAGCGTCATCCTCTCTGCGCTCTCTGCGCTCTCTGCGCGAAACCTATTTCGCCGCCGACGCACGGCGGATTACGGTGACGCGAATTACGGTGACAGATTACTGATTCACCCCATTTCGTTCTTGCTTCGGCTTCCGACCGGCTCTTCTAGGAGCGAGCAGGCGTCCGCTCAACCGCTCGAGCTCGGCGATCCGCGTCGCCGATCGCTTCAGGCCTTCGGCTTCAGGGACAATCGAAACTGTCCCCAAATTCCCAAAGCTGCAGAACATCGATGGTTACGAAGCGCCGCGTTGGAGGAGGCCGGGCGTCAACTCAGCTGCTACGCTTGGAATTGAGTGCTTTGTGGCGACTGTCACCGTAATTCCACCGTAATTCCGACTGTCACGGTAATTCCGAACGTAATTCCCAGCTACTTGGGGCTAAGCCGAAACGGCAACCCGCAATCCCTCTTAGGTGTCCTCGCAAGGCGCGAACCGAGCCTCGCTTTCGTGCTGATCTCAAAGGGACCACGCATCAAGTTTCGCATCACCTGGCTGACAAATTGAATCTTTCCAACTCCACCATTCGTTTCAATTCGGGCATTGCCAGACTGATCATACTCGATCGCAGAAAGATCATTGGTGCCAACGCGGTTCCTGATCGACACGAATATCTGTCGTGAACCAAACGGAACGATCAAGTGCGCGGACTGGCCACCTTGAAAATGACACGATGAAATCATCGCGGCGTTCGTGACAGGCACTCCTGCGCGGCTGGCAGGCACAAACAGCATCGCGAAGACAATTGCTCCGCTAGGTAGCGCACTCATCGCTTCACGACCTCTCCGTAGGTGTTCACATAAATGCCTGCTGCGGGAAGTTCCCTCGTCGGAAAAGAGTTTTGAAATGGACCGACGTGGGTCGTTACCGGATAGGTACCGAGGAACGGCTTTATCGAGTCATCTGATCTCAGATTGAAGTGAGTTGCACCCCTCGTTGGGTCTATCCCAAGCTTTTGCGATATTCGCCATCGTGACCGCGCGACGAGAAGATTCGAACGTGGCGCGTTCGCTCTTCGGAACCGTAGCACTCGTCGAGTGGGTTATGGGACGTTTAGCGCCAAGCTCTCGATCACCGTTGATAATGGTATGGGCCACATTCTCCCTCGCCTCGTCGATACCATTGCCACTCAGGGAGCGCGTTTCGTTGAATATAACGTTCGCGACTTGAGTGTCCGTGAGAATCGAGTGGTCGGCAGCTGGAGAGTGTCCTTGCTGCCCACTGCCGTTCATCGCAACTCCGCCGGATTGTTGAAATGCCGCATGTGCGGGATTTGCGAGCGCGGAAGCCACTGAAAGACCGGTACACTCGGCGAATGCGCTGCCCGTGCATAACCCATCGGAATCAGTTTCGTTGACGGGATCGTTCGCAACGTAGGCATACAAGTTGATCTGGTCCTCATATCCGACCGGGTCCGTCTGCAGGAACCGCCCGAGGTACGGCGAATAAAACCGCGCCTTGTGATAGAGGCCGAGCTCGCCGAGCCAGATCTGGCCGGTGTACTGGAACCGCCCGACATTGCCGCTCCTGGGCACGCCATATTCGTCATAGGCGTTGATGCTCGGCCCGGCGCTGGTGTTGGTCGCGGCGACGATCGAGCCGAGATGGTCGGCGTGGAGGTAACGCCTGGTCGTGCCGTTCTCGTACCAGACCAGCGGATCATCGGCGGCGACGTTGCTTCCGTGGACGTAGCGCTGGGCGAGGACACCGGCGTTGTTGTACTCGGCGACTAAGGCGTCGCCGTCGTAAAGGAAGCGTGTGTCCCCCGCGCCGGTCTTTGCCACGCGCCACAGCCGCCCGAGCGGGTCGTAGGTCAGCGTCGTGGTCTGGCCGGCGGCCAACGCAGAAACCAGCCGGTTCTCGCCGTCGTAGGTGAAGGCGTTGAAGCCGTCGTAGGTGAGGTTGCCGCCGGCGTCGTAGAGGTAGCCGGTTCCTCCGACCGCGCTGTACTGGTTGAGGCCGTTGACCGCGTAGGCCTTGTTCGCCGCGGTAATGCCGGTGAAGGCGTAGCCGTCGTTGTCGCGGGTCTCGCTCGAGATTTGCGAGGCCTGGTTGATCTGGAAATTCCACTGGACGTTGGCTGCCGCGCCGCCGGGGAACACGTCGCTCTGGCCGTCGAGCCGGCCGATCGGATCGTAGTGGTAATTGGCGGTGCCGCTGTCGTTGAAGCGCGTGGCGAGCGTGTCGTCGGCATTCCAGGTAAAGCCGAGCAGCGCGATGCCCCTGCCGATCCCTTCAAAGAGGCCGGCCAGGCGGTCGCGGGCGTCATAGGCATAGGTGAAGCCCTGCCCGTCGACGGTCACCTCGGTGCGGTTGTTGTCGAGGTCGTAGATCGAGGCCACGGCCTTTGTGAACCCGGCCACGCTGATTTGCGACGAGGTCAGGTTGCCGAACCCGTCGTAGGTGTTGGTGATGCCGTCCGCTCCGCCGCTGCTGTCGAACTTCGCGGTGAGCTGCCGGCCGAGCAGGTCGTAGCCGTAGAACACGTCGCGCGTCGCGGTTGAGGCCGGGCAGCCGGTGCCGCTCGGCTGGATCGGCGGGCAGCCGTCGGGAATGAGTTTCGACAGCATCCGGTTCAAATTGTCGTAGGTGAAGGTCAGCGTGCGCCCGTCGCGCCGGCGGAGGCTGAGGCGATTGCCGGCCGCGTCGTAGGTGTATTTCTCATAGTCGCCGCCCGCCGGCTGGGCCGCAACGCAGTCGCCGCTGACTATGCCGGCGGTCGTCTTCGACGGGAAGATCCAGCACTGCAGCCGGTCATGCCCGTCGTACTTGTACTGCGCCTTGTTGCCGTTGGCGTCGGTGACGAACTGCTGCCTGCCGTTCAGCGTGTACCCGTAGGTCACGTAATCCTGCTGCAGCGCGGTGCCGAGCGCCTTCTGAACCTT
>JBJMUB010000002.1:0-16987 GCA_045811385.1 Sphingomicrobium sp. | reverse complement strand
TCGAAGATGGACGAAGTCATCTTCGAAGAGTTCAAGGGCACCGGCAACAGCGAGATCGTGCTCGACCGCAAGGTCGCCGACAAGCGCATCTTCCCGGCGCTCGACGTTGGCAAGTCGGGCACCCGCAAGGAGGAGCTGCTCGTCGAACAGGGCACGCTCACCAAGATGTGGGTGCTGCGCCGCATCCTGATGCAGATGGGCACGGTCGACGCGATGCAGTTCCTGCTCGACAAGATGAAGGACGCCAAGTCCAACCAGGATTTCTTCGCTTCGATGAATCAATAGGCCGCGGCCGGTGATCCCGTTCCCGAGCCTCAATTTCGGGGCGGTGTTCACCGCCGGCGGGCTCGCCAAGCTCGGTCAGATCATCGTCGGCGACCTGACCATGGCCGGCGACAATGTTGTGATCATGGGGTCGCTGGCCTCGGGCCTTCCCGAGAAGGATCGGCGCCGGGTGCTGATGCTCGGCGTCGGAATGGCGCTCGTTTTCCTCGTCACCTTCGCGGTGATCGCCACCCAGCTGCTCAAGGTCACGGGCCTGGTCTTCGCCGGTGGGCTGCTGCTGCTGTGGGTCGCCTACAATATGTGGACCGAGCTCCACCCGCGGCCGGCGGTGGTGTGCGACGATCCCGATACCGCGGCAGTCGAGGGCCCGCCGAGGACCAAGACGTTCCTCCAGGCGGCGATCCAGATCACCATCGCCGACCTCAGCATGAGCCTCGACAATGTGCTGCTGGTCGCCTCGATCGCCCGGGACGAGCCGGCGCTGCTGTTTATCGGCCTCTCCTTCTCGGTGCTGTTCATGGGCTTGGCAGCGAACTATGTCGCGCGGCTGATCCAGCGCTATCACTGGATCAATTATGTCGGCCTCGCGGTGATCCTGTGGGTCGCCTGCAGCATGATCTATGAGGGCTGGGTCGGCGGCGAGCATGTGCTCGGCTTGAGGAAGGTGCTGGGCGTCGGCTAGGGCCGGCGCATGGACGTCGCCAGCTTCCTGACCCCGGACGCCATCGCGGCGTTCGTCGAGATCCTGTTCATCGACATCGTTCTGGCCGGCGACAATGCGATCGTCGTCGGTGCGCTCGCTGCCGGGCTCCCGGCCGAGCAGCGGCGCAAGGTGATCATGATCGGGGTGCTCGCCGCCCTCGTCCTGCGCATCGGCTTCGCCCTCATCGTCACCCAATTGCTCCAGATCGTCGGGCTGGTCCTCGCCGGCGGGATTCTCCTGCTGTGGGTCGCCTGGCGGATGTGGCGCGAGCTTCGTCACAAAGGCGAGAGTGCCGGGTCGGAAGAGATTCTCGGTGACGAGCATTCGGGCACGCGCGCGGCGCGGAGCTTCGCCAGCGCCGCCTGGGGAGTCGCGCTCGCCGACGTCAGCATGAGCCTCGACAATGTCCTCGCGGTCGCCGGGGCGGCCCGCGAGCATCCGTGGGTGCTGGTCTTCGGTCTGATCCTTTCCGTGATCCTGATGGGCGTCGCCGCCAACCTCATCGCCCGCTACATCGAACGCTACCGTTGGATCGCTTGGGTCGGCCTGCTGGTCATCCTGTGGGTCGCGGTGAAGATGATCTGGGAAGGCGCGCACCACGTCGCCCCGGTGATCGCGCCGATTTTCGCCTAGGTGCGCGGCGACACCATCTTCGCCCTGTCGAGCGGTCGGCCGCCGGCGGCGATCTCCGTGATCCGGATCAGCGGTCCGGGGGCCCACGGTGCCGGCGAGAGGATCGCGGGAGCGCTGCCCGAGGCGCGGGTGGCTGCCGTTCGTGAGCTGCGGCATCCGGATTCCCGCGAATTGCTCGACGAGGCTGTGGTCCTGCGGTTCGACTCTCCGGCCAGTTCGACCGGCGAAGATAGCGTGGAATTTCAATGCCATGGCGGCCGGGCAGTGCTTGATTCGATCCTCGGCGCGTTGGCTGCGATCGAGGGCTTGCGGAGCGCCGAGCCGGGCGAATTCACCCGCCGCGCATTCGACAACGGCCGGATCGACCTGACCGAGGCGGAAGGTCTCGCGGACCTGATCGAGGCCGAGACCGAATCGCAGCGCAAAGCCGCGCTCGCGCTTGCCGACGGCGGGTTGCGGCGGCAGATCGCCGAGTGGCAGGAGCGGATGCTGGCGCTGTCGGCCCGAGCCGAGCGGGCCATCGACTACGACGAGGAGGATGAGGCGCTCGATCTGGCACTGCTGCGCGACGTCGGCGCGTTGGTGGGCGAGCTGCGATCATGGCTCGCGCGGCCGCGAATCGAGCCTCTGAAGGACGGCGTCCGAGTTGTCATCGCGGGTCCGCCAAACGCGGGGAAATCAAGTCTGATCAATGTGATAGCTGGCCAGGAGCGGGCCATCGTCACCGAGATTCCAGGAACGACCCGCGATCATATCGAGGTGCCCTTGGCCATCGGCGGAATCCCGCTGCTGTTCACGGATACGGCCGGTTTGCGCGACACGGCGGACGCGGTCGAAGCCATCGGCATCGCCCGCGCCGAGGCGCTGGCGGAGGCGGCGGACATTCTGGTCTGGCTCGGCCGGCCCACCCACGCGCCTAATCACGGGCGTCTGATTCAGGTTCAGCCGAAGTGCGACCTGCCCGGCGAGGAAACCGCGGCTGCGTTGCGGCTGTCCTCGCTGACCGGCGAGGGCCTTCCGCAACTGCTCTCTCAAATCGACAGTCTAGCTCGCACTCTTTTGCCGACGGAGGATGCGATCGCGCTCAACCGGCGCCAGGCGAAGCACGTTGCCGAGGCGGCCGAGGCCCTGGACGAAGCGGCGAACGCAGCGGATCTCGTGATCGTCGCCGAAGGCCTGCGGTCGGCACGGACCGCGTTCGACCGGCTGACCGGCCACGCCGGCGTTGAAGATGTGCTCGACGCGCTCTTCGGCCGCTTTTGCCTCGGCAAGTAGTGTTTCACGTGAAACACAGTTAAGGGCGCGGGCCATGCACGACGTTCTCGTGATCGGCGCCGGCCATGCCGGATGTGAAGCCGCGGCTGCCGCGGCCCGCCGCGGCGCGCGCGTCGGCCTGCTCACGTTCCGCGCCGAGGACGCGGGGCAAATGTCGTGCAATCCGTCGATCGGCGGCGTCGGCAAGGGCCATCTCGTGCGCGAGCTCGACGTGTTCGACGGGCTGATGGCGCGCGCGGCCGATCGGTCGGCGATCCATCGGCGGATGCTCAATCGCTCCAAGGGCCCGGCCGTATGGGGACCGCGGGTCCAGGCGGACCGCAGGCTCTACCGCGCGGCGGTGAGCGACTTGCTGAGCGAGGTTGGCGTCGACCTGATAGTCGGCGAGGCGCTTGGACTGGTCATCGACGGCGGCCGGGTGGTCGGCCTCGAAACCAGCGTCGGCACGCTTGCGTGCAGCGCGGTCGTCGTTGCCACCGGCACGTTCCTCGACGCGCGCATGTTTGTCGGCGAGCAGGTGATCGACGGCGGCCGTCGCGGCGAGGCTGCGGCCGTCGCTTTGGCGGGTCAGATCCGGGAGATCGGCCTGGGGCAGGGCCGGCTGAAGACCGGCACGCCACCGCGGCTGGATGGGCGGACGATCGATTGGGCGCGGCTCGAGGAGCAGCCGAGCGATGCCGACGCATGGACGATGTCGGCGCTCGACGACGGTTTCCGGCAGCCGCAACTCTGTTGTGCGATTGCGCGGACGAACGCGCAGACTCACGAGATCATCGCGGCCAATTTCGGGCGGTCGCCGCTGTTCGCCGGCGCGATTGAAGGGCGGGGGCCGCGCTATTGTCCGTCGATCGAGGATAAGGTGAAGCGCTTCGCCGAGCGCGACACGCATCAGATTTTCCTCGAGCCTGAGGGCCTCGACGATCCGCTGGTTTATCCCAACGGCATCTCGACCTCCTTGCCGGCTGACGTGCAGCAGCAGTTCGTTCGGAGCATTGCCGGCCTCGAGCGCGCCGAAATCGTGCGCCCCGGTTACGCGGTCGAATATGAGTTCGTCGACCCGCGCCGGCTGAAGGCGACGCTCGAAGTCGCCGACCTGCCAGGCCTGTTCCTCGCGGGGCAGATCAACGGCACGACGGGCTACGAGGAAGCCGCGGCGCAGGGGCTGGCCGCGGGATTGAACGCCGGCGCTGCCGCGCTCGGGCTCGACGAGGTGCGGTTCGACCGCCGCTCGAGCTATATCGGCGTGATGATCGACGATCTCACGCTGCAGGGGATCAGCGAGCCGTATCGGATGATGACCGCTCGGGCCGAGCATCGGCTCTCGCTGCGAGCGGACAATGCGACCAGCCGGCTCGGTGAAACGGCATTGGAGGCGCGATGCGTCGGCGAGCGGCGCCGGCGGCAGATCGAGGATCACCTGTCGTCGCGGTCGGCGCCTGACTGGGGCGGAACTGAAGAGGGCCAAGCGGACGCGCTGTACTCACCCTATGTCGCTCGACAGCAACGCGAGTGGGAAGTCGTGCAACGTGACTCTCGCGTGTGGATTCCCGCCAAGCTCGACTATTCGGCAGTCCCGGGGCTTTCGAATGAGATGGTCGAGCGGTTGACGACGGCGCGTCCCGAGACGCTCGACCAGGCCTCGCGAGTCCCCGGCGTGACCCCGGCGGCGTTGTCCGCGCTTTACGTCGCGGCATGCCGCCGCGCGGCAGCGTGATCGACCGGATCGGGCAGGTTGCGGGCCGGCCTGTTTCACGTGAAACATATGAGAAGCTCGAGGCCTATGCCGCGCTGCTCCGTTCCGAGAGTCAGCGCCAAAATTTAGTCTCGGCCTCGACCCTGGACCAGCTGTGGGGCCGACATATCCTCGATTCGGCGCAACTCGTGAAGTTCGAGCCCCACGGCGAAGCCTCGTGGGCCGATATTGGAGCCGGCGCCGGATTGCCGGGAATCGTCGTGGCTTGCGTCGTCAATGGACCCGTAACTTTGATCGAGCCGCGCCGTCTTCGGGCGGAATTTCTCCACAAGGTCGGCGAATCACTCGAATTGGACGTGACGGTGATCGGTAGCAAAGCCGAACGCGTTCGGGGAAGCTACGAGACGATCATTGCCCGCGCCGTTGCGCCGCTGACCGAACTGCTGCGGATATCCCAGCATCTGTCCACAGGAAAAACCGTTTGGGCGCTTCCGAAGGGGCGAAGCGCCCAAAGGGAACTGGCCGAAGCGCGGCGTGCATGGCAAGGTGCGTTTCACGTGGAACAAAGCGTCACCGACCCCGACTCTTATATCGTGGTCGCGACGGGGGTGAGGGCACGAGGCCAATGATCCGGATCGCGGTTGCCAATCAGAAGGGCGGGGTAGGCAAGACCACTACGGCGATCAACCTCGCGACGGCGCTGGCCGCGATCGGCTCGCGGGTCCTGCTGGCCGACCTCGATCCGCAGGGCAATGCCTCGACCGGGCTGGGAATCGCGGCCTCCAAGCGTGAACGCTCGAGCTATGACGTGCTGATCGGGAGCGCCACCGTGGTTGAAAGCGCGATGGCGACGCGCGTGCCGCGGCTCGACCTGCTGCCGGCCACGGTCGACCTATCCGGCGCTGAGATTGAGATGGTTGGACTTGAGGACCGGGTTCACCGGCTCGACAAGGGATTGGCGGAGGTTCCGGTTGGGCGCTGGGACATCTGCCTGATCGACTGCCCGCCGTCGCTCGGATTGCTGACGGTCAACGCGCTGGTCGCCGCACGCTACGTGCTGGTGCCGCTCCAATGCGAGTTCTTCGCGCTCGAGGGTCTCAGCCAGCTGCTTCAGACGGTCGAGCGGATCCGTGGGGCATTCAATCCCGACCTGTCGATCCTCGGCGTGGCGCTGACCATGTTCGACCGCCGCAATAATCTCTCGGCGGCGGTGGCGGAAGACGTACGTGCGTGCCTAGGAACAGCGGTGTTCGACACGATCGTTCCGCGCAACGTGCGCCTGTCGGAAGCGCCGAGCCACGGGCTTCCGGCGCTGATCTACGACCTCAAATGCCCCGGCTCCGAAGCCTACATTCGCCTGGCGCGCGAGCTCATCGCGCGGCTGCCGCAGCTGGCGGAGGCGGCATGAGCGACAAGCCGGCAAAAGGCCTTGGGATGGGGCTCCAGGCGTTGCTCGGCGAAGCGGTGCGGCCCGCGTCGGGCGACGCTGTCCCGGCTGGCGGAATCCGGGAAGTCGATGTCGCTCGGATCCGGCCCAACCCGAACCAGCCGCGGATTCATTTCGACGAGGAGGCGCTCAACGAGCTCGCCGAGTCGATCGCCGAACATGGGGTGCTCCAGCCCATCCTGCTTCGGCGCGAGGGTCAAGAGGCCTTCCAGATCGTGGCCGGCGAGCGGCGCTGGCGCGCGGCGCAGAAGGCGCGGCTGCATACGATTCCCGCAATCGTTCGCGACCAAATCGACGAAGCGACGACCGCGGAGCTGGCGCTGATCGAGAACGTCCAGCGCGAGGATCTCAACGCGCTTGAGGAGGCCGAAGCCTATCGGCAGCTGATCAACCGCTATGGCCATGGCCAAGACGACGTCGGCAAGCTGGTTCACAAATCGCGAAGCCACGTCGCCAATCTGTTGAGATTGCTGGATTTACCGGAATTCGTCCGCCAATCGCTATTGCATGGCGATATCAGCATGGGCCACGCCCGGGCCGTTGCCGCCGCGCCCGATCCGGAAATCCTGACCAAGGAGATCATCGCCAAGGGCCTGTCCGTCCGCCAGGCCGAGCAACGCGCTAAGCGGGCCAAGGAGGGCCCGCGCGAGCTGGTCCTGACCGACCAGCGCAAGGTCGACGCCGACATCGTCGCGCTCGAGCGCCAGCTCGGCGACATGCTCGGCCTCAAGGTCCAGGTCGCCAACAAGGGCAAGGGCGGCACGGTCTCGTTGCATTATTCGAGCCTCGACCAGCTCGACATGATCTGCCAGCGCCTCTCGGGCGAGCCGATCTAACGCCGTGCGGCAGCCGTACGGGCGATCGCGACGAGCTCTTCGCCGAGCGCCTCCCGGTCGGGCGCCGAGCTGAACATCAGGGTTCGCTCAAGGTCGCCGGCCCGTTCCGCGACCGTCGCCAGCCGCCGCGCGTCCCACAGCGAAAGCATCCGGGCCACGACGGGTTTATCCTTCCAGAACAACGACCTACCCATCGACGTCATGACGGCGTCGAGCGACTCGCCGCGCTCCATTCGAGCGCGCGCCGGAGCCAGCTGCAGCAGCCGGCGCTGAAGCGCGCGGACCACCGGAATGCTCTCCGCGCCCGGCGGGAGGTTGCTCAGCTCCACTGCCAGGTCCCCGACCCGGCCGGCCAGGGCGAGATCGGCGAGGTGGAGCACTTCGCCCTCGACGAGGTCGGCCCCGACGGCGTCGAGGGCGTCATGGTCGAGCTCCTTGGGCGACTGCGGCGACGCATCGAGATAGAGCGCGAGCTTGTGTAGCTCCTGGGTAACGATCGCTTGGTCGTTGCCGGAGGAATCCGCCAGCCGCGCCGCGACCCGTGAGCTGATCTTGAGCCCCAACCGGCGGCCGACTTCGGCGACCATCCGCTCGGCATCCGCCCCTTCAGGGGCATAAGCCGCGAAGGCCAGCGCCTGCGGGGACACTTCGGCAAGCTTGAGCAACGCGGAAGTCTTGCGCAGCGCGCCGGCAATGGCCACGGCCGGGCTCTCCACCGCTTCGAGTGCGAGCAACGCTTCGAGCCCCGCGGCGATTTCGTCCCCCGCGGGCTCGATCCAAACCAGCCGCTTGCCGCCGAACAGGCTGATTGCTCCGGCCTCGTCGGCCAGCAGCGCGGGGTCGGACTTCACTGCGCCAGCCGCCACGGCCGCCTTCTCGGCGCCGAGGCCCTCGAGCAGGCGGGCGGCGAGCGCCCGCGACTGCGCTTCGTCGGGCCCGTGGAACAGATAGAAACGCGTCGCCGAACCCGGTTGGTCGATTGATCGGCCGATGCTAGCCTTGGACGCCTTCATCGTGCCGGCACGGTGCGGGCGGCGTAGACGCCGAGGCGCGCGACAATCTGGTCCGCGACGACCTCGGCGAGCCGTTCGGCCGCGGTCTGTTCGGCCGCAACCGTCGCATATTCCGAGCTGACCACGTCGATTCCGGCGTCGGACCCGGCGGTCGCGTCGAGCACCACGCCGCCGCTCGCGAGATCGATCAGCTGATAGCGCGCGCGCAGCGTCCGCCGCTCGCGAGTCACCGCGCGGTCGCCGCGAATGCCGAAGCCGGTGATATTGTCGTCGAGCGTGACGTCGAGCCGGTAGCGCGCCCCGCCCGACCCGCTCGCGCCGAGCCGGTCGACCAGCTTGTGACGCACCAGCCACCCGACCTGGCCCTCGATCGGCGCGACCTGGACCGCCCCCAGGGTCGTCGCCACGGTGCCCGCCGATCCGCCGCCGTACAGCGGGTGCAGCCCGCAGCCGGCGAGCGCCAACGCGAGCAGCGGAGCGACCAGACTTCGGCCCGTGGGCGTCATGCGACGATATTCACGAGGCGGTCGGGAACTACAATCACCTTGCGCGGCGCCGCTCCGCCAAGCTGGCGCTGGATCTTCTCCGAAGCCAGGGCGAGCGCCTCGGCGTCTTCCCTGGGAAGGCCGCGCGGGGCGGTCAGCGTATCGCGCAACTTGCCGTTGACCTGGACCGCGAGCGTGACCTGGTCCTCGACCAGCAGCGCCGAATCGTAGTCCGGCCAGGGCGCATCGGCGACCAGCCCGGGATTGCCGAGCGCGGCCCAGGCTTCCTCCGCGAGATGCGAGGCCATTGGGGCGATCAGCCTGATGAGCACATGGATCGCTTCGGTCCGGTCGGCCGACGGCCTGGCCTTCTCGATCGCCGTGACGAGCTCATAGAGATTGGCCACGGCCTTGTTGAACTGCAGACCGTCGATCGCCGCACCGACCGCCGCAACGGTCTTGTGCAGCTTGCGCTTCAACGCCTCGTCGCTGCCGTCGCCCGCCGCAGAGTCGATCGCCAGCCGCCACACGCGCTGGACGAAACGCCAGGCGCCCTCGATCCCCGCTTCGGACCATTCGAGGTCGCGCTCCGGCGGGCTGTCGGACAGCATGAACCAGCGCACGGCATCGGCGCCGTACTTCGCAAGGATCGGCTCGGGATCGATCGTGTTGCGCTTGGACTTGGACATTTTCTCGACCCGTCCGGGGGTCACCGGCTGTCCGCTCTCAATGTGGATCCAGTCGTCGCCGTCCCGGCGCACCTCGTCGGGGCTGAGCCAGCTGCCGTCGCCGGCCTGGTAGGTCTCGTGAGTCACCATCCCTTGCGTGAACAGGCCCTTGAACGGTTCGGCCATGTCGAGCTTGCCGAGCCGCTGCAACGCGCGGGTCCAGAAGCGCGCGTAGAGCAGGTGCAGGATCGCATGCTCGACGCCGCCGATATATTGCGCGACCGGCAGCCATTGCTCGGCCTCGGCGCGGTCGAACGGCTGGTCCTCCGGCTGGCTGGCGAAGCGGATGAAATACCATGAGGAATCGACGAACGTGTCGAGCGTGTCGGTCTCGCGCGCGGCCTCTCCCGCGCAGCTCGGGCACGAGACATGCTTCCACGTCGGATGCCGGTCGAGGGGGTTGCCCGGCTGGTCGAACTCGATGTCGTCGGGAAGCACCACCGGAAGCTGGTCGCGCGGCACCGGAACCGCGCCGCACGCGGCGCAGTGAATGATCGGGATCGGCGTTCCCCAGTAGCGCTGGCGCGACACGCCCCAGTCGCGCAGCCGCCAGGCGGTAGTCCCCTGGCCCCAGCCGGCGGTCTCGGCGCGCCGGATGACCTCGGCGATCGCCTGCTCGGTGGTCAGCCCGTCGAGAAAGTCCGAGTTGACGGTGACGCCGGTGATGACGTCCGCCTCGCCGACGACCGGCAGCGCTGCCTCGTCGATCGAGGCCGCGACCACGCGCCTGATCGGCAGCCGGTATTTGGTCGCGAATTCGAAATCGCGCTGGTCGTGGCCCGGCGAACCGAAGATGGCGCCGGTGCCGTAGTCCATCAGCACGAAGTTCGCGATGTAGACCGGCACTCGCAGCTCGGGATCGAGCGGATGAACCGCAGCGAGGCCCGTCGGATAGCCCTGCTTCTCCGCGGCTTCGATCTCGGCCAGGCTGGTCCCGCCGCGCTGGCACTCGGCGATGAACTCGGCAGCATCGGGATCGCCGGCCGCAACCGCTTGCGCGATCGGGTGGCCGGCCGCGATGGCGACGAAGCTCGCTCCGAAGATCGTGTCCGGACGGGTCGTGAAGACTTCGACCTCGTCGATCGAATCGACCGGCTCGGCGAGGCGGAAGCGGAACTGCAGCCCGCGGCTTTTGCCGATCCAGTTCTCCTGCATCAGCCGGACCTTGTCGGGCCACTGGTCGAGGGTGCTGAGGCCCTCGAGCAGGTCCTCGGCGAAGTCGGTGATCTTCAGGAACCATTGCGCGAGCTTGCGCCGCTCGACCGGCGCGCCCGAGCGCCAGCCGCACCCGTCGATCACCTGCTCATTGGCGAGCACGGTCATGTCGACCGGGTCCCAGTTGACCTCGCTCTCCTTGCGATACACCAGGCCCGCATCGAACAGGTCGAGGAACAGCGCCTGCTCCTGCCCGTAATAGGCCGGGTCGCAGGTCGCGAACTCCCGGCTCCAGTCGAGCGCGAAGCCGAGCGTTTTCAGCTGCTCGCGCATCGTCCGGATATTGGCCCAAGTCCATTCGCCGGGATGGACCTTGCGCTCCATCGCCGCATTCTCGGCCGGCATCCCGAACGCATCCCAGCCCATCGGGTGAAGCACTTCGTGGCCCTGCATGCGCCGATAGCGGGCGATGACGTCGCCCATCGTGTAGTTGCGCACATGCCCCATGTGGATCCGCCCCGACGGATAAGGGAACATCTCCAGCACATAGGTCTTGGGCTTGGCGCTCGAGCTGTCGGCGGCGAAGGTGCGCTCTTCCTCCCACCGCGCCTGCCAGCGGCGGTCGGCTTCGGTCGGGTCGAACCGCCCGGTCATGTCGACGGGCAGTCTAGCCGCGCACGGCGGCGCGGCGCAGGTCGCGGGCCCGGGTCAGGATGATGTCCTCGAGCTTCTGGACCGTCGCCGCCGTCACCGGCGCGTCGACCCAGACGCCGTTCTGATTGACCTGGCGCGAGGCCGCGACTCGAAGCGCATCGGCGCGCAGGTCCTGATCGAGCACCGAAACGGTGAGCTTGACCCGCTCGCCCGGCGCCTTGGGATTGGAGTACCAGTCGGTGATGATGACCCCGCCGGTCGCGTCGGCCTGAAGCAGCGGCGCGAACGACACCGTGTCGACGGCGGCGCGCCACAGGTAGCTGTTGACCCCGATGGTCGAGATTCGCGACGGCGCGAGCTGGGTCGGGAGATTGCGGTTGCGCGCGCAGCCCGACGTCGCGAACGTCAGGACGATGAGGGCGGCGGCGACGGTGTGCGGGCGGGGCATCGGTGTTCCTTGGCCATGAAAAATCGGTGTCGCCGCGTTATAGTTGGTCAAGGCCCTCTCGCAAGCATGTCCCGCGCAAGGACCGCATTGTGTTGACTCGGCAACAGCTGGCGGTTGAATCGATTCCGCTCATGGAACCTTCAGCCTCGAGTGGCTATATCGACTCGCGAACAGGGAGTTTTTCGCTTTGTTAACGCTGCGCGGATCGAAAGGAGCAAAGCTGGCGGCAGCCGCTGCTGCTGCCGGTCTAGTGCTGTCTCCCGCACTCGCGACGACCAGCCCGACGGCCGCCAAAAAGCGCCCGCCGGCGGTTGCGCTGAGCTTCGATCCGATCTCGTCCTTCACTCCGGCGAACGGCGATCCGCGGCTGGCCGCGGCGTTCGCCAACAAGCCGCTGTCGCTGACCGATTTCCGCTTCACGCCCGCCGCGGCCAAGGGGCGGCCGTCGCAGCTTCGAGTGGCGATCCGGGCGCGCGCCGGCACGCCGGCTAAGGCGCAGGACGCGGCCGCGACTCCGGCGGTCACGGCGCTCACTCCGGCGACCTATAATCTCGGCGTGGCGGTCGGCTGGCGCCGATTCGCGGTTTCCGGCGACGTGGCCAAGACCAAGGAAGCCAATCCCGCTTTGGGTGGGCGCGAGAGCGCAATCGTCGGGGTCAGCTATTCGCTGAAGCGGTTCACCGGCCGGGTCGCGGTCGCCGCCGACCGCGCGGACGGCCGGGCCCTCGCCGCGCTGCGCAAGGGGGACAATTACACGCTCGACGTCGGCGGCTCCTATTCGCTCTCGCGGCGCGTCGCCCTGACCGGCGGAGTTCGATACGAGATCGACCGCGACAAGCTGTCGACGCTCAAGGACGAGCGTCGCGACAGCCAGGCGGTCTACGTCGGCACCGCCTTCAAGTTCTAAGCCGCTAACTTCCGCTAGTCTCGAACGTCGGCCGACCGCTCTGGCGGCGTCTCATGACGCTTCCTATAGCGCCCGACGATGAGCCGCGCCGCCGACCGTCTGCAACGAATCCGCGATTCGATCGCCCGCTCGGCCGAGATCGCCCGGCGCGATCCCGCGGCCGTCCAGCTGATCGCCGTCACCAAGGGCCGCTCGGCCGAGGAGATCGAGGAGCTCATCGCCTGCGGCCAGAGCGATTTCGGCGAGAGCCGCGTCCAGGAGGCGCTGGCCAAATGGCCGCCGCTTCTCGCTCGCCATCCCGGGCTTCGGCTGCACGGCATCGGCCGCGTGCAATCGAACAAGGCGGCGGAAGCCGTCCGGCTGTTCGACGCGATCCATTCGCTCGACCGAAGCTCGCTGCTCGACGCGCTCGTCAAAGAAGCCGGCAAGGCCGACCGCCGTCCGTCGCTCTACGTCCAGGTGAACATCGGCGAGGAGCAGCAGAAGGGCGGTTGCGCGATCGGCGAGGTCGGCGAGCTCGTGGCCTCGGTTCGAAGGTCGTCGCTGCCGCTTGCCGGACTGATGGCAATTCCGCCAGCCGGGGTTGAGGCGTCGCCTTATTTCGCCCTGCTCGCCAAGCTCGCCCGACGCCATGACGTCACCGGGTTGAGCATTGGAATGTCCGGAGATTTTCAGCAGGCGGTGATGCTCGGGGCGACCGCCGTCCGGGTCGGAACGGCGTTGTTCGAGGACTGATGGCGAAGGTCGACGCGATCATCTTCGACTTCGACGGAGTGCTCCTCGAAAGCGAGTTCGAGGGCAACCGCCTGCTCGCCGAACTGCTGACCGAGTTCGGCCATCGCCATTCGGTCGAGGACGCCATTCGCCATTATGTCGGCCTCGCCGGGCCGGAATTCTTCGCTGCGATCGAAGCGCGGATCGGCGGCCCGCTGCCGGCGGAATTTCTCGAGCGGCGCAAAGAGCAAAGCATTCGGGCGCTGGAGGAGGGCGTCCAGGCGGTCGCCGGCGCGGTCGACTTCGTGCGCTCGATCCCGCCGGGACTCCCGATCGCGGTCGCTTCGTCGAGCTCGACTCGCTGGCTCCAGGGGCACCTCGGCAATCTCGGCCTGGCCGACGCCTTTGGGCCTCACGTCTACAGCGGCCGCGAGCATGTCGAGCGGAGCAAGCCTGAGCCCGACCTCTATCTGCACGCGGCGCATCAGCTTGGAGTGCCGATCGAACGCTGCGCGATCATCGAGGATTCGGAGATCGGAGTGACCGGCGCGCTCGCTTCGGGCGCGTTGGTGATCGGACTCGCCGCCGGATCGCATTGCCTCGACGGGCACGACGACCGCCTCCGCGCGCTCGGAGTCGAGCATATCGCCTACGATTTCGACGAGGTGCGGACGCTGCTCGGGCTCTAGGCCAGGTGGCCGCTCTTCCTGCGCTTGGTCGCGAGATAGTCGGCGTTGTGCGGGTTGGCCGGCATGTGGTGGGCGACCCGCTCGACCACTTCGATTCCCGCGGCGCCAAGTCCGGCGACCTTGTTCGGATTATTGGTCAGCAGCCGCACGCGGTCGATCCCGAGCGCCCGAAGCATCGCCGCCGCATGGGCATAATCGCGCTCGTCGTCGCCGAAGCCGAGCCGACGGTTGGCATCGACCGTGTCGAGGCCGCGGTCTTGGAGCGCATAGGCGCGAAGCTTGTTGGCAAGACCGATCCCGCGCCCCTCCTGCCGGAGATAGAGCAGGACCCCGCCGCCGGCTTCGCCGATGATCCTCAGCGCTTCCTTGAGCTGCGGCCCGCAATCGCATTTGAGCGAGCCGAACACGTCGCCCGTCAGGCACTCGCTGTGCAGCCGAACCATCGGCGGCTTGCCGCCGAACGCTCCGACCACCAGCGCGACATGGTCCTGGCCGTCGTCCTCGGCCCGGAACGCAACGATCTGAGTGTCGGGCAGGCCGTCGAGCGGAAGCCTGGCCCGGGCGACGAGCGCGACCGCCGCGGCCTGGCGCCGGCGGTCGATGTCGTCCGCCGCGACCGATGCCGCCGACGGCTGGTCGTCGACGATCCACAGCGCCGGCAACAGCCCGGCCGACCGCGCCAGGCCGAGCGCGGCGCGCGCCGCCTCGGCGCAGTCGACCGGAAGTGGATGCAGCGGACCGAGCGGGCCGCGTTCGAGGTCGCGCCCGGGGTCGGCGACGGCCAGCGCCGCCGCGGCGTCGAGCCACGGCGCGCGCTCGACCAGCACCGGCGCGTGGGGATCGGCGGCGTCACGCTCATTGGTGAGCGACAAGGCCGCCGCGCGCTCGCCGCTGATCAGCAGCCGTCCGCGCCGGTTCGGATCGACCAGGTCGAGCAATTCGCCGGTCGCCGTCTCGACCGCCACGACGGTGAGCGGCTGCGGCGCCTCGATCCGCACGGTTCGCCCGGCGCGAAGCGCGGCGATCGCCCGGCGGATCGCGGACGGATCGCTCAAATCGCGACCTCCAGGATCAGGGGGACGTGATCTGACGGCCGCTCCCACGACCGGCACGGCTCGAGCACCTCATGCGCGGCGAGATGGCCGGCGAGCTCGGGCGAGGCCCACATATGGTCGAGGCGGCGGCCGCGGTCGTTCTTCGTCCAGTCGGGCGAGCGGTAGCTCCACCAGGTGAAGCAGCGGTCCGGCGCGGGCACGAACCGACGGCCGATGTCGATCCAGCCGTGGGCCTGCTGCAGCCGGGTGAGCGCCTCGACCTCCACCGGCGTATGGCTGACGACCTTGAGCAAAGCCTTGTGGCTCCACACGTCGCATTCGAGCGGAGCGACGTTGAAGTCGCCGACGATGATCGTCGGCTCGTTCAGGCCCTCGCACCAGCGGGTCATCCGCCCGATGAAGTCGAGCTTCTGGCCGAACTTGGGGTTTTGCGAGCGGTCGGGGATGTCGCCGCCGGCGGGGACATAGACGTTTTCGAGCCGGATCCCGCACTCGAGCCGGACGCCGATGTGGCGGGCTTCGCCATTGTCCTGCCAGTCGTGCCTGCCCGGATCCTTGAGCGGCACGCGGCTGAGGATCGCGACTCCGTGATGCATCCGCTGGCCGTTGAGCTGGTGATATTTGTAGCCGTGCGTTCGGAACAGCTCGTGCGGGAAGATGCCGTCGAGCACCTTGGTTTCCTGCAGGCACAGGATGTCCGGCTGCTGCTCGCGGATCAGCCGCTCGACGATCCCGGCGCGGGCGCGCACCGAGTTGATGTTCCACGAGGCGATCTTCAGCCGTTTCGTCACAGGAACCGCTTAGCTGATCCTCCCCGGAACGGGGAAGGGGACCGCCGAGCTCAGCTCGGTGGTGGTGGGCCGGCCCCTCCGTCAGTCCTTCGGACTGCCACCTCCCCGTTCCGGGGAGGAGAAAAGGCCCCCGCTCCGGGGGCATGGAGCGAGGGCCGCCTAGCGTTCGTCACGCAAGGGGTTCCGCAATGACCCCGGGTAACAGGGGGAAACCCCGAGCAAGCAGCGGAACCAATCAGCTATCTAGGAAACCCTGCCTGAAATTGCGATGAACGGGTCGCAATATGAAACTTTTTTAACTCAGCGCTTGCGCTTCTTCGGTTCGGGATAAGTGAACGCGCCTTCGGGCACGGCGACGTTGTAGCGCACGTCCGACAACTTCACCGTGGTCCGCTTGTTCTGCGCATCGATCGCAGTCCAGCCGTAGAGCTGGAGCCCGCCGGGCGCGGCCGACGAGCGCAGGAAGGCGAGGATCAAAGTGCCGTATTCGGCATGGTTGGGGTCCTTGGCCCGGACGACGAGGATGCGCTTGTCGGGATTGGGCTGGATCCGGGCGATGCGCTTGACGTCGGGATTGGCCGACAGGAGCACTCCGAGCGGGGTCTTGTAGAGGTCCCAGCTGTTCTTCTGGCCGACCTGATAGTCGAGGAAGGTCAGCTTGCCGCCGTTGGCGACCAGCAACAGGTCGCCGCTGCCGTACTGGAAGCGGATCCGGCCCGGGCGCTTAAGCTGCAGTGTGCCCGCGGCGGAGCGGCCCTTGGCGTCGGTCTGGACGAACCTGGCGGTCATCGTGTCGACCGCGGTGATGTGGGCCCGGACCTTGTCGAGGTCCGGGTTTTCCGCGGCCGCCGCCGGCGCCGCCGCGGCAATGATCGCGGCCGGCACCAGGGCGTGCGCAAGGCTGGTCGGAAAGGTCATTCGATACGCTCCTGAAATTTTGCGCCGAAACTGGCGGTTCGCGATTGAATGCGCTCTGAACCCCGCGGTTCCGTTCCGTTCAGCCGCGGAGCGCCGATCTCAAATCGGGTGCCCGTCGGGGTCGATCAGCACTTCGCGCCGGCCGACGTGGTCGGGCTGGCCGACGAGCCCATCCTTCTCCATCCGCTCGATCAGCCGCGCCGCGCTGTTGTAGCCGACGCGGAGCTGGCGCTGGAGGTAGGAGGTCGAGGCCTTCTGGCTCTCGGCGACGATCTGGATCGCCTTGCGATAGAGCTGGGTTTCGGCGTCATCTTCCCCGGTCGGCTCGCCGTCGAGCAGGTAGCCGCCGTCTTCGGGCTCCTCGGTGACTGCCTGCACGTAATCGGGGGCGCCTTGCCTGCGCCAATGCTCGGCAACGGAGCGGACCTCCTCGTCCGAGACGAACGGGCCATGGACGCGGATAATCTGTTTGCCGCCGGGCATGTAGAGCATGTCGCCCTTGCCCAGCAGCTGCTCGGCGCCCTGCTCGCCGAGGATCGTCCGGCTATCGATCTTGCT
>JBJMUB010000001.1:0-9351 GCA_045811385.1 Sphingomicrobium sp. | reverse complement strand
TCGGCTGCTCGCCCGCCATCAAGGTCACATACGCGTAGATGCCCTGACCCTTGATATCGTGCGGATAGCCGACCACGGCAGCCTCCGAGACCTTCGCGTGCGCGACCAGCGCGCTCTCGACTTCCGCCGTGCCCATGCGGTGGCCCGACACGTTGATCACATCGTCGACGCGGCCGGTGATCCAGTAATAGCCGTCCTCGTCGCGGCGGCAGCCGTCGCCGGTGAAATATCGTCCGCGATAGGTGGTGAAATAGGTCTCGAAGAAGCGCTGGTGGTCGCCCCACACGGTGCGCATCTGGCCGGGCCACGACGCGGTCAGGCACAGGTTGCCGCTGATCGCGCCGTCGAGCGTCTGGCCTTCGGCATCGACGAGCTCGACATGGACCCCGGGCAGCGGCTTGGTGGCGCTTCCGGGCTTCATCGGGATCGCTCCGGGGACGGGCGAGATCAGCGCCGCACCGGTCTCGGTCTGCCACCAGGTATCAACCACCGGGCAGCGGCCGTCGCCGACGACGCGCCAATACCATTCCCAGGCTTCGGGGTTGATCGGCTCGCCGACGGTGCCGAGCAGGCGCAGCGACCTGCGGCTGTGCGCCTTCACCGGGCCGTCGCCCTCGCGCATCAGCGCGCGGATCGCGGTCGGGGCGGTGTAGAAGATGGTGACTCCGAGCCGGTCGACAGTCTCCCAGAAGCGTCCGAAGTCGGGGTAATTGGGCACTCCGTCGAACATGATGCTGGTCGCGCGCATCATCAGCGGGCCGTAGACGACGTAGCTGTGGCCCGTGACCCAGCCGATGTCGGCGGTGCACCAAAAGACGTCGCCGGGCTTGTAGTCGAACACCCAGTCGAAGGTGGTCGCCGCCCAGACGGCGTAACCGCCGGTGGTGTGGACGACGCCCTTGGGCTTGCCGGTCGAGCCCGAGGTGTAGAGGATGAATAGCGGATCCTCGGCGTTCATCACCGCCGGCTCGCACTCGGTCGCGAGGCTGTCGCGCAGCGCGGCGTAGGAGACGTCGCGGCCGTCCTTCATCGTCACCTCGGCGCCGGTCCGGGTGACGACGATGACCGTTGGAACGTCGCCTTCTTCGAGCGCCTGGTCGACGTTGCGCTTCAACGGGATACGCTTGCCGCCGCGCACGCCCTCGTCGGCGGTGATCACGCAAGCCGCGCCGCAATCGGCGATTCGCCCGGCGACGCTTTCGGGCGAGAAGCCGCCGAACACGACCGAATGGATCGCGCCGATGCGCGCGCAGGCGAGCATCGCCGCCGCGGCCTCGGGGATCATCGGCATGTAGATCATCACCCGGTCGCCGCGCCCGACCCCGTGCTGCTTGAGGAGGTTGGCGAAGCGGCAGGTCTCTTCGTACAGTTCGCGGAAGCTGACGGCGCGGCCGGTGCCCGGTTCGTCGGCTTCGAAAATCAGCGCCGTGTCGTCGCCATGCTCGGCGAGATGACGGTCGAGGCAGTTGACCGACAGGTTGAGCTCCCCGTCGGCGTACCAATTGATGTGGAAATCATCCTCGTCGAACGACCAGTCGCCGGCCTTGGTCGGGAACTTGCTCCAGGTCAGCCGCCTGGCCTGGTCGAGCCAGAAGCGGTCGGGGTCGGACCGCTCGAGCTCATGAAGCTCGGCGAGCTCGCGCGGGCCGATACGTCCGTTGAAATGCTCGGGGACCGGGTAAACCGCCTCGGTCACAGGCCCTCGCTCATGTCGATCACGAAGCGGTAGCGAACGTCGTTCCTGAGCAGCCGCTCGTACGCCTCGTTGACCTGGTCCATGCGGATGAACTCGACGTCGGGATAGATGCCCTCGGCGGCGCAGAAATCGAGCATCTCCTGCGTTTCCGGGATGCCGCCGATCGCCGAACCGCCGACCGCCCGGTTCCACCAGATGAGATTGGCGCCGATGAACGGCGGCATCTGCGTCAGCGCGCCGACGATGACCATCCGCCCCGACCGGCCGAGCAATTGCAGATAGCCGTCGATCTCATGGGGGACGGGAATCGTGTTGAGGATGAAGTCGAAGCGAGTCGCCGCGCCCTGCATTTGGGCAGCGTCGGTGGAAATGATCACGTCGTGCGCACCGAGCTTGCGGGCGTCTTCGCCCTTGCTCGGCGTGGTGGTGATCATGGTGACATGCGCGCCCATCGCGGCCGCGAGCTTGACTCCCATGTGGCCGAGGCCGCCGAGGCCGACGACCGCGACCTTGCTCGTCGGCCCGACGTCGTACTGGCGCAGCGGCGAATAGGTCGTGATCCCGGCGCACAGCAACGGCGCGACCCGGGCGACGTCCATGCCTTCCGGCACCTTGAGCACGAAATGATCGCGCACGACGATATGGTCGGTGTAGCCGCCCTTCGTGATGGTGCCGTCGTGATAGTCGGCGCTGTTGTAGGTCTGGACGCAGCCCTTGCGGCAGAACACTTCCCAGCCGGCGAGGCACTGATCGCACTCCATGCAGCTGTCGACCATGCAGCCGACCGCGACGATATCGCCGACGCGGTGGCGGGTGACCTGATCGCCGACGGCTGTCACCGTGCCGACGATCTCGTGGCCGGGAATCACCGGATAGTTGGAATTGCCCCAGTCGTTGCGGCAGGTGTGGAGATCGCTGTGGCAGATCCCGGCGTAGGTGATCTTGATCGCGACGTCGTCGGGGCGAAGCGCGCGGCGCTCGAACTCCATCGGCCGCAGCGGCTGGTCGGGCGCGTCGGTGCCCCAGCCTTTGGCGGGGGTCGGCCGGCTGGTGGCCTCTGTGACGGTTCCGGGTTGCGGTTCTGCAGTCGTGGCCATGTCAGCCTCCTAGCGTGATCGTTCCAATGTGCGTCTGGCCTGCACGAGGTGCGGGCGATCGACCATTTTGCCGTCCACCGACAGCACCCCGGCGTCGGGCTGTGCCTCGAACGCGGCGACAATCGCCTCGGCGTGAGCGAGGTCGTCGGCCGACGGCGTGAAGGCGGCGTTGATCACGGGGACCTGCGCCGGGTGGATGGCGAGCTTGCCGGTGAAGCCCTCGTGCGCCGCGGCCTCGGCTTCGGCCTTCAGTCCGGCGTCGTCCTTGAAGTCGGCGAACACCCCGTCGACCGGCTGGACTCCGGCGGCAACGGCTCCGGCGAGGCACAGCGAGCGCGCCAGCTTGTAGGTGAAGCTGAGCTCGCCGCTCGAATCATATTTGGACGCCGCGCCGAGCGCTGCCGACAGATCCTCTGCGCCCCAGCTCATCGCCGTCAAAGTAGATTTGGGATCGCGGTAGGAGAGCAAGCCGAACAGGCTCGCCGCGGTCTCGGTGACGATGGCGTGGATCGGGATATTCCCGGTGCGGTGGGCGAGCTCGATCACGTCCCAGCCGCCTTCGGCCTTGGGCAGGACGATGCCGTGGACGTAGGCACTGCCGATGAGCTTCAAATCGTCCTTATGATACTCGCTTCCAAGCGGGTTGACCCGGACCCACCATTCCGGCCCGTTCGACCGCTTGGGCAGGCCCTTGAGGATGTCGCGGGCGGTCGTCTTGTGGGCCGGCGCGACGCTGTCCTCGAGGTCGAAGATGATCGCATCGGCGTCGCTGTCGAGCGCTTTGCCGATCTTCCGCTCGCTGTCGGCCGGGACGAACAGCCAGGAGCGGGGCTCGGTCATGCCGGCCGTTTCTGGAGCAGCGCCGTGCGGGTGCACTCGCACACCAGCTCGCCCCGCTGGTTGAAGCTGCGGTGCGCCCAGGTGACGATCCCGGCGGTCGGCCGCGAGTTGCTCTCGCGGAGCGCGATGCATTCGGTCTCGCTGCGCAGCGTGTCACCGGCGAACACCGGGTTGGGGAACTTGACCGCGTCATAGCCGAGGTTGGCGACGAGCGTCCCGAGCGTCGTGTCCTCGACGCTCACCCCGATCATCAGGCCGAACGTATAGATCGAGTTGACCAAAGGCTTGCCGAACTCCGATTTGGCCGCGGCTTCATGGTCGAGATGCAGCGGCTGCGGGTTGTGGGTCAGCGCGGTGATCAGGATGTTGTCGGTTTCGGTCACCGTGCGCGTGATCGCGTGGGCGATTTTGTCGCCGACCTGCCACTCGTCGAAAAAGCGCCCTGGCATGGCCCCGCTCTAGGCGGGCAGCAATAGCTCGGCAACGGCCTCGGTGATGGCCGCGCCGTCGAGGCGGTAGGCGGCGTAGAGATCGGCGAGGCTGCCGGTCTGGCCGAACTTGTCGAGTCCGAGCGGAGCGACACGCTGGCCGATGACTCCGCCGAGCCAGGACAGCGAGGCGGGCGCGGCGTCGGCGAGGGTGACGAGTCCGGCGCCGCGCGGGAGCCTGCCAAGCAATTCTTCGACGTGGCTCGGTTTGCGCTCGCCATTCCAGCGGCTCGCCTGCGCGGCCGTCCAGCCGCGGTGGAGCAGGTCGGGCGAAGTGACGGCGAGCAGGCCGAGGCCGGGGATGTCGGCGCGCAGCTCGTCCCACGCGGCGAGCGCTTCGGGCATGACCGCGCCCATCGCGACGATCGCGGCTTCGGCGTTCGCACCGGGCTCGCGCAGCCAGTAGCCGCCCGCCAAGGCGCCGTCGCGCCACCCGTGGTCCGAGCGTTCGACCTGAACGATGCTGCGGGTCGACAGCCGCAGGTACGTGCTCTCGCCGACGGGATCGTCGATCAGGCGGAACGCCTCGGCCATCATCGCCGCGAGCTCGTCGGCATAGGCCGGCTCGTAGTGGCGCAGGCCCGGCTGGCCCAGCGCGATCAGCGGCGGGTTGATCGACTGGTGCGCGCCGCCTTCGGGCCCGAGCGTGATCCCGCTGGGGGTCGCGACGAGCAGGAAGCGCGAGTCCTGGTAGCAGGCGTAATTGAGGCTATCGAGGCCGCGGGCGATGAACGGGTCGTACAGCGTCCCGATCGGGAACAGGCGCTGGCCGAACAGGTCGCCGCTGAGGCCTGCGGCGGCTAACATCAGGAAAAGATTGGATTCCGCGATTCCGAGCTCGATGTGTTGGCCATTGTTGTTCGCACCCCACTTTTGCGTTGAGGCAATTTTTTCCTTGGCGAATATGTCGGCTGTTTCACTGCGCCGGAACAGTCCGCGCTGGTTGACCCAGGCGCCGAGGTTGGTCGACACGGTGACGTCGGGCGAAGTCGTCACGATGCGGTCGGCAAGCGGGCCGCCGGCCTTCGACAGGTCGAGCAGGATCCGGCCGAACGCCGCCTGGGTCGACTGCTCGTCGCCGGCTGGAGCGGGAATCGCGGGGACGGAGACGGTGCCGAATGAGCGGCCGCGTTTCTCGCGCGCGATCCGGCTCCGTTCGAGCAGGGCCTCGACTCCCGGGCGGGCATTGTCGCCGACGCTTTCGAGCGGCTCCCATTCGCGGCCTTCGGCGACCCCCATCGCTTCGCGCCAGGCGGCCATTTGCGTCGGGTTCATCAGGCCGGCGTGATTGTCCTTGTGGCCGGCGAACGGCAGGCCGTAGCCCTTGATCGTCCAGGCGATGAACAGCGTCGGGACATCGTCCTGCGCCGCATCGAACGCTTCGACCAGGCTTTCCATGCAATGGCCGCCAAGGTCGGTGAACAGCGAGCCGAGGGCGGCGTCGTCGTGATCCTTGAGGAAGGCCGCGCCCTTCTTGCCCAACGCCGCTTCGATGCGTCGCCGCCAAGCTCCACCGCCCTGGTAATGAAGCGCCGACAGCTCGGCGTTGGACAGTCCTTCGAGCCAGCTCTTGAGCGCGGGATGGGCATCGAGCGCCGCCTTGAGCTTGCGACCGTAGCGCAGCTCGACCACCCGCCAGCCGCAGCTTCGGAAAATCTCGTCGAACCGCTCGAACATCCGGTCGGCGCTGGTCGCGTCGAGGCTCTGGCGGTTGTAGTCGACGATCCACCACAGGTTGCGCACGTCGTGCTTGGCGCCCTCGATGATCGCTTCGTAGATATTGCCTTCGTCGAGCTCGGCATCGCCGATCAGGGCGACGAAGCGGCCGCGGTCCGCCTCGTCCATCCAGCCGTGCGCGGTCAGATAATCCTGGACCAGGCTGGCGAACAGCGTGATCGCCACTCCGAGCCCCACCGAACCGGTCGAGAAGTCGACCGGAATCTTGTCCTTGGTCCGGCTCGGATAGCTTTGCGCTCCGCCGAACCCGCGGAAGTTCTCGAGTTGCTCGCGCGACTGGCGTTCGAGGAGATAATGGATCGCGTGGAGCACCGGTCCGGCGTGCGGCTTGACCGCGACCCGGTCGTTTTCGCCCAGCGCATGGAAATAGAGCGCGGCCATGATCGCGGTCATCGACGCGCAACTCGCCTGGTGCCCCCCGACCTTCAGCCCGTCGGCATTGTCGCGGATGTGGTTGGCATGGTGGATGGTCCACGCCGACAGCCACCGCAGCCGTTCCTCGAGCGTCTTCAACGCTTCGATGTCGGTCGCTACAGGCCTAAGCATGGCTTGCGCCTAGACGAGCCGGGCACGAACGCAAAGCAGGAGACCAGCCGGGTGGGAGAGACAATGCGCGCTGCCGTCGTCCACGCGTTCGGTGAGCCGCTGACGATCGACGAGCTGCCCGTACCGGAGCCCGGACCGGGCGAAATCGTCGTCCGAATCGCGGCGACCGGCGTCTGCCACACCGACCTTCATGCGGTGCGCGGCGACTGGGCGGCCAAGCCCCAGCTTCCGCTGGTCCCGGGGCACGAGGGCACCGGCCACGTCGCGGCGGTCGGCGCCGGCGTGACCCACCTGCGTGAAGGCGATGCCGTCGGCGTTCCGTGGCTTCACGACGCCTGCGGGCAATGCGAATATTGCCTGACCGGATGGGAGACGTTGTGCCCGGCGCAGCACAACACCGGCTACAGCGTCGACGGGACCTGCGCCGACTATGTCCGTGCCAAGGCGGACTATGTCGGCCATCTGCCCGCCGGCATCGACATGGAGCAGATCGCCCCGATCCTCTGTGCCGGAGTGACGACCTACAAGGGCCTCAAGGAGACCGAGGCCAAGTCCGGCGAATGGGTCGCGATCTCGGGCATCGGCGGGCTCGGCCATGTCGCGGTCCAATATGCCAAGGCGATGGGATTCCACGTCGCCGCGCTCGACGTCGACCAGGCCAAGCTCGAGCTCGCTCGGAAGCTCGGCGCCGACCTCGCCGTCGACTGCCGCGATCCCGCGGCGGTGAAGCAGCTCGTCAAGGAAACCGGCGGGATGCACGGCGTGCTCGTCACCGCGGTGTCGACCGCCGCCTTCAGTCAGGCGATCGGGATCGTCCGGCGCAAGGGCACGGTGGTGCTGAACGGCCTGCCGCCGGGCGAATTCCCGACCCCCGTGATGCCGGTGGTGCTCAAGCGGATCACGCTGCGCGGGTCGATCGTCGGCACGCGCCAGGACCTGGCGGAAGCGCTGGCCTTCGCGGCGGACGGCAGGGTGAAGGCCGAAGTGTCGGTCGAGCCGCTCGAGGCGGTCAACGACGTGCTCGAGCGGATGGAGGCGGGCAAGATCAACGGGCGGGTGGTGCTGCGGCTGTAACCTCAGGCTTCGGACGGCACTCCGGTGAAACGGTCGATCGTGTCGAAAATCCGGGAAATGCCGGCCTTTTCGTCGTCGTTGAGCTCCGGCCGCCACAGGTCGAACAGCAGGACGATCCGCGTCTCGTTGCTGTCGTTCCGCGCCTCGTGCTCGAAACTGTCGTCGAAGATCAGCAGCTTGCCTTCTTCCCAGGTCCGCGTCTCGTTGCCGACGCGCAGCCAGCAGCCGTCGGGGACGATCAGCGGCAGATGCGCGATCAGCCGGCCATTGAGCATCCCGCGATGCGGCGGGATGTGCGCCCCCGGCGTGAGCCGCGAGAACAGCACCGACGGAGTCTTGGCGCCGATTCGGGTCATCGGCACCTTGTCGAGCGCCGCCATGGTGCGCGGGCAGCGCGCTGCATTTTCCTCGACCCGCCGGCCGTCGCGCCACAGGTAGAGCGCGGTCCAGCTCGGGTGGCCGTGCAGGCCGTGGAACTCGCGCCGCGGCCGGTCGGGCTCGTCTTCGACATAGGGCTGGAAGTCGGCGCCGGCGGCAATGATCGCCTCGAGCTCGGCCCTGATCGCCGGGGTTTCGGCCTCAAGCTCCGCGACCCAATCGAACTCGTCGCGCTCGAAGAACTGCCGGTTTGCGAGATAGGGGAAATAGAAGACGGTGGGCTCCTGGAGGAACAATTCGCGCTCCCCCGCGAGGATCTCCACGGCATGGCGCAAACGGTCGGTCCGCGCAGAAGCCGGCCGGTCTGCGACGAGCGACTTGAGCGCCGCGGTATAAGCCTCGGCCGCCTGGCGGATATATCCGACCGCGGCATTGAGCCGCGACCGCGTCGTCAGGTCGATCGCGGCTCCTTGCTGAGCCGCCTGGAGTGCCGCCTGATAGTAGCTCGTCGCCGCCCGCGAATCCCCCTTGGCGGCATAGCCGTCGCCCTGCGCGAGCAGACCGACGACGTTTGCCGGCGCGGGCGCGCTGCTCACGCGGCGGCCGCCTGGTCGTGCTCGTCGTCGAAGCGGGCCTGCGCCTGGTGGATCGCCTCGACGTTGTCCATCGCCCAGGTCGCAAGGCCGCAGATCGGCTTCTGGAGCGACTGGCCGAGCTTGGTCAGCTCATAGTCCACGCGGGGCGGAATGGTCGGAGTTACCGTCCGCTTGACCAGCCCGTCGCGTTCGAGGTTGCGCAGGGTCAGGGTCAGCATGCGCTGCGACACGCTCGGGATTTCGCGCCGAAGCTCGTTGAACCTCCGCGATCCGTCGCCGAGCGTCTGGACGACGAGCACGGTCCATTTGTCGCCGATCCGCGAAAGGAGCGTGCTGATGGTCCGGCACACCGGGTTGGTGGGGTCTTTCATGTCTGCGGTTCCTTCGCTGTTCCTGTCCCACAAATTTGTTCGTTCGCCACAAAAAAGTGCGTTCTTGCGGACGATTCGCTGGTGGTTATTTAGGGTGCCTCGGTAACAAATCCATACTTAGGAGGCAATAGTGACCATCCTTCATATCGACAGCAGCATCAGCGGCGAAAACAGCGCCAGCCGGACGCTTACCCGCTCGATCGTCGACCAGCTCAAGACCTCGCAATGGGGCGAGCAGGTCGCCTATCGCGACCTTGCGGCCAACCCGCTGCCGCACCTGACGCTCGACGCCTTCGCCGACACGTCGGTGCTCGACGAGTTCCTGGCGGCCGACACGGTGGTGATCGGAGCGCCGATGTACAATTTCACGCTGCCGACGCAGCTCAAGGCATGGCTCGACCGGCTTTTGGTTGCCGGCACGACCTTCCGCTACACCGAGACTGGCCCGGAAGGCCTGGTCAAGGACAAGAGGGTGATCGTCGCGCTGGCCCGCGGCGGATTCTATGGCGAAGGCTCGCCGGCTGCGGC